>CAXSDY010000007.1:0-27482 GCA_964235835.1 uncultured Sphingomonadaceae bacterium | reverse complement strand
TCCTTCAGCGCCGCCAGCCCGTCGGCCTCGACCCGGTGCTTGCGGGCGAGCGCGCGGATGTCGAACAGACGGCTCTCGATTGCTTCCAGCCGCGCCGGGTCGAACGCCATCGCCTCGGCCGCGCGCTCGATGCGCTGCTCGGCCTCGCTCGCCTCGATCACTGCCCGATCGAGTGCGGCCAGCGCCTCGCCCAGCAGCGGGTGCTCGGCCGCACCCCGCTCGATCCTGCGCGCCGCGCTGCGCAACTGCGCCAGGGCCCCGTCCGAGCCGCCGAGCAACTCGTCGAGACCGGCGAGCGACTCCCCTGCCCGCGCTCCCGCCTGCATCGCCGCTCGATCTTCGGCCAGTGCCGCCTCTTCGCCCGGTTCGGGGGCGAGCCCGGCGATCTCGTCAACGGCGAAGGTCAGCCACTCGCGGTCCCGTTCCGCATCCTCGATCGCGCGTCGCGCATCGGCGAACCGAGCCTCGAGCGCATAGAGCGTGGACCATGCGGCGGCGACGCGTGTCGTCACGATCCGCCCAAAACTGTCGAGCAGTGCCCGGTGCCCCCGCGGGTTGAGCAGCCCGCGGTCGTCATGCTGGCCGTGGACCTCGATCGCGAGCGCGCCGACCTCGCGCAGGGTCGCGGCGGACACGCTCATGCCCCCGACGAACGCGCGGCTGCCGCCGTCCGACTTCACCGTCCGGCGCAGTGTGAGCGGCTCCCCGGCCTCCACCTCGATGCCCTGCTCGGCAAGCAGCGCAAGCGCGGGGTGGCCCGGGGAAAGCATCAGCTCGGCCGAGACCGTCGCGCCGTCCTGCCCGGCACGGACCAGGCCGCTGTCCGCGCGTGCGCCCAGCGCCAGGCCCAGTGCGTCGAGCAGGATCGACTTGCCCGCACCGGTCTCTCCGGTCAGCACCCCCAGCCCCCGCTCGAAGTCGAGCTCGAGCCGGTCGATCAGCACCACGTCACGGATGGCGAGCTGGCCCAGCATCGAGGCCGCCCCGCGCCCGTCAGGTCCGCGGCTGGGTGCGCCGGATGAGATCGTAGCTGTGCTTGTACCAGGTCGTGCCTGGGTAATTTGCGCCAAGCACGGCCGCGGCCTTCTTGGCCTCGTCCGGGATGCCGAGCGCAAGATAGCATTCGACCAGCCGCTCCAGCGACTCCGGTGCGTGACTGGTCGTCTGGTACTTGTCGACCACCGTGCGGAAGCGGGTCGTCGCGGCGAGCCAGTTGCCCGAGCGCTGGTAGAACCGCCCGACTTCCATCTCCTTGCCGGCGAGATGGTCATTGATGAGGTCGACCTTGAGCCGCGCGTCGGTCGCGTAGCGGCTCGCGGGGTAGCGCCGGATCAGCTCGCCGAATGCGTCGGACGCCTGCTGCGTGATCTTCTGGTCGCGCGAGACGTCGGCGATCTGCTGGTAATAGCTCATCGCCACCAGATAGTTGGCGTAGGGCGCATCCTGGTTGCCCGGATGGATGCTGATGAAGCGCTGCGCCGAGCTGATCGCGTCGGTATATTGCTGGGCCATGTAATAGCTGAACGCGCTCATCAGCTGCGCCCGCCGGGCCCACACCGAGTAGGGATGCTGGCGCTCGACCTCGTCGAACAGCTTGGCCGCATCGGCGTAGTTGCCGCGGTCCGCGCTCTTCTTGGCGAGGGCGTAGAGTGTGTTGACGTCGCGCGCGACGTAGGCGGTGTCGCCCTTGACCTTCTTGCCGGCGCAACCGGCAACGGGGAGGACGAGTGCCGCGGCTACGAGCAGCAGCGCCGAACGGGTGGTTTTTACCATGGAAGCTTCCTTAGCGGGGGCGCGGGACGGAGCCAAGCCACGGATGGCGCCGCGCCGCGCCTGCTTGGCTCGTGTGCGCTTGCTGGCCGATGAATTCTCAGGCGGGCTGTGCCGCGCGACCGGTCTCGTCCTCGCTGCGCAGGAAACTGTCGGGCTTGACGCCGAGCCAGACGAGGACTGGGGCCGAAATGTAGATCGACGAATAAGTGCCGATCAGCACCCCCAGAAAGATCGCGATCGACAGCCCGAAGATCACTTCGGGGCCGATCAGCATCAACAGCGCCAGCGCGATCAGCACCGTGATCGATGTCACCACCGTCCGCGCCAGCGTCTCGTTGAGCGACAGGTTGAGCAGCGGCAGGATCGACATCTTGCGATACTTGCGCAGATTCTCGCGGATCCGGTCGTAGATGACCACCGTGTCGTTGAGCGAATAGCCGATGATCGTCAGGAACGCCGCGACGACGTTGAGATCGACCTGCAGCCGGGTGAAGGCGAAGAACCCGAGCGTCATGGCGAAGTCGTGGGCGAGCGTGACCAGCGCCCCGACCCCGAACTGCCATTCGAAGCGGAACCAGATGTAGACCGCGATCCCGAGCATCGCGAACAGGATCGCCTTGGCACCGTCGGCGGCGAGCTCCTCCGACACCTTGCCGGACACCGATTCTCCCGCGCCGACCTTCGCGCCCGGATAGGCTTGGGGCAGGAACGCCTGGACCTTCGTGACGACGGCGTTCGACATCGCGTCAGGCCCGGGCGGCTTCGGCAAGCGGATCTGGTAAGTCCGGTTGTTGCCGAACTCCTGGATCGTCGATTCGCCGACGTGCAGCGAATCCATCTTGCTGCGGAGATTCTCGATGTCGATCGGCTGGGGGAAGCTGACGCGGACCATCTGACCCCCGGCGAAATCGACGCCCAGGTTGAGCCCGCGATACGCGGTGAAGCCGATCGCCAGCACGGTCGCGATCGTCGACAGCACCAGCGCAAGATTGCGCCACCGCATGAAGTCGATGTTGGTGTGATCGGGGACGAGTTTGAGCAGCTTCATCACTGGCCTCAGATATGCAGGACGCGGGGGCGCGCGCGGCGGAGCCACAGCACCACGAGCATGCGCGTGAAGTAGACCGCGGTGAACACCGAGGTGAGAATGCCGATGCCGAGCACGACGGCGAACCCGCGGATCGGACCCGATCCGAAATAGAACATCAGCGCGGCCGAGATCGCGTGGGTGATGTTCGCATCGAAGATCGCCCGGAACGCCTCGCGATAGCCGGTCTCGACCGCGTCGAGGATCTTGCGCCCGCGCCTGATCTCCTCGCGGATGCGCTCGTTGATCAGCACGTTGGCATCCACCGCGGCGCCGATCGTCAGCACGAAGCCGGCGATCCCGGGCAAGGTCAGCGTGGCGTTGAGCAGGGCCATGATGCCGAGCACCAGGAAGGCGTTCACGATCAGCGCGATGTCGGCATAGACTCCGAACCGGCCGTAGGTGACGAGCATGAAGACGATCACCGCGACGATCGCCGCGCCGGAGGCCAGCGCGCCCTTGTGAATCGAATCCTTGCCGAGGTCGGCGCTGATCGTGCGCTCCTCGATGACGTTGAGCTTCACCGGCAGTTTGCCCGAGGCGAGGCTGACCGCAAGCTGGTTGGCGCTCGCGGTCGTGAAGTTGCCGCTGATCGTCGCCTGACCGCCCAGGATCGCGGTCTGGATCGTCGGCGCCGACAGCACCTTGTTGTCGAGGATGATCGCGAACGGCTTGCCGACATTCTCCTGTGTCACGCGCCCGAAACGCCGCGCACCTGCCGAGTTGAACGCGATCGCGATGTCCGGCCGTCCGTCCTGATCGAAGCTCTGCTTGGCACTGGTCAACTGATCACCCGAGACCATGACCCGCCGCTTGACGGCGATGAACCCGCCACCCTCGGCCATCGGCAGCACCTGGCTCCCTGCCGGTGCCCGGCCCTGCTGGACTTCGGCGGGATTGGCGGTGAGATCGACCAGCTTAAACTCGAGCCGGGCGGTCTGGCCGATCAGCTGCTTGAGCGCTTCGGGATTCTCGACGCCGGGCACCTGCACCAGGATGCGGTTCTGGCCCTGCGTGACGACGGTGATTTCCTTCGTCCCCTGCGGATCGATCCGGCGCCGCACCACGTCGCGCGCCACGGTCATCGCGTCCTTCAGTGCGCGCACGGTGCCATCGCCGGTCGGCGTCAGCACGATCCGCGACTGATCCATCACGCTGACGTCCCAGTCACGCGCTCCTGTCAGGCCGACACCCTTGCTGAGCGCACGCAGCCGCTCGACCGCGGCGTCGACCTGGGCGGGATTGCGGACCATGAACGACAGCCGTCCGTCACCCGTCGAGATGTCGCCGATTTCCACGGGCGAATCACCACGGGCAAGCTCGCTCGAGACTTCCGCTTCCTTGGCGGATACGCGTTGCTTCAAGGCATCGGCGGTGTCCGCCTCCAGCAACAGGTGCGACCCGCCGGCGAGGTCGAGGCCGAGGTTGATCTGCGACTTCGGCGCGAACCGCGGCCAGCCCGCCACCTGAGCCTTGGGGAACAGGCTGGGCACGGCAAAGACGATGCCGAGCAGGATCACGATGCTGATCGCAATCACCTTCCAGCGCGGGAAGTCGAGCATCAGTCGTTCGCCGGCTTCGCGTCGCGAGTGACCACCGAGCTCAGCGTCGACTTGACCGCGCGCACCCGCGTGTTGGCCGCGATCTCGACCTCGACCTCGTCGTCCATGACCTTCGTCACCCGGCCGCGCAGGCCGCCGCCGGTGATCACTTCGTCGCCCTTGCGCACCGCGGCGATCGCCTCCTGATGTTTCTTGGCACGGCTTTGCTGGGGACGGATCATCAGCACGTAGAAGATCACGAAGACCAGCAGCAGCGGGACCATCTGCAGGAAGAAGTCGCTGCCGCCGCCCGCCGCCGCGGCCGGAGCGGCAGCGGTCGCCTGCACGGTGGCGAGAAGGGTGGCGATGCTCATCGGTGGGAAGACTTTCTCGTTGCGGGCGCCCCCGCGTGGTCGTTGCCGGGCGCGCCCGCGAAGGGGGCGCTGCCAAGGACGGCGCCGCGCCTAACACAGCGCGCCTTGCGCAAGCAAGCCGAGCGACCTTGCCTTGCCCGGCCCTGCCGCCTAGAGCGCGCATCGCCTGCTTTCGGGCAGGCCCGGTCGGGGCGTAGCGCAGCCTGGTAGCGCATCACACTGGGGGTGTGGGGGTCGCAGGTTCGAATCCTGTCGCCCCGACCATCTTCGCGGCCGTGCGGGCTTCGGGGCCGTGCGGGCTTCGCGGCCGTGCGGGGCACGGCTGCGAAAATGATGGCCCGACAACTGTCGCGAGAAGACAAGCGCGACGGCTTCTGTCACCTTGCCGCCATGGCCCGACGCAGACGGAAACGCCGCCACTCCGCCAGGCGCGTCGCGCTGGGCTTCGCGACCATCCCCTTCATCTACCTGCTCGCCGCGCTGATCGGCTCGCTGGTGCCCGTCAACCGTGCCTGGTCGGAGGACGCGAGCGGTACCACCGTCTACCTCGTCTCGAACGGCATTCACACCGACCTCATCCTGCCGGCCATCGCCGAGGGCCTCGACTGGCGCCCGCTCCTGCCCCGCGCCGACTTCGCGCGGCCCGATCCGCGCGCACGCTGGCTGACGTTCGGGATGGGCGAGCGGCGGGTCTATCTCGACACGCCGCGCTGGCGCGACATTCGCCCGCGCACCGTCTCGGCCGCGCTGATCGGTGGCGATCGCGTGATGCACGTCGAATGGACCAGCGATCCGGCATGGCAGTCGCGCGCCATCCGCCTGCGCCCCGAGGAATATCGCCGCCTGTGGAGCGCGATCCGCGCCGGCTTCGCGCTCGACGCCCGCGGCCGGCCGCAGCGCATCGACCATCCGGGCTACGGGCCCGACGACGCCTTCTACCGCGGTGTCGGTCGGGCGAGCGCATTGAACACCTGTAACGTGTGGGTCGCTGACCGGCTGCGCATCGCGGGAGTCCGGACCAGCCTGTGGAGCCCCTTCGCGCAAGGCGTGGAGTGGCGGTACCGGAGTGCTGAACCGTCATCCCGGGCCTGACCGGGGAACAGGGCCAAAGTTTGAACCGACCGGGAAAAAGAAGCCTCGCCCCGGGTCGGGCCCGGGGTGGCGGGCCTAGAGCACGTACCGTGACAGATCGGCGTTCCTCGCCACGCTCGCGAGCTGCTTCTCGACGAACGCCCCATCGACCGACAATGTCTGTCCGCCGCGTTCCTCCGCCTCGAAGCTGACCTCCTCGAGCAGCTTCTCCATGACGGTCTGCAGCCGCCGAGCGCCGATATTCTCCAGTGCTCCGTTCACCTCCGCCGCGATCCGCGCCAGCGCCGCGATCCCGTCGTCGGCAAAGGCGATGGTCACGCCCTCCGTCGCCAGCAGGGCGGCATATTGCTCGGTCAAACTCGCTCGCGTCGAGGACAGGATGCGCACGAAATCCTGCTCGGTGAGCGCCTTCAACTCGACCCGGATCGGCAGGCGACCCTGAAGCTCCGGCAGGAGGTCGGACGGCTTGGCGACGTGGAACGCGCCCGATGCGATGAACAGGATGTGGTCGGTCTTGATCGGTCCGTATTTGGTCGCAACGGTCGTGCCTTCGATCAGCGGCAGCAGGTCGCGCTGCACGCCTTCGCGGCTGACCGATCCGCCCCGCACGTCGCTGACCGCGATCTTGTCGATCTCGTCGAGGAAGACGATGCCGTTGGCCTCCGCGTCGGCGAGCGCGGTGCGGTTGAGGTCGTCGGGATCGACCCGCTTGTCCCCTTCCTCCTCGAGCAGCCGGGCGAACGCGTCGGGCACCTTGAGCTTGCGCCGCTTGGCCGGCTTCTGGCCGAGCGCCTTGCCCATCATCTCGCCCAGGTTGATGACCTGGCCGCCCATGCCGGGCAGGTCGAACGGCATCTGCGCCGCCTCGGCGACTTCGATCTCGACCTCGCTGTTCGCCAGGCTGCCGTCGGCGAAGCGCTGGCGGAAAGCCGCGCGAGTCGCCTCCGACGATCCCTTGCCGGTCAGCGCATCGAGCAGCCGCTCCATCGCCGCCGCTTCCGCCGCGGCGCGCACAGTGCCACGGCGCCGCTCGCGCTCGAGCCGCACCGCCTCCTCGACCAGGTCGCGGGCGATCTGCTCGACGTCGCGCCCGACATAGCCGACCTCGGTGAACTTGGTCGCCTCGACCTTGACGAACGGCGCATCGGCCAGCTTCGCCAGCCGTCGCGCGATCTCGGTCTTGCCGCAGCCGGTCGGCCCAATCATCAGGATGTTCTTGGGCGTGACCTCGTTGCGCAGTTCGGCGCTGAGCCGCTGCCGCCGCCAGCGATTGCGCAGCGCCACCGCGACCGCGCGCTTGGCGTCGGTCTGGCCGACGATATGCTCGTCGAGGGCGGCGACGATCGCCTTGGGGGTAAGAGAGTCGTTCATGATTGTGATCAGGTCCTTCGATACGCCGCAATTTGCGGCTACTCAGGGTGAGCGGGGACTGGGCGACCTTCGCTCATCCTGAGAAGCGACTGAGCGAAGGCGGAACGGCGTATCGACGACTACACCGTCTCGATCGTCAGCCGGTCGTTGGTGAACACGCACACCTCGGCAGCGATCGCCATGGCGCGCCGGGCGAGCTTCTCGGGGTCCCTCTCATACTCCACCAGCGCCTTGGCGGCGGCGAGCGCATAATTGCCGCCCGATCCGATCGCCGCGATCCCGCCCTCGGGCTCGAGCACGTCGCCATTGCCGGTCAGGATCAGCATCGTCTCGGCATCCGCGACGATCATCATCGCCTCGAGGTTGCGCAGAAATTTGTCGGTCCGCCAGTCCTTGGCGAGCTCGACCGCGGCGCGCATCAGCTTGCCGTTCGCCGCCTCGAGCTTCTTCTCGAGGCGTTCAAACAGCGTGAAGGCGTCTGCCGTCGCGCCCGCGAACCCGCCGATCACTTTGTCCTCGGCGCCGAGCCGCCGGACCTTCTTCGCATTGGGCTTCATCACCGTGTTGCCCATCGACACCTGCCCATCGCCCGCGATGACCGTGCGGCCATCGATGCGCACGCCGAGAATCGTCGTCCCGTGCCAGCTTTCCAATTCGTCCCGCTCCTTGCTCCGGCGCAAACGTGGGAAGCGGGCCGGGTCCTTGCAAGCGGGAGCTCAGTCGGGGTCGGGCAGCTGCTCCTCGACCCGGCGATCCGGGATCAGCCACATGCCGGTCACCGCGATATAGAGCGCGACTGCGAGCCACACCGAGACGAACGCGGCCGGCACCGCGACGACATAGCCGACGATGGACCGCCGCTCCTTGGCGGAAGACTGGAACGCCTTTTTGATCCCCGACCCGCGGCCTTCGGCATGGATGATCGCCCGTTCCAGGATCAGATAGCCCACTGCGGCCATCGTCAGCACGACTCCGTACGCGGCGACGGGCAAGGTGCTGATCTCGGTCTCGCCCGCCCAGCGGATGACGAACGGGATGAGGCTGAGCCAGAACAGCAGGAACAGGTTCGCCAGCAGCACATTGCCGTCGATCCGCCGCGCCAGATGCAGCAGGTGATGATGGTTCATCCAGTAGATGCCGACGTTGACGAAACTGAGCGCATAGGCGCCGAGCAACGGCAGCGTCGGGCGCAGCGCCTCGATCGTGGTACCGTGCGGCACCGGCAGCTCGAGCACCATGATCGTGATGATGATTGCGATCACGCCATCTGTGAACGCGCCGAGCCGATCGGTGCGCATCTCCTGGGCGGTTTCAGCCTGCGCGGAGGGCTCGTTAGCCATGATCAGGCGGGCGCCCGACCAACGAACATGAAGCCGACCGCGCCTATCAGGCAGAGGAAGGCTCCGGCGTGACGCCAGCCGATCGGCTCCTTGAGGACCGTCGCGGCGAAGACGAAGAAGACCAGCAGCGTGATGACCTCCTGGATGATCTTGAGCTGCCCGCCGGTCATGCCATGGGCATAGCCCCAACGATTGGCGGGCACGGCGAAGCAATATTCGACGAGCGCAATCCCCCAGGAGGCCAGGATGACCACCGGCAACCGCGCGTCGGGAAACCTGAGATTACCGTACCAGGCGATCGTCATGAAGCAGTTGGACACGACCAGCAGTACAATCGTGATCACCGCGAGTGTACCTCGAGGAAAGCGGCGCTGTCGGCGAGGACCGGCGCCGTCCCGCGGAACGGTTTCGACAGAGCTTTCGCCAGATCGATGTGGCTCTTGCCCGGATAGAGCTTCAGTTCGACGGTGGCGCCGAGCTGGTGCAGGCGGGCGGCGAGCACCTCGCTGTTGCGCGGCTGCACGATCGTGTCGGCGGTCCCTGCCGCGAGCAGCATTGGCGGGGCTTCGGCGCGCGCAAAGTGGATCGGCTGCGTCTCTTCCGGCCGCGGCCAGGCACCCAGCGCATCACGCCCGCGCTGCTCGGTGAACGGGTAGAAATCATACGGTCCGGCGAGCAGCGCGGCGGCGCGGATCGTCCGCGGGTCGACGCCGACGTCGCGCAGGAAATGCGGGTCGAGCGCCAGCATCGCGGCATTGTAGGCACCGGCCGAATGACCCGAAAGGCTGATCCGCCGCGGGTCGCCGCCGTAATCGGTAATGTGGTCGCGGGTCCACTTCACCGCGAGCGCGCCGTCCTCGACGAAGGTCGGAAAGCGCACGCCCGGCACGAGCCGGTAATCCGGAACGACCGTCACGAACCCCTTGCCGGCGAACGCCGACCCGGCGAACCCATAGTCCTGCCGCGACCCCGCGACCCAGCCGCCGCCGTAGAGGAAGATGACGACCGGCAGGTGCGCGCCGGCGGCCGGGCGACCCGGCGTCCACACGTCCAGCTTCTGCCGCGGCAACGCACCGAAGCTCACCCCGCGCGCTGCAAGCCGGGCGTTGGCGTCGCCCGGGGCAACGCGGTTGATGCCGTTGAGCAGGCCTTGCGGCGTGCAGGCAGACAGCGCGATGGCAACGAGCGCAGCGGCGCGGCGGAAGCGGATCGGCGGGAACGTCATCGGCCAGGAACGAGGCGAGCCGCCCGAAAGATGCCTATTTTTCGACACCCTTCACCTTCCCCCATGTCCGCGCCGCAGTGTAGCCGAGGTAGCCGGTGCCGAACAGCGTGTAGAGTTCGCTCGGAATGCCGCGCAGGTACGCGCCCATGCCGTTGCCGATCGCCTGCGCCATTTGCGGCTGCACCGCCGCGATCAGGCCCATCGGCAGCGACCACAGGATCAGCGCGTACATCACATAGAGGAAGCTCGGCCGCGCACGGCTGGTCCACGGATCGGCCGACTGCGCCTCGGCGACGATCGCCTGCATCTCGGCGGCGATCGCCGTCATCTCCTGGTCGCCCTGGACCTTCATCAGCTGCAGCTTGGCCTCGTCCCGGGCGCGAGGGTCGGGGATGATCCGGTCGAGCAGCTGCGAGAGGGGCCCGACGATTGACTCGATAAGCGGCATGCTCGGCTCCTTGCGGTTCTTGATGGGCCAGGTTGATGGTCGCTTTCCCGGCTACGAGTAGGTTTTAGCCAATCCGGTTCGCCAGCCAGCCGTACAGGAACGCTTCGTTGGCCGGGCGGCGCTCGGCGAGCCGGAGGTAGCGCTCGCCCTGCAGCGCCTCGAGCGCGCGGACGAGAACCGTCTCGCCGCTTTCGCCGCGGAGTTTGAGAAAGGTCCCGAGCGCCGCCAAGGTCTCTGGCCCGACGCGTCCGTCCGGCACCAGGTCGGGGTAGTCTGTGCCGTTGCGGTTCAGCGCGGTCAGTGCGCGCTGGAGGAAGGTGGCCGCAACGGCCGGGCCCATGTTGGCCCCGGTGTCGAACAGTTCCGCAGCGACCCGCGGCGCGCGTTCGGCGATTCGGTCGAACCCGGGCCGCAGCCAGTAGAGCCGGCGATAGATGTCGGCCGCTTCGTCGCGCTGCAGCAGGGCAATCGGGCCGGCGTGGCCCTGAGCCTGGGCGACATCCTGCGTGATGCCGAATTTGGTCGGTCCACCGCGGTCGGCCGGGTGCGACACATAGCCACCCTCCCGATCGATCAGGGCGTCGATCAGGCCGTCGAGCGGGTCGCCGAAATTCGGGTGCGACTCGTTTGGCATCTATGGTTCCTCCTTGGAGGGGATCAAGAACCATATAGGTTTGCAGTAGGAAAGCGGATTCTCTCCCCTCGCAAGCGAACCGTGTGTCCGTTTCTCGCACGCTGTTGCCGAAGCGTCACTTCCCAACGGCTGGCGGCGGGGCGATAGACGCGGGCAGCAAGGCCGGACATCACGGCCGATGGAGGATGTCTCATGATCACGCGCCATATCCTGGCTTCGTCGCTGCTCGCCGCCACCGCGCTTGTCGCCGGTCCCGCTTCGGCCCAGCGCGTCACCAACATCGTCGCGTTCGGCGACAGCTACGCCGATATCGGCAACGCGACCCGCCTGATCCTGTCCAACCCGCTGACGCCCGCCTCCACACGCACGCAGCTGCAGCAGGTCTATCCGACCGGCCGCTTCTCCGGCGGCACCAATTACGTCGACACGCTCGCCCAAATCCTCGGCGTGCAGCAGCAGAACTATGCCATCGGCGGCGCGCTCAGCAACAACAGCAACACGACGCTCGGCCTGCCCGGCTTCACCACCGAATATGGCTCGTTCCTCTCGGGCGGAGGCACCAACGGCTTCCCGGTCAGCACGCGGACGTTCAGCCCGACCGACCTCGTGACCGTGTCGATCGGCGGCAACGACGCGCGGGTCTACCAGCAGAGCGGCGGCACCGTCGCGGGCGCCCCGGCGGCCGCGGCCGGCGCGGTGGCGAGCGCGGCAACCGGGCTCAACGCACTGGTCGGCGCCGGGGCGCGCAACATCGCCTTCCTGGCGGGCAACACCTCGGTCCTGCCCGAGGTGCAGCAGCTGGCCAACCCGACCCAGGCCGCGGCGGTCCGCAACGCCTACTCGACGAGCTACAACAGCGGCGTGCAGACCGTGCTCGCCGGCTATGCGGCGCAGGGCGTGATCGTCAACTACACCGACCTCAGCCTGATCGGCGCGCGCATCACCGCCAACCCCGCCGCCTTTGGCCTGACCAGTGCCGGCGCCTGCCCGCAGACCTGCGTCACCAATCCGCCGTCGCAGAGCCAGTATCTGTTCTACGTCGACGCTCTTCACCTGACCTCGGCCGGGTTCGCGATCGTCGGCCAGTACACCGCGCGGCAACTGACCGCCCCGCTGACCCTGCAGGCGACCGGCGACCTCTCGCTCGACACCGCGCGTCAGTTCGGGCGCACCCTGTCGACCCGCATGGACCTCGGCAGCCCGCGCGACGGCGATGTCCTGAGCGGCGTGCGGCTGTTCGCCGTCGGCGACAGCTTCTCGCGCAAGGTCGGGGCGAGCACCACCAACGACCAGTTCAAGGTCAGCAGCGTCGGCGGGACGATCGGGCTCGAGGCCGGCTTCGGCAGCGGCACGGTCGGGATCGCCGGCAATTACGCTCGGCCCCGCGCTCGCTTCGGCAACAATGCCGCCGCGACGCGCTCGCACAGCTATCAGGTCGGCGCCTTCGCCGGCTTCGGCCTCGCCGGTGCCTTCGCGCAGGGCTACCTGGGGTACGGCAAGGACAAGCACCGCATCGAGCGCACCGGCGTGATCGACAACATGACGGCCAACCCGGACGGCAGCCATTGGCTCGCCGGCGCCAAGGCTGGCTATCTGATGCCGATGGGCGGGCTGCGCGTCGGCCCCGTGGTTGGGGTGGACTACGCCCGGGCCAAGGTCGACGCCTACACCGAAGCCGGCGATGCCGCGCTGACGCTCAACGTGGGGCGCCAGCGCTTCACCTCGCTGCGCGGCGATGCCGGGCTGGAGCTGCGCGGCGACTTCGGCGGCGGCGGCGTCCAGCTGCGCCCGTTCGCCTCGGTCGTTGCCGAACGCGAGTTCAAGCGCGACGGACGCACCGCGGTCTATGCTCAGACCTCCGCTCCCGGCATCGTCAACCGCTTCGCGTTCGAGCAGGCGAGCCGCAAGACCTACGCCCGCGTCAGCGGCGGGGCGAGCGCCGCGATCCTGCGCTCGTTGTCGATCGACGGCTCGGTGTCCGGCACCTTCGGCAAGCGCCAGGGCAACGAGACCTCGGCCCAAGTCGGGCTTAACCTAGGATTCTAGACTCGATTTTCTTCAGTCGGGCTCGCCGGTGGAAAGGGCATCCGGCGAACCTGACGTGTCTATTGTCCGCAGAGCAGCGGCTATGTTTCCATCGAAGTGGAGACCCACGCTAGCTGCTCTCCCGGGCAACTACCGGTTCGAAACAGCGCAGGAGCTTTTCGGCCTCGCGGTCGGCAGAATGCCGCTGCGCGACCCGCTCGCGCCCGCTCTGCGCCATCCGCCCGAACGCTGTCGGCTCGAGCGTCAGCAGCCGCTCGATCGCGTCGGCGAGGTCGCCCGCGCTGCCGGCGAACACGAGAAAGCCCTCCTGTCCGTCACGGACGAGTTCGGGAATGCCGGCGACATAGGTCGAGACGACCGGACGCCCGAGTGCCAGTGCCTCCATGATCACCACCGGCAGCCCCTCGGCGAAGCTTGGCAGGACCAGGCCCTTGGCTTCGCGGTAGCTGTCGCGGATCTGCTCCGCGCCGTACCATCCGGTGATCCGGATGCGATCGTCGAGGCCGGCGGCCGCGATGGCCTGCTCCAGATCCGGCCGCATCTCGCCGTCGCCAATCATCAGCAGGTCGAACGCGATGTTCCGGCTAGCGAGGATCGCGCAGGCTTCGACCAGGATCAGCTGCCCCTTCTGCTCGCACAGCCGGCCGACGCACACGAGCCTAGGGCGCTCTGCGGGCGCAAGTGCGTCCGCCTCGAGGTATTCGGGCCCCAGCCCGCAGTGAACGACCTGGATCTTGCTCCAGTCCGCAAGGTCCGTGTGGCGGTACAGCTGGCTTCGCCCAAAAGAGGAGACGGCCGCGACGAACGCCGCGCCGCGCACCTTCTCGCGCAGCTTGAGCTGGTCGGCCTTGTCGAACTCCTCGGGCCCATGGACTGTGAAGCTGTAGGGTGGTCCGCCGAGCTGCCGCGCAAGCATGGCGACCTCGGCCGCATTCGTTCCGAAATGAGCGTGAACGTGAGAGGCGCCGGACGCGGCCGTGACCTCCCGGAGGAGGCACGCTTCGGCCAGATAGGCGAGATGGTGGACCGGCGACCGGTCGCTGCGCCGGCTGAGCCGCAGCGCCGCCGCAAGCGCGCCGAGGGTCTTGACGGGCCGGCCGAGAAAGGACCGCAGCAGCGCAACGGCCAGTCCCAGCGAACCTCCCGCTAGTAGATATACCGTGCGGTCCCGCTCGGCAGCGTCCACCGGATCCGTCACCTCGGCGTCCCAGCCGCGCAACGCGATCCGGTCGACGCGCACGCCACGACCTTGTAGTGCGAGAATCTCGTTGCGGATGAAGGTGTGGCTGATCTTGGGATATTGATTGATCAGGTACGCAATGTGCATCGGGGGCCGCCTGCGAACCGGCGCGAGGCCGAAGGGTGGGACAGACAAATGACAGCGCTCGATCCACGCCGCTTCGTCGGCCAATGCCAGAAGCCCGAGCCGATCGCCTTTGGCAAGTGAGGATCTTGTTCGCGCTTCCTGGCCTCCACGCGGTTCAGCGTGGCGCCGAGGTGGCATTTCTCTCGGTGGGCAGTCACTTGGCCACGATGGGTCACGAAGTCACGATGATCGGTACCGGGCCGCCAATGCCGGACCGGCCATATCGCTATCTCCAGGGGTTCCGCGTGCCGCGGGAGCGTTTCGAGCGGTTCCCCGCCATCCCCGCGTTGAGGTCGGACACGAACTGGGAGGAACTCACTTTCCTGCCCAGCCTGCTACGTCTGTACCGACCCCGTGAGTACGACGTCACCGTCACCTGCTCCTATCCTTACGTGAACTGGGCGCTTCGCCGTCCTGCGCTTGGCGGCAAGCGCCCGAAGCACGTGTTCGTGACTCAGAATGGGGACTGGCCGGCGCAATCCGATAAGTCGGAATTCGGGCTATTCGGCTGCGACGGGCTCGTGTGCATCAATCCAGACTTCTACGAACGGAACAAGGCGCGCTATCGCGCGGCGCTGATCCCCAACGGGGTCGACACGAGCCGGTTTCGCCCGGGATCACCGCAACGTGGCCGTTTTGGGTTACCCGAAGGGATGCCAATCGTCCTCATGGTCAGCGCCATGATCGAAAGCAAGAACGTGGATCACGGAATCCGGGCGGTGGCCGCGCTATCCGACGCACATCTGGTCGTCGCCGGCGATGGCCCCATGCGTGGCGAGCTTCAAGCCTTGGCCGAGCAACTTCTGCCCGGCCGCTACCATCCCCTGTCGGTAGCCTCGAACGAAATGCCAGCGGTTTACCGGTCGGCAGACTTGTTCCTCCACCTCTCGCGTGACGAGTCGTTCGGCAATGTCTACGTAGAAGCCATGGCCTGCGGCCTGCCGATCGTCGCCTACGATCTGCCACGGACGCGATGGATCGTGGGGGATGACGAGTTTCTGGCCGACGACCGCGAAGGAACCGTCGCTCGACTATCGGACGCGCTGAACCACGGTGCCGAGGGGCGCGCGGCCAGGGTCGCACGGGCACGCGCCTTTGACTGGGGACGCATCGCCGAGCGGTATCTCACGTTCTTCGCAGAAGTCACCGCCGGCCTGGCATGAGCTGCGGCTGGCGTATGGCAGGTAGGAGCGAATTGTTAAAGCCTCATGCATGATTGAGACGTAAGAGCTTCTTCATGAAATGGATTTTCCTGCTCGGACTCATCTTCCTGGTGCCGGTCATGGCCGCCCAGTTCCGATCCAATCCACGGTACCTGCTATGGGCGGGTGTGGCGATCGGCTTCCTGCCCTTTGGGCTCGGGCCGCTCCACCTCTACGTCGCACCAGTGTCCTGGGCGAGCTGGCCAGGCCCCGTCAAAGGCATCGAAATCTCGTTGCTGGACGCGATCGCGGTTTCGATCATCATCGTGACCCCGCGGGTGCGAATCCCGTTGCCGATCATGATCGCCTTTTCAATTTACCTGTTCTCGGTCTGCCTGTCGGTGTTCTTCGCCGTGTCGACAGTCCCCGCTACCTTCTACCCATGGCAGCTCTTCCGCACCGCTTTAGTCTGCATCGCAGTGGCCCGGGCCACTGCGGCCGTCGAGGGCATGCCTCTGCGGATCCTTATCGGCGGAGCGATCGCGCTGGTCATCGAGGCGGGCTACACGGTGTTCGAATTTGCTCACGGCGCCGTGCAGGCCGGAGGAACGTTCGGACACCAAAACTCGCTCGGCCTCGCCTCGCATTTCGTCATCTATCCGGCTGTTGCATTGCTGCTGGCCGGGCGCCGAACCGGCCTGGCCATAGCCGTGGTCGCGAGCGAGTTCGTGATCGTCTTGCTCGGCGGCTCGCGCGCAACGGTCGGTCTGTTCGCCGCTGGGCTGATTCTAACCCTTGCCCTCTCTTGCTGGCACAGGATGTCAGGGCGCAAGATGACGATTGCCGCCTGTGGGCTCGTTACGCTCGGAATGGCTGCTCCGGCCATGATCTGGGCCGTAAACCGACGGCCCGAAGCCGCTCGCGAATCGAGCAACGAGGAACGGGGGCAGTTTATCAAGGCCGCCAAGTTGATGATCGCCGACCACCCGCTGGGTGTCGGGCCCAACCAGTATCTGCTCCGGGTCAACATGGGAGGCTATTCCGATCGTGCCGGTGTGCCCTGGACCGATCGTAGCTCGCCCGTCCACAACAGCTACTATCTTGCAGCCGCGGAGTTCGGCATCGTCGGCGTGCTCGGGCTCATGGGGATGCTCCTTGGGACGGCAGTGATGGGCGTGCGAGCAGTCCGGCGCGCGGCCACTGCCGAGCGTTCTGATTTGCTGATCGGCACCTTTGCATCGTTCGCGATCGCCGCGATCCATTTCGCCTTTGAATGGGTCCCGATGATGCTGTTCTTCCATTACCTGTTTGGCATCACCATGGGGGTTCTGTTCGGATTGCGCAGCTCGACCGCCCGCACCCGCAGCATCGCCCGGACGGGCGAGCGGGTGGTGCGGACCTTGCAGCCCGCCTGAGAGCGGCTTCCCGGTCGCCTCAAGAGTAACGAGCGTTCGCGGTGGCTGAATGATCCAGCACGGCCCCGGGCCGCGATCACCCCGCCTTGCGCAGGGTCATCTCGCCTTTGCGGATCGTGATCTCGTCCATCGTGTCGAGGTATTGCGCGCCGAGCAGGGACGTGGTCGCCCCTTCGATCACCGCCGCCTTCACCGCGTGCTGCTCGATGCCGCCGAGCGCAACGGTGTCGACCGTCTCTTCCTTGCCGCGGACCAGGCCTGAGGCGCTTTCTCCGATCAGTTCGAATTCGGCCGGCGCCACCGCGATCCCGGCTTTCTTGGCGTCCGCTTCCGACAGCGCGATCATCGTGCTGCCCGTGTCGACCAGGAAATGGACCGTCGCGCCGTTGACCTCGACATCGGCATAGAAGTGGCCGTCCGACGATCGCTCCAACACGACCTCCTTGGTGGCCTGCGCGCCCGGGGCCGCAGCGTGATGCCTGGACGGCAACAGCGTGCCGAGCCCGAGGCCGGCAGCGATGGTGACGAGAAGGATCGGTGCCTGCATGTCCTCGCTCTCAGTAGGGCTGCTGGCCGACGACGTTGCCGGCGGTGCTGTAACGACAGACGAGGAAATCTTCCGCACGCCCGTGAGCAAGCGCGCAACCGACCGCGGTGCTCCGCCGCCACATCAGCTGCGTGTAATGACCGACCGCCTCGACGTCGCCGGTGCGGCTGTTCATCGGGAACAGGCCCGGCTTGAACGCGCGCTTCTCGGCGGCCCATAGCCCGACCATTGACTCGGGGCTGTAGTAGCCCGGCGTACCCGCCCACAGATTCTCGCCCTCGACCGGAACGCCGGGCTCGTCCGCCGAATGGGTGAACTCGCCCGTCGCGCCGAGATGGTCTGCCCAGCTCTTAGCGGACGCCGCGAGTCGTGCGTCCCACTGGAGTTCGGGAACGCCCTGGCTCGTGCGCTCGCGATTGTGGGCGGCGAGGACCCGCCGGTCAAGATCGCTGGTCAGCCCGGCACTGCCGAGCATCAGCGGTGCGACCGCGAGCGCGCCCAGAGCGATGGTCTTCCGCCAAATCGATCCGCGAGACACGGCTTGCCTTCCTCACAAGTGGAAGGCTGCTTTTCTTCGAACGGGGTTAGGGGCGGGTTGAAGCTGTTGGTGAACGGGTCGCTAAGCGTCTTTGCCGGCGCCCGGCTGGCGTCCGTCGACGATCGTCACCCTGGTGCCGACCGCGACTTGCGGGAACAGTTTCTCGGCAAAGGCGAGCGGAACGCCGACGCAGCCGTGCGTCGCGGCACCCCAGCGCACGTTGCTGCCGTGGATCGAAACGCCGTCGGGCGTCAGCCGCAGGGTATAGGGCATCGGCGCGTCGTAAGGGCCGGAGCGATGATCCTTGAAGCGCGCGAGCACCGGGAAGTCACCGATCGGCGTCGGCTTGGCGTCCGCGCCGTAGAGGATCACGGTGGTGCCGATCTCGTGTCCGGCGCGGAAGATCGACAGCAGCTGGTGCTTCAGGTCGACCCGCACCCACACGGGGCCGGCCGGCACGCCATCGTCGTTCCACACATAGTCGCCGTAACGCATCGGCGTCTGTACGTTCAGGACCGACTGGATGGGCGAAGTGGCGGATGCGTCGGCCGCGGCGGCGACTCGGGCGCCGGCTGCACCGGGCAGGATCGCCGCCGGCGCCGTGACGTCGGCCCGCGGCTGGGGGACGGCGGCAGGGTGCTCCGTGGATCGCCAGGCGACCGCCGCTCCACCGAGCAGCAGCAATCCGCCGGCAAGAAGAAGGCTCCGCACTAGGCGGCAGCGGAGCGGACGACCGTGCGACGAACCTCGCGGCGTGGCGAAAGCCGGACGGCGGAGCGCTGACGCCGCCGCATGGCAAACCCGGTCGCGCCGAAGCCGATCAGCATCAGCCCCCAGCTCCCGGGCTCCGGCACGGCCGGCGTCGGCGTGACGACCGGCTGGGTCACCGTAGGCACGATACCACCGCCACCACCGCCGCCCCCGACACCGCCGCCACCCCCGCCGCCAACTCCGCCAGGCCCGACCACGCCACCGATCACGGGAGGCAAGGCGAACAAGCCCGGAACAAGTGGCGCTGCGGATGCGATTTCGGGCGCGGCTTCGATGAGGCCGAGCGGCGGCGCCGCGCTCACGACCGGCTTGGCGCCGATCAGCGGCTGGACGAAGCTGTCGGGCAGCAGGGTGGGCTGGCGCACCTTGGCGAGGGCGCGCTGGTGCGGCCTGACAGTTCGAGCCGGTAGCGCGCGAGCATGGGCCTTGGTATCGGCGAGTTCGCCCGCGGTACGCGCGCCGGGGGAGCGTTGATCGAGCATGGAAAGGAAGCTGACGCCGGCCCGTTTGGCAGCATCGACCGCGGATTCAATCCGGCCGCCTGTGTCGCCGTTCCCGCTCCGCCCATCCAACAGGTGCGAACCGGGGCCGAAGCTGGTGATGCCGAGGGGGACCGCGACGAGCAGCAGTAGGCCTGCTGCCAGCGCGCGGGGGTTCGTCCTGACCAGGGACGCGGTGCGGCCAATGAGGGACGATTGGTTCATCATGCCGTAACGATTAAACCAATGTTATGTTGCCCGCAACGAAGTCCGGGATTGACGGACATGGTCAATGAACCATTGCGGGACGCTTGTGCTTGCCGCGCATCACGCTGGATCTTGGCTCGGCCTCCTTCGTCCGGAGCGGTCAGCAGCACCGCACATTGGCAACGGCGGTCGCATCACCCAAAAAAAAAGGGCCGGGCGTTGCCGCCCGGCCTTGAAAGGTTTTCAGGAGAGGATGCCTCGAAAGGCCCGACCTATATCGCAACGCACAAAAGATTGTGCAAGTGCGAATTAGCCTGATCAGTAGTTTTTCCGCACTTGGTTACATCTTCACCATTGCCGTGACCCGCCGCAGCCAGGACCGTGGCAGCAGGCGGTGTCCCTGAGTCCCGGCCTTGTTGAGCAGTCCCGGGATGATGATCGCCTGTCTCCGCTCGAGCGCTGCAAGCCCTGCGCGGACGACCTCGGCCGAGTCGGCGGACAGACGGTCGATCATGTTGCCGCCCGAATAGCCGGCCACCGCGCCGAACTCGGTCGCGGTCGGACCCGGGCACAAGGCGGTCACGACGACCCCGTCGCCCTTGACCTCTTCGTGGAGCGCCTCGCTGAACGACAGCACGAACGCCTTGGTCGCGAAGTAGACCGCCATCCCCGGCCCGGGCTGGAAGGCGGCGGTCGAGGCGACGTTGAGGATTGCACCCTTGCGCCGCGCCCGCATGTCGGGAAGCACCGCGTGCGCCAGTTCGATCAGCGCGCCGCAATTGAGGTCGACCATCGCGCGCTGCCGCGCCCCCTTGAGTTCGGCGAAGCGGCCGGCCAGCCCGAAGCCCGCGTTGTTGACCAGCAGCGCGACCGTCTCGCCGGCGCTGCCGAGGTCGGCCATCAGCGCGCCGACCGCACCTGGCTGGCCGAGATCGCAGGCGACCGCCCGCGCGTGCCCCAGCTCGGATGCCAGTGCCTCAAGTCGTTCCCGGCGCCGCGCCACCAGCACCAGCCGATAGCCCTTGGCCGCCAATTGCCGCGCGAAGTCGACTCCGAGGCCGGCCGAGGCACCGGTGACCAGCGCGACCGGGGTCGCCATCAGCCGCGCTTCCCTCCGGCGGTTCGCCGGCTACGCAATCGTCGCCTTGACGATCTTGCCCGGCGCGCGCGGCGGCTCGCCCTTGGGCAGCGCGTCGACATGCTCCATGCCGCTCTCGACCTGGCCCCAGACGGTGTACTGGTTGTCCAGGAACCCGGCGTCGTCGAAGCAGATGAAGAACTGGCTGTTGGCGCTGTTCGGCGCGGACGTGCGCGCCATCGAGCAGGTGCCGCGCACGTGCGGCTCGGCGCTGAACTCGGCCTTGAGGTCGGGCAGCTTGCTGCCGCTGGTGCCGGTTCCGGTCGGGTCCCCGCCCTGCGCCATGAAGCCCGGGATCACGCGGTGGAACGGCACCCCGTCGTAGAAACCCTCGCGCGCCAGCGTGGCGATCCGCTCGACGTGACCGGGCGCGAGGTCGGGCCGCAGCCGGATGACGACCTCGCCGCCGCTCGACAGGGATAGGGTGAGGGTGTTCGCGTCGGCCATGCTCTTCTCCAGGGATCGATGGGGCGGTTCTCTAGGCGGCAGGGCGGGCAAGCGCCAGTAGCGCCGCGCCTTGCGCGTGTCCGCCGCCGGTCATACAGCGGCGCCACCCGGGCCTGAGAGGAACCATCATGAGCGAGGGCGATCTCACGACCGCGCCGTTGCCCGATGAGCTGCCCGCCACGGCGACCCCCAGCATCATGGACCGCGAGGACCGGCTGCGGCCTGATTTCGTCGAACGGGTGCTCGACGCGGTCGAGGCCGGCGACGGCGCGACGGCCCGCAGCCTCGTCGCTCCGCTTCATCCGGCCGACGTCGCCGATCTGATCGAGCTCGCCCGGGCCGACGAGCGCGAGGGTCTCGTCGCGGCGCTCGCCGGCATCGTCGATGCCGACGTGATCGCCGAGATGAACGATCACGTGCGTGAGCGGCTGCTCGACGACATGGGGACGCAGCAGCTCGCCGAGCTCGCCGGCCAGCTCGATACCGACGACGCGGTCGCGATCCTCGAGGATCTGGAGGACTACGAGCAGCGCGCCGTCCTGCGCGCGATGGAGCCCGACGACCGGGCGGCGATCGAAGAGGCGCTGAGCTACCCGGAAGAGTCCGCCGGACGGCTGATGCAGCGCGAGCTCATCGCCGTGCCCGAACATTGGTCGGTCGGCCGGGTGATCGACTATCTGCGCGCCGGGGACGAGCTGCCGACCGATTTCTGGGAGGTGTTCGTCGTCTCGCCGACCCATCACCCGGTCGGCACGTGCAAGCTGTCCGCCCTGCTGCGCTCGCCGCGCAAGGTCCGGGTCGCCGACATCATGGTCGAGGACCAGACCCTCATCCCGGTCAACATGGATCAGGAGGAGGTCGCCCTTCGTTTCCAGAAATATGCGCTGATCTCCGCTGCCGTAGTCGACCCCAGCGGGCGGCTGGTCGGCATGATCACGGTCGACGACATCGTCCACATCATCCAGGAGGAGGCGGGCGAGGACGTGCTGCTGCTGTCCGGCGCGGGCGACGGCGACATCAACGAGCCGATCGCGCTTACCGTCCGCACCCGCCTGACCTGGCTCGTCATCAACCTGGGCACCGCGATGGTCGCGGCCTGCGTCGTCGGCCTGTTCCGGGGCGAGATCAGCCGCTTCGCACTCCTCGCCGTGCTGATGCCGATCGTCTCCGGCATGGGCGGCAACGCCGGGACGCAGACGCTCGCCGTCGTCGTTCGCGCGCTCGCGACCAATCAGCTAGCCAGCTCGAACACCGCCCGGATGATCGGCCGCGAGCTCAAGATCGCCCTCGCCAACGGGCTCGCGCTCGGTCTGCTGATCGGCGGCGGCACCTGGCTGCTGTTCGACAACGGCCGGCTCGGTCTGGTGATCGGCGCGGCGATGATCATCAACAATCTGGTCGCGGGCCTCGCGGGCATTCTCGTGCCGGTCAGCCTCGACCGGGCGCGCATCGATCCGGCAGTGTCCTCGGCGGTGTTCGTCACCATGGCGACCGACGTGATGGGCTTCTTCAGCTTCCTCGGGCTGGCCTCATTGGCAGGGTTGAGCGGCTAGGCTCGTTTTCAAAGGCCGGCACCGATCCAGCGAAGCCGAACACACGCCTAAGCCGTTGAAATCCGCGCGCCGGCGGGGCAAGGCTCGCGCGTGCTCCACCTCACCAAGACCGCCGTCGGCTGCGCCAGCATCGAGGCGCTCGGCAACCGCCTCGCTCGCCGCGCGGGCGGTGGCGAGGTCCGCGTCGTGACCCGCATGCGGCCCAAGCGGATGCCGGAGCTGATCGGCGGCTCGCTCCACTGGATCGTCAAGCATCGCATCGTCGCGGCCAACCAGATCCTGCGCTTCGACGATCGCAGCGACGGGCGCATCGACATCGTCTGCGCCGATCAGCTGGTCACCCTGATGCCCGTCCCGAAGCGCGCCCATCAGGGCTGGCGCTACCTCGAGCCCGACGACGCTCCCGACCCCGGCGCGACCGACGAGACCGGCCTCGCCGCGCTCCCGCCCAGCCTCTACGGCAAGCTCACGAAACTGGCACTGATCTGAACGGTTAGCGGCAGCCGGTGACGGTCGCCGACCCGATCGTCTTGACCGTGCAAGCCGCGCCGCCGTCCAGGGCGACGCTGCTGGTGCCGAGCGCATCGACCTTGGCGCTGTTGGTGACCCGCAGCTTGACCAGCGCCGGGCCGTCGGCGCCCACGACCGCGTCCTTCGCCTCCAGCTGGCTGGCGTCCAGCGACGAACTGCCGCGGACGATCACTGTCGTGCGCGCCGCCCGGCCGCCGAGCCGCGCGCTCGCGGCGCCCGACATGCCGAACTTCAACACGTCGACATCCAGCCGGTCGATCGACGCCGATCCCGAACCCTGGACCGCAAGCTCGAACTGCATTGCCTTGACCGCATCGATGGCGAGCGTGCCCGACCCGTTGAGCCATGCCGCCGTGAGTTCGTGGGTTCCGACGCTGACCTCCACGGGCCCAGCGCCCGCTCCGGGGTAGCCGCCCCAGCTTGCCGGATTGCCGCGGACGATCAGCGTGCGGCCCTGGACGTCGATCGAGACGCTGTTGATGCCTTGGTCGGACCCGGACGCGCTCGCGAACGGCGCCATGCCGGTCGACAGGGTGACGTGGAACGGCCCCTCGACGCGGATGCGATCGAACGAGACGACCGAGAAGGCCCGCGTGGCCGCATCGGCGTGCGCAGCGGGGAGGGCGGCGGAGCAGGCCAGGCCCGCGAGGAGGAGAGTTCGCATCCGTCCACCCTGGCGCCACGTGGTTAACGATCCGTATGCGGACGCGCGAGCCTGGCGGCTTTCAGCTCGCTGGATCGGCGCCGGCCCGGTTCAGTTCTGCACTACGAGCAGCGCACGTCGCCCGAGCCGTTCTTGCTGATCGAGCAGCGCGCGCCGCCGCTGATCTCGACGTCCCCGGACCCCTGTGTGCTAACGGCAGCATTGGTGGTTGCGCGCGCCCGGACATCGCCGGAGCCGGAGATCGAAACCTGTGCGCTTTGCGCCGTGAGCTTGCCTGCGTCGAGGTCACCCGACCCCGCCACGTTGAACCGGACCGTGGTCGCCTTCCCTTCGGCGCGAACATCGCCCGAACCCGCGACCGACAGTTCCAGGTCCTGCGTGTCGACCGCGGCGAGCCTCAGGTCCCCCGACCCGGTCACGGTGCCCTTGAACCGCGCGCCCGTCACCTTGTCCACGTCGACCGCGCCGGACCCGGCCATCACCGCGCTGTCCAGATTGGGCACCGTAACCGTGATCTGTGCCTTGCCCGTATTCCCCCAGCTCAGACCGCCGCCGCTTTGAGGCGCCGGATGGATCGCCAGTGTTCCGCCGCTCACCTCGACCACCAGCGCGTCCAGCGCCTTCTCGTGCCCGCTCGCCGCGACGCCCGGCGTGCCGCCGCTGACCACCTTCACGTCGTACGGTCCGGTCACCGACAGCGCCGTGAACGCGCCGTTCACCGGAAAGCCGCGCTGGATCGTCGGACCGCCCTCCGCGCCGATGGAACCCTGGCACCCGCTCACCGCCAGGACGAGGGTGCCGGTCAGCAGCAGAGGCAGGCGCATGGCGATCTCCTTGTGTATTGTGGAGATAATACACCGGGCCCGTTGCCGTGCAAGTCATAAAAAAGGCGCGCCGTTTCCGGTCGCGCCTTCTTCATGGACGTGGAGCCTGGAGTTGACGGTTCGCTCCGCGACGCCTGCATCGGCCCCGTACGAAGCACCCCCGGCGCTTCTACGCGGCCAATTCCTTGGCCTTGTTGTGGATCGCCGCCGCCGCGTTGAGGATCTCCAGGATCTGCTTCAGCGCGGTCGGCTCGTCGACCTGCTCCATCGCCGCCAGTTCGCGCGCCAGCCGCGACGAGGCGGCCTCGAAGATCTGCCGCTCCGAATAGCTCTGCTCGGGCTGGTCGTCGGCGCGGAACAGGTCGCGGGTCACTTCGGCGATCGAGGTCAGATCGCCCGAATTGATCTTCGCTTCATATTCCTGCGCGCGGCGCGACCACATGGTGCGCTTGACCTTGGGCTTGCCCTTGAGCGTCTCGAGCGCGTCCTTCATCGTCTTGTCCGACGACAGCTTGCGCATCCCGACCGAGTCCGCCTTGCCGACCGGCACGCGGAGCGTCATCCGCTCCTTCTCGAAGCGCAGCACATAGAGGTCGAGGTGCGTGCCCGCGATCTCGGTGCTTTGGATCTCGGTGACCTTCCCGACGCCATGCTTGGGGTACACAACATAATCGCCAACATCGAAGCTAAGCGCTTTCGCAGCCATTCCAACACCTTCCTATGTAATACCGGCGTTCCGACGCGTCCCTCCCGCTCTCATGGGCGGAACCGGACGACCCCCGTCGTGGCGTGCCAGTCTATGATCATCCAGAAAATTGCGGGCACCACCGAGCGCGGCACCGCATCGCAACCTTGTAACACAAACGGTTTCAAATCGCCAGTCCCAGCTGCTCGGGCTGGTCCCGGTCCGACACCATCGCGTGCAGCCCGAGCCCGAGCAGGCGGATGCCGCGCGGAGCGGGCAGCAGTCCGGCGAGCAGCGCCTGCCCGGCCTGGGCGAACGCCGCCTCGTCGGCGATCGGCTGGGCGAAGCTCTTCGACCGGGTGATGAGGGTGAAATCAGCGAACTTGACCTTCAGCGTCACGGTTCGCCCGCTCACGCGGGCCCGGGCGATCCGCTGCCACGCGAAGCCCGCCACCCGGTCGAGCTGTTCGGCGAGCGCGTCCGCTTGCGTCAGGTCGGTATCGAACGTCCGCTCGGCGCTGACCGACTTCGACGGGCGGTCGGTCCTGACCTCGCGCTCGTCGATGCCGCGCGCGATCCGCCAATACCATCCCGCCGACGATCCGAAATGCGCTTCGAGTTCCGATCGGCTCCACGCCGCGAGGTCCGCGCCGGTGTGGATGCCGAGCCGCTCCATCTTCGCAGCGGTGACCGGCCCCACCCCGTGGAAACGCTTGACCGGCAGGGTCGCGACGAACGCCGCCCCGCGCTCCGGCGGGATGACGCAGACGCCGTCGGGCTTGTTGTGGTCGGACGCCAGCTTGGCAATGAACTTGCAATAGGACACGCCGGCCGACGCGGTCAGTCGGGTCTCGGCGCGGATGCGGGCGCGGATCTCCTCGGCGATGGCGCGCGCCGTCCCGAGCCCGCGCCGATCCTCGGTCACGTCGAGGTACGCCTCGTCGAGGCTCAGGGGTTCGATCAGCGGCGTGTAGTCGGCGAAGATCGCGCGGATCTGCTGGGACACCGCCCGGTACACGTCGAACCGCGGCTTGACGAACAGCAGTTCGGGGCAGCGGCGGCGGGCGGTGATGGACGGCATCGCCGATCGCACACCGAACGCCCGCGCTTCATAGCTGGCCGCCGCGACCACCCCGCGGTGGCCGCCGCCGACCGCGACCGGCTTGCCCCGCAGGGATGGGTCGTCGCGCTGTTCAACGGAGGCGTAGAACGCATCCATGTCGACGTGGATGATCTTGCGGGGGGCGGCGTTCACGTCCCGTTCTTTACCTTGGCTTGCCGCCGGAGTCATGCTTAAGGGCTGCCCGGCGCAGCTTTCGGGAACCCCCATGAACATCCACGAATATCAGGCCAAGGAACTGCTCGCGACGTACGGCGTGCCCGTTCCCGCCGGCTATGCGGCGATGACCCCGGACCAGGCGGTCGAGGCCGCTAACCGCCTTCCGGGGCCGCTGTGGGTGGTCAAGGCGCAGATTCACGCGGGCGGCCGCGGCAAGGGCAAGTTCACCGAACTCGGCCCCGATGCAAAGGGCGGCGTCCGCCTGGCGAAGTCGGTCGAAGAAGTCCGCGCCCACGCGGAGGAGATGCTCGGCAAGACGCTCGTCACGATCCAGACCGGCGAGCACGGCAAGCAGGTCCAGCGGCTCTACATCACCGACGGCGTCGACATCGCCAAGGAATTCTACCTTGCGCTGCTGGTCGACCGCGACTCGGGCCGGGTCGCCATGGTCGCCTCGACCGAGGGCGGCATGGATATCGAGACGGTCGCGCACGACACGCCCGAGAAGCTCCACACCATCACCATCGACACGGCGACCGGCTTCATGCCGCACCACGGCCGGTCGGTGGCCGCAGCGCTCGAACTGACCGGGGACCTTGCCAAGCAGGCTTCGTCGGTCGCCTCGAAGCTCTACGACGCCTTCCTCGGCACCGACGCCGAGCAGATCGAGATCAACCCGCTCGCCGTCTCAGAGGACGGCCAGCTGCTCGTCCTCGACGCCAAGGTCGCGTTCGACGGCAACGCCATGTTCCGCCACAAGGACCTGGCCGAACTGCGCGACCTCAGCGAGGAGGACCCGGCCGAGATCGAGGCGTCGAAGTACGACCTGGCCTACATCAAGCTCGACGGCGACATCGGCTGCATGGTCAACGGGGCGGGCCTCGCCATGGCGACGATGGACATCATCAAGCTGAACGGCGCCTTCCCCGCCAACTTCCTCGACGTCGGCGGCGGCGCCAACAAGG
>CAXSDY010000006.1:40453-41541 GCA_964235835.1 uncultured Sphingomonadaceae bacterium | reverse complement strand
ACGGCGTGGAGCTTGAGCGCGCGTGCGGTGGCCGCGACTTTCACCGCGGGAGCGTGACGGAACACGCCGACCGGCTTCAGCCCAAGTGCCCGAGCCTGCGCGGCGAGCGGTTCGGCCTCGGCCGCGCTCACCGCCCGCGGCGTGCCCGGGACGAAGATGAAACCGGCGTGGGTCGCGCCCGCGACGGCGGCCGCCGCGACATCGTCGGCGTGGGTCAGCCCGCAGATCTTGACCCGTCCGAACACCAGCGCACGCGCCGCCTCGGCGACATCGGGCGCGGCCATCAGCGACGAGCCGACGAGGAAAGCATCGACCAGCGGGGCGAGCCGTTCGACGTCGGCGCGAACGGCTATCCCGGACTCGCTGATCAGCAGCGCGTCGCGCGGAGCCATCGGCGCCAGCCGCTCGGTCACCGCCAGGTCGGTCGTCAGGCTCTTCAAGTTGCGATTGTTGATCCCGATGATCGCCGCGCCGAGTGCCCTCGCCCGCGCCAGTTCGGCCTCGTCGTGCACCTCGGTGATCACGTCCATGCGGAGCCGCCCGGCTTCGGCATAGACCGCCGCCGCGTCGGCATCGTCGAGCACCGACAGCATCGCCAGCGCCGCGTCGGCCCCCGCGGCGCGGGCTTCGATCAGCTGGCGCGGGTCGACGACGAAATCCTTCGCCAGGATCGGCCCGTCGAAGATCGCGCGCACCGTCCGCAGGTCGTCGAGCGAGCCGTGGAAATAGGGCTCGTCCGTCAGCACGCTGACCGCATCCGCGACCCCGGCATAGGCGCGCGCGGCCTGCTCCGGTTCGACGCTGCTGCGGTGTCCCGATGGCGACGCGCGCTTGACCTCCATGATGAACCGGGCACCGGACCGCGTTAGCGCGGCGCGCAGGCTGCGGGTCGTCGGCTCGACGCCGGCGCGCATCGTCTCGGCGGGGGTCGTGCCGAACCGCGCGGCGATGTCGACCCGCTTGCGGGCGATGATCGCGGCGAGCACCGACTCAGCCACGGCCGGCCTCCACGAAGGCATCGAGCACGCGCCCCGCCCGTCCGGACCGCAGCGCATCGAGGGCCTGCGCCGTCCCGTCGCGCAAATCGG
>CAXSDY010000006.1:0-40443 GCA_964235835.1 uncultured Sphingomonadaceae bacterium | reverse complement strand
TGAGCGCGACGATGTCCGTCTCGGCCCGCTCCCCCTGTCCGGCGAGCAGCGCGCGAAGCCGCGCTCCGTTCGCGGTCGCGTCGCCGCCGGTCACCGCCTTCAACGGCGCCCGCTCCAGGCCAGCGTCCTCGGGGGTCAGCTGCACTTCCTCGAGCGCACCAGCGGAAAGTCGGATCGCCCGTGTCTCGCCATGCAGCGCGACCTCGTCCAGGCCCGATCCGTGCACCACCAGCGCCTCGCTCACCCCCATCGCCGCGAGCGTCTGAGCGATCCGGCGCAGCATGCGCGGATCGGCGACACCGAGCAGCTGCACCGGCGGCCGCGCCGGATTGATGCAGGGCCCGAGCAGGTTCATCACCGTACGCACCTGCAGCTGGCGGCGGACGAGCGCGGCGTGCTTCATGCCGGGGTGATAAGCGGGCGCGAACAGGAAGCAAAAGCCGGTCTGGTCGAGCGTCTGCCGCGCCGCAGCAGGCGTCATCTCGATCGTCGCGCCGAGCGCTTCGAGCACGTCGGCCGACCCGCAACGCGAGCTGACGCTGCGGTTGCCGTGCTTGGCAACCGGCAGCCCGCACGCCGCGGCGACGAACGCGGCCGCGGTCGACACGTTGATCAGGCCCGACCCGTCGCCGCCCGTGCCGCAGCAGTCGGCGAACAGGGTATCGGGCCTATCGAACGGTAGGGCGGCCTCGCACAGCCCTTGCGCCGCGCCGATCATTTCCTCCGCCGTTTCCCCCTTCATCCGCAGGGCGACGAGCGTGGCGGCGATCTCCGCCGGCTCCAGCTTGCCGAGCACCAGCCGCTCGAACAGGTGGCGCGCGTCTTCCGCCGGCAGATCCTCTCCCGACAGCAGCTTGGGCAGCGGGTTGGGGACCGGACCGAGATCGGCGACGGGGCTCATGCTGCGAGCCGTTCTGCGCGGCGCGCCTCGACCCAGCCGAGCACGCCGCCGAGCAGGCGGTCGCCCAGCGGCGTCAGGATCGATTCCGGATGGAACTGCAACCCGATCTGTAGCGCGGCCGGGTCGCTGATCGCCATGGCCATGCCGTCGATGCTGCCGTGGACGGTGAAGTTGGCCGGCGGCCCCGGCGTGCACAGCGAATGATAGCGCCCGATCGCCAGCGGGTTGGGCAGGCCCGCGAACGGCCCCGTCCCGTCATGGTCCATGCGCGACGTCTTGCCGTGTACGATGGCTGCCGCGCGCTCGACCGTTCCGCCCGCCTCCAGCACCATCGCCTGATGCCCCAGGCACACGCCGATCAGCGGGATGCGGCCCTTGGCCAGCGCGATCAGCTCCATGCAGCAGCCGGCATCGCGCGGGTGCCCCGGCCCCGGCGAGAGCAGGAAGACGAAGTCGTCGCGCTCGGCCCGCGCCATCGCCGCCTCGGCTGCGATGCTGTTGCGAACGACCTTCACATAGGCGCCGAGCCGCGCGCAGGCGTCGGCCAGGTTGAACGTGAAGCTGTCGCGATTGTCGATCAGCAGGATGTTCATGCGGCCGCCCTGCCCTGCTGGCTCGCTCCGATCGCGGCGAGCACCGCGCTCGCCTTCTGCCGAGTCTCGGCGGCTTCGGCGGCCGGGTCGCTGTCGTGGACGACGCCTGCGCCGGCGCGCACCTCCGCCACCCCGTCGCGGACCAGCGCCGAGCGAATGACGATGGACGTGTCCATCGTCCCGTCGCCGGCGATCCACCCGACCGCGCCACCATAGGGTCCGCGCGGCGACACCTCGGCCTCGCGGATCAGTTCGAGCGCGCGCAGCTTGGGCGCGCCGCTCAGTGTCCCGCACGTCCCGCAGGCGATCAGCGCGTCGATCGCGTCGCGGTCGGGCTCGAGCCGCCCTTCGACCTTGCTGACGAGGTGCATGACGCGCGCGAACCGCTCGACGCCGAGCAGGCTCGCCACCCTCCGCGTGCCCGGTTCGGCGACCCGCGCGACGTCGTTGCGGGCGAGATCGACCAGCATCATGTGCTCGGCGATCTCCTTGGTGTCGAGCCGCAGGTCTGCCTCCATCCGGTCGTCCTCGTCGATCGTGCCGCCGCGCGGCCGCGTGCCGGCAATCGGCGAGACGATGACGATGCGCTCGTCGCCCGCGCGCCGAACCGCCACCGCGGTCTCGGGCGATGCGCCGAACAGCGTGCCGAAGCCGGTCTCGACGAAGAAGGTGTAGCGGCTCGGATCGGCCGCGCCGAGCCGGGCGAAGGCGGCGCGCGGGTCCGCGCACGGCGTCCGGAACGCGCGCGACGGCACAACCTGGAAGATGTCGCCCGCCGCGACATTCTCCTTCAGCTGCGCGACCACGGCGGCATAACCCGCATCGTCGAGGTCGCTGGCGACGTCCTGTGCCGCTTCGTTGCCCGGCGCCCGCTCCATCGGGCCGACTTCACGCGCGAATTCACAGCGCGATGCGAGCCGCGTCAGCCGCTCCTGCGCCAGCGAATATTGACGATGCGCGACGGCTCCATCATCGCTGCCGAACGCGGTGCAGATCAGCCGCGCCGCACCGCCCGGCTCGATCACGACGGCGCTCTCCGCCAGCCAGAAGACGAAATCCGGAAAGTCGCCCGACAATCGCTCGGGAAGGTCCTCGAACAGCTCGACATGGTCGAACCCGATGACCCCCGCGGCGGTCACCGCGAACGGCTCGTCGCGGTCATGCGCGCGGTGTCCGAACGCCATCGCGCGCAGCACGTCGAACGGGGTGCGGGCGTGGGCGCGGTCAAATTCCTCTGGCGCGGTGCAGCGCGTGAAGCGCGCGACGAGCCGGTCCGCGCCGCGCTCCTTGACATGATCGCCGAGCGCCGCGGCGATCCCGGCCAGCGCGACCCGCCCGCCTTCGCTCAGCGCCTCGACCTCGACCCGCTCCTGTCGACAGGTGGCGCGCACCGCCGCGGTCTCGACGATCAGCGCCGGGCCGCCCGTGCGCTGGATGAATAGCGGCGGCATCGCTCCACCATCCGCGCCGAGCGCGGCGTGAAGACGCAGCGGATCGACCTGTCCGGCGAGCCGCCGCACCAGGCTCGCCGCCTGCCCTGCCGCCAACCGGTTCACCACGCCGTTCACAGCGACCGCCCGACCACCGGCAACAGCTGCGCCAGCTGACGGCCGAGCGCCTCGAGCTGCTGCGGATAGAGCGATTGCGCGCCGTCCGACAACGCAGCCGCGGGATCGTGGTGGACCTCGATCATTAGCCCGTCGGCCCCCGCCGCCGCACCGGCCAGGGCCATCGGCGCGACCAGCGCACGGATACCCGTGCCGTGCGACGGATCGACGATCACCGGCAGGTGCGACTTCATCTTGAGCAGCGGCACCGCAGCGAGATCGAGCGTGTTGCGCGTGGCGGTCTCGAACGTGCGGATGCCGCGCTCGCACAGCACGACCTGGTCGTTGCCCTCGGCCAGGATATATTCCGCGGCGAGCAGCAGATCCTCGACCTTCGCCGCCATGCCGCGCTTGAGGATGACCGGCTTGCCCGATTGCCCGACGACCTTCAGCAGCGCGAAGTTCTGCATGTTGCGCGCGCCGACCTGCAGCGCATCGGCGTGGCGCGCGACCAGTTCGACGTCGGCGCTCTCGACCACCTCGGTGACGACCGGCATGCCGAGTTCGCGGCCGACCTCGGCGAGCAGCGTCAGCCCGTCGCCGCCATGCCCCTGAAAGCTGTACGGGCTGGTGCGCGGCTTGAACGCGCCGCCACGCAGGATGCGCGCACCGGCGGCCTTGGCCGCCTGACCCGAGGCAAGCAGCTGCGCCTCGTTCTCGACCGCGCACGGCCCGGCGATCAGGGCGAAGCGGCTTCCGCCGATGCTGACGCCGCCGATGCTGACCACGGTGTCGTGCGGGTGAAGCTCGCGGCCGACCAGCTTGTAGGGCGCGAGGATCGGCTTGACCGCCTCGACATAGGGGTGCCCTTCGAGCGAAAGTTCGGCGAGCACCCGCTCGTCGCCGAGCGCGCCGAGCACGACCCGCTCGCTGCCCGGCATGTGCAGCGGCTTCAATCCCTTCCCTTCAATGCGGGCGAGCAGGTCCTCGACGACCTGGGCCGGCGCGTCGGGCTTCATGACGATGATCATTGGACGGGTCCGTGGATGAAGTGAGCGCGAAAAAAAAGGCCCGCGAAACGCGGACCCGGGGAAATCGTCAGACGACGAGAATCAACCGCGCGCGCGCCATCGGGGCGAAAAGCGCCACCACCAGCTGCTGCGAAGGATCGTCGTGATCATGGCTGCATCGTCGGGAATGGCCGCGGGCTTGTCAAGCCATGAGGCGGGCCGCGTCAGCGGTGTAGGCTTTTCACACGAAGGCGCGAAGAAGAAAGCGGACAACCTTCGTGCCCGTTGTGTGAGGCAAACCTGCTGCTTCGCCACACGAGAAGGGCTTGCACCAGTAGTTTCATCGTTCTATTACGCTGTAACGCCATGCCGACCTCCCCGCCCTTTCGTCCCGTCGAGGACCTCGCCGCCGCGCTTGTCGCGTTACGCAGCGAGGACGAGGCGCGGGCGCTGCTTCGCGACCTGTGCACGCCGGCCGAGGTGCGCACGCTGGCCGAGCGGTGGCAGGTCGCGCGCCTGCTCGACGAGGGACAGATGACCTATCGCGAGATCCACGACCTGACCGGCGTCAGCACGACCACCATCGTCCGCGTGGCCCGCTTCCTCAAGGACGAGGCCAATGCCGGCTACCGCGTGATGCTCGACCGCATGAAGGAAACGCGCGCATGATCGCCGACCGCAGCCGGCTGCACATCGCCGTCCAGAAATCCGGCCGCCTGTCGGACCAGAGCCGCGACCTGCTCAAGGGCGCCGGCCTCAAGCTGCAGGGCGGCAAGAACGCGCTGACCGCCCGCGCCGAGAACTTCCCGCTCGACCTCATGTTCGTGCGCGACGACGACATTCCGACGTTCGTCGCCGACGGCGTGTGCGAACTCGGCATCTGCGGCCAGAACGTGCTCGAGGAATATGCGCTGGCGCACGACGGTCCCCGGTTCGAGACGGTCGCGACGCTCGGCTTCGGCCGCTGCACGCTGAAGATCGCCGCGCCCGAGAACTTCGCCTATTCGACCGACGCGCTCGCCGGCAAGCGCATCGCCACGTCCTATCCCCGCCTGCTGGCCCGCTTCCTCGCCGAAAAGGGCATCGCGGCCGAGATCGTGACGATGAAGGGCGCGGTCGAACTGGCCCCGCGCCTCGGCATTGCCAATTTCGTCTGCGACCTCGTCTCGACCGGCGCCACGTTGGAGGCCAACGGCCTTGCCGCGGTCGAGACGGTGTTCGCCAGCGAGGCGGTGCTGGTGCGCACCTTGAGGCCGGTCGCGCCCGACCTGGCCGAGCGCGCCACGGCGCTGATGATGCGCATCAACGGTGTCATCGCGACCCAGGAATCGAAATACATCGTCCTCAACGCGCCCAAGGCGGCGCTGATCGAGATCGCGCGCATCCTGCCCGGTGCGGAAGCGCCTACCGTCGTGCCGCTGGCGGGCCGGCCGGGTCATTACGCGGTTCAGGCGGTGTGCCAGGAATCGGTGTTCTGGGAAACGCTGGAGAAGTTGAAGGCGGCCGGCGCGTCGGCGATCCTCGTGATGCCGATCGAGAAGATGATGCTGTGATCGAGCGGTTCGAATGGAGCGACGCGACGTCGCGCGAGCGGGCACTCGCGCGGCCGGCGGCGCGGGCCGACGCCGCCCTGATCGACGCGGTCCGCACGATCGTGGCGGATGTACGCGCGGAGGGCTGGGACGCGCTCGTCCGCCACGCCGTGCGCATCGATGGCGTCGCGCCCGTACCCGTCGCGGTCGGGCCGTTCGCGGACCAGGCGCGACGCACGTTCCCGTCGGCGACGCTGGACGCGTTCATGCTGGCGGTGTGCAACATCGAGGCCTTCCACCGCGCCACCAAGCCCCAGGATATCGCGACCGAGCCGATGCCGGGCCTCTCGGTCGCGAAGCGCTGGAGCCCGCTCGCCAGCGCGGGTCTCTACGTCCCCGGCGGCGCCGCGCCCTTGTTTTCGACGCTGCTGATGCTCGGCATCCCGGCGCGGGTCGCCGGCGTTCGCGACCTCGTCGTCGTCACCCCGCCGCGCCAGGGTGGCGGGCTCGACCCCGCGATTGCGCTCGCCGCGGAGGCAGTCGGGGTCGAACGCGTCTGGACCGTCGGCGGCGCGCAGGCGATCGCCGCGCTGGCGTTCGGCGCCGGCGACCTCCCCAGCGTCGCGCGCATCTGCGGCCCCGGCAATGCCTGGGTGGCCGCGGCGAAGTCCGAAGTCGCGAGCCTGCCGGGCGGGCCGGCGATCGACCTTCCCGCCGGGCCGAGCGAACTGATGGTCATCGCCGACGCGACCGCCGACCCCAATCTCGTCGCCGCCGACCTGCTCAGCCAGGCCGAGCACGACCCGCAGGCGCAGGTCCTGCTCGTCGCGACGGACTCGGCCATGATCGAGCGCGTCGCGGCGGCCGTCGAGCGGCAGCTGGCGACTTTGTTGCGCGCCGGCAGCTTCGCTCCGATGCGCGCCATCCGCTGCGCCTCGCTCGAGCAGGCCGCCGAGATCGCCAATGCCTACGCCGCCGAGCATCTTTCGCTGGCCGTGGACGCGCCCGACGCGCTGCTGCCGCTGATCGCCAACGCCGGCGCCATCTTCGTCGGTCATCATGCGGCCGAGAGTTTCGGCGACTATCTCGCCGGGTCGAGCCACGTCCTGCCGACCGACGGCGCCGCCCGGGCGGTCGGCGGCGTGTCGACCCTGACCTTCATGAAGGAGACCAGCGTGCAGCGCGTCTCGCGCAGCGCCGCGGCGGCACTGGCAGCACCCGCCGCGGCACTGGCCCGGCTCGAAGGGCTCGAGGCGCACGCCCGCGCTGCCGAGTGCCGGGCATGAGCGGGCCGTCGCTCGCCCGGCGCCTCGCCCGGCCCGACATCCTCGCCCTGCCCCCGACCGACGTCGCGGCGGCGCAGAAGGGCGCGCCCATCGGCTCGTCGATCAAGCTCGACGCCAACGAGAATCCGTTCGCACCGCTGATCGGCGGCGGCCTGGCGGCGAGCGTCAACCGCTACCCCGAGCCGCAGCCCGCCGTCCTGCGCCAGCGCCTCGCCGACCTTTACGGAGTCGCGCCCGAGCGATTGTGGGCGACGCGCGGCAGCGACGACGCGATCGACCTGCTCGTCCGCGCCTTTTGCCGGGCGGGAACGGACTCGATCGCGATCGTCGAGCCGACCTTCTCCGCCTACGCCCAATTCGCCCGCATGCAGGGGGCGCGGGTGATCGCGGCGAAGCTCACGCCGGACCTCGCGTTCGATGCCGACGCGGTGCTCGCCGCGGTGGCCGGCGAGCAGCCGAAGCTCCTCTTCCTGTGCACGCCCAACAATCCGACCGGCACCGCGGTCGACCCCGCCGACGTGCGCCGCATCGCCGACGCCCTGCCGGACACGCTGGTCGTCGCCGATGAGGCCTATATCGAATTCTCCGATGCCCCCACCCTGGCCGGCGAAGCGTCCGGCAACCTTGTCGTCCTGCGCACGCTCTCGAAGGCCTATGGGCTGGCGGGCGCGCGCGTCGGCTGCCTGATCGCGGATCCCGAGATCATCGACCTCGCCGCGCGCGTCTCGCCGCCCTACCCGCTGCCATCGCTGTCGATCGCTGCCGCGCTCGAGGCGCTGGCGCCCGAGCGGATGCCGCTCCACGCCGAACGCATTGCCCGCCTGCTGGCCGATCGCGCCACGCTCGCCGAGCAGCTGGGCGGCGTCTCCGAGATCCGCGCCGTCCGCTCCGGCGGCAATTTCCTCTTCCTCGAGGTGGACGATCCCGCCGCGCTCGCCGACCGGCTCAAGGCCGCCGGCATCCGCCTCCGCTTCCGCCCCAACGCCGCGCCCGGCGGGGTGCGAGTGACGGTCGGCACCGAAGCGGAGAACGCCGCGATGCTGGCAGTGTTCGGCATCGCTCCTCACGGCAAGCCCGCGCGCCGTGCCGAACTCGTCCGCGACACGAAGGAGACCCGTATCGCCGTCTCCGTCGACCTCGACCGCGCCGAGCCGCGCCGGATCGCGACGGGCATCGGCTTCTACGACCACATGCTGGACCAGGTCGCGGCGCACGGCGGTTTCGCGCTGACGCTCGCCTGCACCGGCGACCTCGTCATCGACCCGCACCATAGTATCGAGGACATCGCCTTGGCCCTGGGCGCGGCGCTGAAGCAGGCCCTCGGCGACAAGCGCGGCATCGGCCGCTTCGGCTTCGCCCTGCCGATGGACGAGACCCGCGCCGAAGTGCTCGTCGACCTGTCCGGCCGGCCGTTCTGCAAGTTCGAGGGCAGCTTCGAAACCGAGGCGGTCGGCGGCCTGCCGACGCAGATGGTGCCGCACATCTTCCGCAGCTTCGCCGACGCGATGGGCGCCGCGATCCACGTCAGCGTCGCGGGCGACAACGACCACCACAAGGTCGAGGGCTGCTTCAAGGCGTTCGGCCGCGCGCTGCGCATGGGCCTCGCGCTCGGCGGCGATTCGGCTGCCCTGCCCAGCACCAAAGGCATGCTGTGAGCGCGCCCGCCGCTGGCCTGGCAATCCTCGACCTCGGCTACGGCAACGTCGAGTCGATCCGGCTTGCCTTCGCGCGGATTGGGGCCGAACCGGTGCTGGTCAAAAACCCCGCGGCCGTGCTCGCCGCCGAGCGGCTGGTCCTGCCCGGGGTCGGCGCAGCCGGCTATGCGATGCACAACCTCGGCGAACTGGGCCTGGTCGACACGTTGCGCGAGCGGACCCGCCCGACGCTCGGCATCTGCCTCGGCATGCAGCTGATGTTCGACGGCTCGGAGGAGACGGACGTGCCCTGCCTCGGACTCGTGCCGGGAATGGCGCGTGAGATCGCGCGGGCGCCGGGCCGCCCGGTGCCGCACATGGGCTGGACGCGAATCGAGGAGGCCGCCGACGGGATCGGCCTGACTCCCGCCGACCACGTCTATTTCGCCCACAGCTATGCCTGCGACGATGGTCCAGCGACCGCGGCGCGCGTGACCTATGGCCGGGTCGTCCCTGCAGCGCTGCGCCACGGTCCGCTGTGGGGCGCGCAGTTCCACCCGGAACGCTCGGGCGAGCCCGGCGCGCGCTTCCTCTCGGCCTTCCTCGCCGCATGATCCTGCTCCCCGCCATCGACCTCATCGATGGGCGCTGCGTCCGCCTGTCGCAGGGTGATTTCGCCCGCGAGACGCGCTACTCGGACGACCCCGCCGCCGCGCTCGCCGGCTTCGCCGAGGCCGGTGCCGAATGGGCCCACATCGTCGATCTAGACGGCGCCCGCGCCCGCGAGCCGCGCCAGCACGGGCTGCTCGGCGACCTCGCCCGCTCCGCGCCGCTGTCGCTGCAGGTCGCCGGCGGCGTGCGCACCGTCGAGCATGTCACAGCCCTGCTCGCCGCCGGAGTCGAGCGGGTGGTTGTCGGCAGCCTGGCGGTCGATCGGCCCGAAGCCTTCGCCGAGCTGCTCCACGAGTTCGGACCCGAGCGGCTGACCCTTGCCCTCGACGTGCGGCTCGACGGCGACCGCGCGTTCGTCGCCACCCACGGCTGGGCCAGCGGATCGGGCCAGACCCTCGACGAGGTGCTCGCTCGGTTCGCCGCCGTGCGCCACCTGCTGGTCACCGACATCGCCCGCGACGGCATGCTGACCGGCCCCAACCTTCCGCTCGTCGAGGCGATTGTCGACCGCTATCCACATGTCGCGCTGCAGGCGTCGGGCGGGGTCGCGACCCTCGACGACCTCGCCACCTTGGCCCAGGCCGGTGCCGCCGCGGCGATCGTCGGCAAGGCCCTGTGGGAAGGCCGCTTCACCGTCGAACAGGCGCTCCATGCCAGCCGCTAGGATCATCCCCTGCCTCGACGTGGCCGGCGGCCGCGTCGTCAAAGGCGTCAAGTTCCGGGACCACCGCGACGTGGGCGACATCGTCGACCTCGCCCTACGCTATCGCGACGAGGGCGCCGACGAGCTGGTGTTCTACGACATCACGGCGTCCGCCGAGCGGCGCAGGGTCGACACCGCCTGGGTCCACCGCGTCGCCGCCGTAATCGACATTCCATTCTGCGTCGCGGGGGGCATCCGCAGCCGCGACGAGGCGGCGCGCGTGCTCGAACGCGGCGCCGACAAGATCAGCGTCAACTCCCCCGCACTCGAACGGCCCGAGCTGATCGCCGAACTCGCCGATGCGTTCGGACGCCAGTGCGTGGTCGTCGGCATCGACAGCCTGGTCGATACGGCTGGCAAGTGGGTCGTCAAGCAATATACCGGCAAGCCCGAAGCGACGATCGACGCCGGCCGCGAGACGGTGGCGTGGGCGGCCGATGCGGTGCGGCTCGGCGCGGGCGAGATCGTGCTCAACTGCATCGACCGCGACGGCGTGCGCCACGGCTACGACCTCGCGCAGACCGCCGCGATCGTCCCGCTCGGCGTGCCGGTCATCGCCTCGGGCGGCGCCGGCACCGTCCGGCACTTCGCCGATGCCTTTGCCGCAGGCGTCAGCGGCGCGCTGGCGGCGAGCGTGTTCCACGACCGCCGCATCGCCATCCCCGACCTGAAAGCCCAACTGCGCGCCATGGGCGTGGAGGTTCGCCTGTGACGCCCGACATCAAGCCCATCGCCTTTGACCCCGACGCGCTCGACTGGGCCAAGATGGACGGGTTGATCCCCGCCATCGTCCAGGACGCCGCGTCGGGCGAAGTGCGCATGCTCGGCTACATGGACCGTGCCGCCCTCGACGCGACGCTGGCCGACAAGCTCGTCACCTTCCACAGCCGGTCGCGCGGGGGCCCGTGGCGCAAGGGTGAGACGAGCGGCAATATGCTCGACCTCGTCGACGTCAGAATGGACTGCGATCGGGACGCCTTGCTGGTGCTGGCGAGGCCGCGCGGCCCGACCTGCCACACCGGCACGCAGAGCTGCTTCGGCAACGACGGCGCACCCGGCGTCGGCTTCGTCGCCGAACTCGAGCGCGTCGTTGCCTCACGAGCCGGCGGCGACCCGGCAAGCAGCTACACCGCACGGCTGCTGGCCGAAGGCCCCTCGCGCGCCGCCCAGAAAGTGGGCGAAGAAGGCGTCGAAACCGCGCTCGCGGGACGGTGCGGCGGCGACGAGGAACTCATCTCGGAATCGGCGGACCTGATCTACCACCTCACCGTCCTTCTCAGGACTCGCGGGCTGGCTTGGGCTGACGTTACGGCGAGACTGAAGGAAAGACAGCGTTAGCGGCCGACGAAGAAGCCTGCCGTGCTAAGCTGCGGGTACGGTCGTCAGCCCGCCAGCACTCCCACCGCCTCGACGAACAGCGGCCTGCTCGCCGCCGCCAGCACGTCTCCGCCCGTCATGTCCGCGCCGCCGCGCCAGTTGCCGATCACGCCGCCTGCGCCGCGCACCACCGGCACCAGCGCCTGCCAATCGTGAGGCTTCAGGCCGGTCTCCGCGACGAGGTCGATGGTGCCGGCCGCGAGCCGCGCGTAGGCGTAGCCGTCTAAGCCGTAGCGGGTCAGGCGCGCTTTCTTCCGGAGCCGGTCGAAGCGTGGTGCCGCCTCCTCATCGAACAAGTGCGGATCGGTGGTCGACAGCCGCGCCTGGGCCAGACTCGTTACCCCGCTGGTCCGTAGGGCACGCGAACTGCCGCCCTCCACCAGGAGTGCTCGCTCGCCGTCCCCTAGGGCCAGCTCGTCGAGCCGCGGCGTGTCGATCATGCCGGCGACCGGCACCCCGTCCTCGACCAGCGCCGCCAGCACGGTCCAGCTCGGCAGGCCGCAGACCAGCGCGCGGGTGCCGTCGATGGGGTCGAGGCTCCACACCCGCCGCGCCTCGGCCCGCTCAGTCCCGAACTCCTCACCGGCGATGCCGTCCGACGGGAAACGCGCCCCGATCATCGATCGAAGCGCGCGCTCGACCGAGCGGTCGGCCTCGGTCACCGGATCGTAGACGCCGATCCCCTTGTCGGAGGGATCGAGCCCCCGTCCGATCGCTTCGCCGTAGGCTTGTCGCGCGGTGGCGCTGAGCTCGGCGAGGAAATCGAACAGGGGCTCCATGATCAGTAGTTGTAGGCGCGTTCTCCGTGATCGGACAGGTCCAGTCCCTCACGCTCTTCGTCTTCGGAGAGGCGCAGGCCGATGGTCTTGTCGATGATGAAGTAGAGGATCGCCGAACCAATGCCCGACCACAGCAGGGTGATCGCGACGGCCTGGAACTGAATCCACAGCTGGCTGCTGATCGAATAGGCTTCGGGCGTGATCGCGACACCGGGAAACTTGGTGTAGTCGAAATAGCCCTGCCCGCCGAGCGCCGGGGCAGCGACGATCGCGGTCGCGAGCGCGCCGACGATGCCGCCGATGCAGTGGACGCCGAACACGTCGAGCGTGTCGTCGTACTTCAGCTTGTTCTTCACCGTCGTGACGAAGAACCAGCAGATCGGCGAGACGACGAAGCCGAGCACGATCGACGTCATCGGTGCGGCATAACCACTGGCCGGCGTGATCGCGACCAGGCCGGCGACCGCGCCCGACGCGGCGCCGAGCATCGACGGCTTGCCGTGAGTGACCCGCTCAACCAGCGCCCAGCTGACCGCCGCCGCTGCCGTCGCGACGAAGGTGTTGATGAACGCCACGGCGGTGACCGCGTTCGCTTCCAGGTTGGAACCGGCGTTGAAGCCGAACCAGCCGACCCACAGCAGCGAGGCGCCGATCATGGTCATGGTCAGCGAGTGCGGCGGGGTGGCGTCCCGGCCGAAGCCGACCCGCTTGCCGACCATGATGCAGCCGACTAGGCCGGCGATGCCCGCGTTGATGTGGACGACGGTGCCGCCGGCGAAGTCGAGCGCGCCCTTGCCCCACAGATAGCCGCTGTCAGTCGGCGCGTCCGGCAGGAAGTCCGGGCCGGCGAAATACCAGACCATGTGGGCGATCGGGAAATAGACGATCGTCAGCCAGGCGACGACGAACACCATGATCGCGGAGAACTTCATCCGTTCGGCGAACGCCCCGACGATGAGGGCCGGCGTGATGCAGGCGAACGTCATCTGGAAGATGACGTAGACATATTCGGGCAAATAGACGTTGTTCGAGAAGGTCGCGGCGTAGGTCGACGTCGACACGCCCATCAGGAAGGCCTTGCCGAAGCCGCCCACGAACGGGCTGCCGCCGGTAAACGCCATCGAATAGCCCCAGCAGCACCATACCAGCGCGGCGACCGAGACGATCATGAACACCTGCATGAGGATGCTGAGCATGTTCTTGGTGCGGACGAGACCGCCGTAGAACAGGGCCAGCGCAGGCACCGACATCATCAGCACCAGGGCCGAGGAAACCAGCATCCAGGCGACGTCGCCCTTGTTGACCATCGTGGCCATCTGCGCGGCATTGGGCGCCTTGATCGGCGCCCCTTGCGCGAAAGCGGGAGCGGCCGTCAGGAGCAGCATCGCCGCCCCAAGTCCTGCCCTTGTCATCACGTGTCGAGCCAACCGCATCGAATCCCCCGTTCTTGTGTGCAGTGCAGCAGAAGGCCCCGCGACCCCCTATCGTCAACTGTTCAAGGCCGAAACGAAGCGTGAATTGTTAACCGCGTGTCCGCCGCCAAGGTCCGCTTGCCCCCCGGTTCGAGGAGCGTCATGGCGACCCCATGCCCTGCCCGAGGTATTGTTCGCTTGCTGGTTCCCGACGCCGCACAGGAGATCGTCGTCACCGGCCGCGCCTTGCCGACTGGCGGCGAACGGGTATTCGCGCCTGACGTGATCGACCGCGGGCGCCTGACCCTCAATGCGTCGGGCCGAATCGAGAACGTCCTGGCCGATGTCGCCGGCTTCCAGTCCTTCCGTCGCGCCGACAGCCGCGCGTCGAATCCGACCGCCGAAGGCGCCGTGATGCGCGGGCTCGGCGGCAATGCGAGCGCGCGCGTGCTCGTCCTGCTCGACGGGGTGCCGCAGGGCGATCCCTTCTTCGGCAGCATCGCCTTCAACGCGCTCGTGCCCGGCCAGATCGCACGGGCGAACGTCACCCGCGGCGCCGGCGCCGGTCCGTTCGGGCTCGGCGGGGTGGCCGGGGTGGTCGAGCTGGAGAGCGCCGGGCGCGCCGAGCTGGCGCCGGTCTCGGGCAGCTATGCGGTGGGCAGCCGTTCGTCGCTCGACGCGCAGGCGGCGATCGCACCGCGTTGGAACGGCGGCTTCGCGACGATCGCCGGGCGGATCGACCATGGCGCGGGCTTCTGGACCACTCCACCCAGCCAGCGCACGGCGGCAAGCGTACGCAGCGCCTACGACGACCAGACCCTGTCCGGCCGCCTGGTGACCGCGCTCGGCGGCGGCGAGCTGCAGGCCGGCGCGCGCTGGTTCGACGACGATCGCGTGCTCCGTTTCCGCGGCGCGACCAACGGCAGCAGCGGCCGGGATGCCAGCCTTCGCTGGGTGCACCGCGCTGCCTGGTCGCTTGACGCTCTGGCCTATCTGCAGAAGCGCGACTTCTCGACGGTGGTGGTCAGCGCGACGACGTTCCGCCCGGTGCTCAACCAGCGCGCCACTCCGTCGACGGGCGTCGGCGGGCGGCTCGAGCTGCGCGGCGGGATCGCGCCCGCTGCCACCGTTCGCGCGGGGATCGACGTGCGCCACGCGACCGGAACGACGTTCGAGGACAGCCTCTCGGGCGCGGGCACGATCACGACCAGCCGGTCGGCCGGTGGCGACCAGTTCGATGCCGGCGCCTACGTAGAACTCGACTCGCCGACCGGTCCGCTCAGCCTCACGGCCGGCGGGCGGCTCGACCGATGGAAGCAGAACCGCGGCCTGCTGCGCACGCTGGGCCCGACCGGGCTGCTGGTCAGCGAGACGCGACCGACCGCGACGCGCGGCTGGCTGCCGAGCGGGCGGATCGGAGCGCGCTTGCAGCTCGCCGCTCCGGTGGCGGTGCGGGCCGCGGCCTATGCCTCCGCCCGGCTGCCGACGCTCAACGAACTGTACCGCACCTTCACCGTCTTCCCGGTGACGACGCTCGCCAATGCAGCACTTCGTCCCGAGAAGCTGCGCGGGGCCGAGGCGGGAGTTGAATTCGTACCGTCGGCGGGGGTCAGGCTCAGCGCCACCCTGTTCACCAACCGGCTCGGCGGGGCGATCGCCAATGTCACCGTTGGGCCGAACCTTCGCCAAAGGCAGAACGTCGCGGCGATCGTCTCGCGCGGGGCCGAGATCGACGGGCGCTGGACGTTTGATGGCGGCAGCCTGGCGGCGAGCTGGACCGCCTACCGTGCGCGGCTGCACACCAGCGATGCGCTGAACGGCAAGCGCCCCGCGCAGACGCCCGACACGGCGGCGAGCGCGACCCTGACCTTGTCGCCGAAGAAAGGGCTCGACCTTTCCGCGACGGTGCGGCGCACCGGGCGCGCGTTCGAGGACGACCTCAATACCGATGCGCTGCCCGCCGCGACGATCGCCGATGCCGTCGGGCGGTGGCGTTTCGCGGCGCGGCTGGCGATCGAGGTGCGCGCGGAGAACATCGGCAACAAGCGGGCGCTGACCCGCAACCAGGGCGGATCAATCGACCTCGGCACGCCGCGCACGCTGTGGATCGCGCTCGCGCTGCGGTAACACTTTCGTCAACACCTGTTTGTAAGGACGCCGCGATGCCGACTGAACGCCCTGCGCTGATCCGCCCCGTCGTCCTGTCCGGCGGCTCCGGCACGCGCCTGTGGCCACTGTCGACCACGGAAAAGCCCAAGCAGTTCCTGCCGCTGGTCGGCGAGCGTTCGCTGCTGCACGAGACGTTCGCGCGGCTCGACAATGCGGCGCTGTTCTCGACCCCGATCGTGATCTGCGGTGCGACCCATGTTGCGCACGTGCTGGCGGGTGCCAGCGACGCGGCGGCGGGAGACGTGCGGGTGGTCGCGGAGCCGTCGGCGCGCAATACCGCGGCGGCGGTGGCGCTCGCCGCACTGACCGCCGAGACGGTCGACGAACTGCTGCTGATCCTGCCGAGCGACCATCATATCGAGCAGCCCGATCGTTTTCGCGAGACCGTCGCGGCTGCCCGCCCCGCGGCCGAGGACGGCCTGATCGTCACCTTCGGGATGAAGCCGACCCGCGCCGAGACCGGGTTCGGCTATGTCGAGGTCGGCGAGCCGGTGCGCGATGAGGTGCGCCGCGTCGCCCGGTTCGTCGAGAAGCCGGACGCAGTGCGAGCGCAGGCGATGGTCGATTCGGGCAACTTCCTGTGGAACGGCGGCATGTTCTTCGCACGCGCCTCGACCTTGATCGAAGCGTTCCAGCGGCACAGTCCCGACGTGCTGCAGGGTGTTTGCGATTCAATCGGCGACCCGGCAGTTCGGTTCGTCACGCCGGACGCGGCGCTGTTCGCAGCGGTCCCAGCGATCGCGTTCGATCATGCGGTCATGGAGAAGTTCGATCGCATCGGCGTGATCCCGTGCGACTTCGGCTGGTCCGACGTCGGCAGCTGGACCGCAACCTATGAGCGCGCCGTGCTCGACGATCGCGGCAATGCGGTCGAGGTGGGGTCGACCGTGATCGACGGCCGCGGCAATCTGGTGCGCTCGAGCGGCCCGCGGATCGTCCTGCTCGGGGCCGAGAGACTGATGGTGCTGGCTACCGACGACGTCGTGCTCGTCGCTCCCTTGAGCGATGCCCAGCGGGTCAAGGAAGCGTACGAATGGTACCGCCAGAACCCGGCGGCGGCCTGACCTAATCCTCGGGCGCGATCGTCGCGCGGAGGCCGTCGAGCGCCGGCGAGACCGGAATCTGGCACGAAAGGCGGCTGTTCTCCTGGCGCGAATCGCTGCTGTCGAGCAGGTCGCTCTCGTCCGCGCTCATCGGCGCAAGGAGCGACAGGAAAGCGTCGTCGAGATGCACGTGGCAGGTCGCGCAGCTCATGCAGCCGCCGCACAAGGCGAGCAGTTCGTCGAAGCCCGCGTCGCGGATGTTCTCCATCAGGCTGAGCCCGTCGGTAGCGGCGATTTCGCGCTCGGCTCCGGCGCGGTTGACGATGGTGATCGTGGTCATGCCGGGCGCTTGGCCGATTTGTCGCCAAGTCGCAACAGCCGCGCGGCTGGCCTCCGCGCCGCTCGCCGCTATAGGCGGGCGCACGGCGGCACCGCGAGAGGATGGCCTGGCTTGCGGATCGGCTTCCTGTTCAACCACGACCAGCTGCACCAGGTGGCGCACAGCCTGCCGATCGCGCTGCGGCTGGCGGCGATGGGCACGGGCGCGGAGATCGTGCTGGCCGTCACCAACGAGCGCCTGCACGAAGAGGTCGAGCGGGTCGCCGGCCCGGCGATCGGGCGTGAGGTGAGGCTGGTCATGCTCGGCCTGAAGCGCGCGCGCTCACGCATTGCCGAACGGCTGTTCGGGCGCTGGCTACCGGTGCGAAAAGTCTTCGTGCTCGAGGACAATCTCGACTTCTTCCGCTCGCTCGACGTGCTGGTCGTGGCCGAGAAGACCTCGCTGGCGCTCAAACGGCGGTTCGGTCTCGACAAGCTGAAGATCGTCCACACGCGGCACGGCGCCGGGGACCGGGCCATCGGCTTCGACCGGGCAAGCGCCGGGTTCGACCTGGTGCTGGTGTCAGGTCCCAAGGTGCGCGACCGGCTCGTCAGCGAAGCCGGGGTCGATCCCGCCCGAATACGCCAGGTCGGCTACCCCAAGTTCGACCTCCATGCGGACACCGTCGCCGACGTTCCGCTGCCGAGCGATGGCCGGCCGGTGGTGCTGTACAATCCGCACCCCTCGCCGCACCTGTCGTCCTGGTATCGGTTCGGGCCGGCGATCCTCGACTGGTTCGTTGAGCATTCCGAGTATCAGCTGATCTTCGCGCCCCACGTCATGCTCTTCGAACGGCCGCTCGCGATTTCGATCGACCGCCTGCGCGTCGCTCGGCCGGGGCGCATCGAGCAGCGCTGGAAAGACGCACCGAACATCTTCATCGACACGGGCAGCCGCGCCTTGACGACCATGGCCTATTCCAACCTCGCCGACATCTACCTCGGTGACGCGAGCAGCCAGGTCTATGAATATCTGCTCCGCCCCCGGCCCTGCGTGTTCGTCGACGCCCACCATAGCGCGTGGCAGGGCAACCCGAACTTCGCCCATTGGCAAGCAGGTCCGGTGATCCACGCCGTCGAGCAACTGGGCGATGCACTGCGCCGGTCACGGGAGGAGTTCGAAAGCCGCTGGCGCGCCGTGCAGCAGAGCCTGTTCGCTGCCAGCTTCAACCTCGGCGACGAACCGTCGGCGACGCGCGCCGCGCGCGCCATTGCCGAGTTGATCGCGCCATGACCGAGCGCTCCCCCGATGCGATCGTCGCCCGCATCTACGGTAATCTGGCGCGCCTGATGGGCGGGAAGGCCGGCGCGGGGGTGATCAGCCTCGGCTACATGATCCTCGCCGCGCGCGCGCTGGGACCGAGCGACTATGGCGTGCTGATGCTGGTGCACGGCTTCGCGATGACCGTCGGAGGGGTGGTCGAATTTCCCGGCTGGCACGCCGTCGTGCGCTATGGCGCCGAGGCGTTGAAGGCGGACGATCCGGGGCGGCTGATGCGCCTGATCCGCTTCGCCGCGATCGTCGAAGGGGTCGGCGGCGTTGCGGCCGTGGCGACGGCGGCGATCCTCGGCCCCCTGCTCGGGCCGCGGCTCGGCTGGTCGGCGACGGCGCTGGCGTTCGCCCTGCCCTATAGTTTCGCCGTGCTCGCCACGATCCGCGCGACGCCGGCGGGCTATCTGCAGCTGATGGGGCGGTTCGACCTGCTCGGGCTGCACAACCTCGCCTACCCGCTGGTGCGGTTAGTAGGCGCCCTCATCGCGGTCGCGATCGGTGCTGGGCTCAAGGGCTTCCTGATCGCCTGGCTGATCGCGGCCCTGGTCGAATGGGCAAGCCTATGGGCGCTCGGACTGTGGCTGATGCGGCGGACGCTCGGCGGGTTCGCGATGATCGGGCCGGTGCGCGGGGTGACGCAGGAGAATGCCGGATTGTGGCGCTTCATGATCGGCGCGAACGCCGATGTCACGTTCGGCGACCTCGCGGCTCGCATGACGCCGCTGATCGTCGGCTGGGCGCTCGGCGCAAGGGCGGTCGGCCTCTATTCGCTGGCGCAACGCGCGACGGTGGTTCTCGCCCAGCCAGCGGCGATCCTGGGCCAGGCGGCCTATGCCGAACTCGCCCGGCTGGTCGCCATCGGGGGCCACGGCGCGCCGCTGCGGCGGGCGCTGCGCCGCAGCGTCGGCATCGCCCTGCTCGCGGCCGCGCCGATCCTGATCGTGCTGATCCTGTTCGGGCGGCAGGCGGCCATGCTGCTTGGCGGGCGGGCCTATGCCTCTGCGGCCGGCCTGATGCTGTGGCTGACGGTCGCCCGCGCCGTGCTGCTCGCCGCGCCGCCGGCCAGCGCGGCACTGATCGCGCTCGGCCGGCCGGGGCTGTCGGTCATCGCCAACCTCGGCACGGCGCTGATTACGCTGCCGTTGTTGCCGCTGCTGCTGTGGCGGATGGGCCTGATCGGTGCTGGGTGGTACGCGCTGCTGCAGGCGGTGTGCGCGTCGAGCCTGCTGATCCTGTTCGTGGCGCGGGCGAGCCGCAATCACGCCGGGACCGAGGCATGACTGGAACAATGGTCAGCGGATCACGAAATAGGGCCGGTACCGCGAAAGGAATCCTAAGATGCTGTCCGTCCTCGACCTCGCGCCGATCGTCGAAGGAGGCGACGCCGGACAGGCATTGCGCAACGCGCGCGATCTCGCCCGCCATGCCGAGGCGCTCGGCTATCGCCGCTACTGGATGGCGGAGCATCATTCGATGCCCGGTATCGCCAGCGCGGCGACGGCCGTCGCGCTGGCCTTCGTCGGCGCGGGCACCTCTACCATCCGCATCGGCGCCGGCGGCATCATGCTGCCCAACCACTCGCCGCTGCAGGTCGCCGAGCAGTTCGGCACGCTGGCGGCGCTCTACCCCGGCCGAGTGGATCTCGGCCTGGGGCGCGCTCCCGGCACCGACCAGGCCGCGGCCTACGCGATGCGCCGCAACCTTCAGTCCGACGCCAACCAGTTCCCGCGCGACGTCATCGAGCTGATGGACTATTTCCATCCGTCCGAACCGCGCCGGGTCCGCGCGATCCCCGGCGAAGGGCTCGACGTCCCTGTGTGGATCCTCGGGTCGAGCCTGTTCGGCGCGCAGCTCGCGGCGATGCTCGGCCTGCCGTTCGCCTTCGCGTCACACTTCGCGCCGCAGATGATGATCGAGGCGATTGCGGTTTATCGCGGCGAGTTCCGGCCGAGCGAGCAGCTCGCCGCGCCGCACGTGATGCTTGGCTTCAACGTGTTCGCGGCCGAGAGCGACGAGGAAGGAGAGCTGCTCGCGACCTCGATGCAGCAGGCCGTCATCGCGCTACGCACCGGCCAGCCGGGCAAGCTCAAGCCACCGGTCCCGGGTTTCCGCGAAACGCTCGGCCTCAACGAGCAGGCGATGATCAGGCAGTTCCTGTCGTCCTCGGCGATCGGCTCGCCGGCACGGGTGCGCGAGAGCGTCGAGGCGTTCGTCGCGCGGACCAAGGCGGACGAGCTGATGGTCACTTCGCAGATTTTCGACTTCGAGGCGCGCAAACGCTCCTACGCGTTGCTGGTCGAGGCGCTGGCCGGGACCAAGGCGCTGCGGGAGGCGTTCGAGGTGGCCTGAGACGCCCCGGCGTTCTTGGGATCCCGTCCGGCTGATTTTGGTTGCGTCGCAGCACGCCGATGCGCAACGTGATCCGGTCGCCGTTTCGCACGATTCGCGGCAGGGCGGATCGTGTCCGCATCCGTTCAACAGCCTCACCGCGCTCATGCGGCGCCCGGGAACAGAAGAATGCAAGGATTGCCGCCGCCCCAGGGTCTCTATGACCCCGCATTCGAGCGGGACGCCTGCGGCATGGGCTTTGTATCCCATGTGAAGGGCGTCGCGTCCCATTCGATCATCACCGACGGGCTCAAGATCCTGGAAAGCCTCGTCCATCGCGGCGGCGTCGCGGCGGACCCGGAGGTCGGCGACGGCGCCGGCGTGCTGATCCAGGTACCCGATGCCCTGCTGCGCGCGTGGGCCGAGAACAAGGGGCTCAACCTGCCGCCCGCCGGCGATTATGCGGTCGCGATGTGCTTCCTGCCGCGCGACGAAGCGGCGGCGGCGGTCGCGATGGACCGGCTTGAGCATTACGTTCAACTGGAAGGCCAGCGGATCGTCGGCTGGCGCGAGGTTCCGGTCGACGACCGCAACATCGGCCGCTCGGCGCGCGAGACCCAGCCGACGCTGCGCCAGGCGATCATCGCGCGCGGTCCCAAAACCCGCGACCAGGACCAGTTCGAACGCAAGCTGCTGACCATCCGCAAGCAGACCCAGAACCCGCTGGCCGACCTCGCCGCGCGGCGCGACCTGCCGGCGCTGGCGGACTTCTACATCGCCTCGATGTCGAGCCGCACGCTGGTCTACAAGGGCATGCTGCAGCCGCGCCAGCTGGCCGAGTTCTACAGGGATTTGTCGGACCCGCTGACGGTATCGGCGCTGGCGCTCGTTCACCAGCGCTTCTCGACCAACACCTTCCCGTCGTGGCGGCTGGCGCACCCGTATCGGTTCCTTGCCCACAATGGCGAGATCAACACCCTGCGCGGCAACGTCAACTGGATGAACGCGCGCCGCCGCACGCTCGAATCGCCGCTGATCGGCGCCGACCTTGACAAGATGTGGCCGATCATCCCGCACGGTCAGTCGGACACCGCCTGCCTCGACAATGCGCTCGAGCTGCTGATCGCCGGCGGCTATTCGCTCGCTCACGCGATGATGCTGCTGATCCCCGAGGCGTGGGCCGGCAATGCCGCGATGGATCCCGCGCGGCGGGCGTTCTACGAATATCATGCTGCGCTGATGGAGCCGTGGGACGGGCCCGCCGCGGTCGCTTTCACCGACGGCCGCCAGATCGGCGCAACGCTGGACCGCAACGGACTGCGGCCGGCGCGCTACATCGTCACCGACGACGACCGGGTGGTAATGGCATCCGAGACCGGCGTGCTGCCGATCGCCGAGGAAAACATCGTCCGCAAGTTCCGGCTGCAGCCCGGGCGCATGCTGCTGATCGACCTCGAGCAGGGCCGGATCATCGAGGACGAGGAGCTCAAGGCGACGCTGTCGAACGCCAAGCCCTATGGCGAGTGGTTGCGCCAGACGCAGTACAAGCTTGAGGATCTGCCCGCCGGGGCGGAGGCGCCGCGGGTGACCGACGAGGAGCAGCTGTCGGCCACGCAGAAGCTGTTCGGCTACACCGACGAGGACCTCAAATATTTCCTCGCGCCCATGGCCCGCGACGGCGACGATCCGATCGGGTCGATGGGCACCGACACGGCGCTCGCCGTGCTGTCGGACCGGCCGCGGCTGCTCTACGATTATTTCAAGCAGAACTTCGCGCAGGTCACCAACCCGCCGATCGACCCGATCCGCGAGAGCCTCGTCATGTCGCTGGTGTCGATGGTCGGCCCGCGGCCCAACCTGCTCGGGCTCGAAGCGGGCAACCACAAGCGACTCGAGGTCGCGCAGCCGATCCTGACCAATGCCGAGCTCGAGAAGATCCGCTCGATCCGCGAGAGCCTGGACGGCGCGTTCAGCACGGTGACGCTCGACGCCACCTGGCCGGCGAGTGGCGGCGCCCAGGCACTCGAGGCGGCGCTGCAGCGGCTGTGCTGGGAAGCGACCGAGGCGGTGCTCGCCGACGCGAACCTGATCATCATTTCCGACCGGGCCGCGTCGGCCGAGCGGATCCCGATCCCGGCGGCGCTGGCGACCGGTGCGATCCACCATCAGCTGATCCGCCAGGGGCTGCGCATGCAGGCGGGCCTCGTCGTCGAGACCGGCGAGGCCCGCGAAGTGCATCATCTATGCGTGCTGGCGGGCTATGGCGCCGAGGCGGTCAACCCGTGGCTGGCCTTCGACACGATCGCTTCGCTGGACCAGGCGGGCAAGGGCCAGGACAAATACATCAAGGCGCTCGGCAAGGGCATCATGAAGGTCATGTCCAAGATGGGCATCTCGACCTTCCAATCCTATTGCGGCGCGCAGATCTTCGACGCGATCGGCATCAGCCAGAAGGTCGTCGACCGCTATTTCACCGGCACCAAGTCGGTCATCGGCGGCATCGACCTTGAGCAGCTCGCCGAGGAGTGCGTGCGGCGCCATCGCTTCGCCTGCAGCGAGGACGACGATCTCGATATCGGCGGCATCTACGCACAGCGCGAGGGCGGCGAGGCGCATGCCTGGACGCTGTCGAGCATCGCCAACCTGCAGCATGCGGTGCGTGGCGGCATTCCCGCCAAGTACCGCGCCTTTTCGGCCGAGATCGACGCGGGCGACGCGCGCCTGCCGACCATCCGCGCGCTGCTCGAGATGAAGCCGGCCGGCCCGGCAATCGAGCTCGACGAGGTCGAGCCGGCGACGGCGATCGTCAAGCGTTTCGCCACCGGCGCGATGAGCTTCGGGTCGATCAGCCGCGAGGCGCACACCACGCTGGCCAAGGCGATGAACCGCATCGGCGGCCGCTCGAACACCGGCGAAGGAGGCGAGGAAGCCGACCGGGCGACCCCGCTGCCCAATGGCGACAGCGAGCGATCGGCCATCAAGCAGGTCGCGTCGGGCCGCTTCGGCGTGACGGCGGATTATCTCGTCTCGGCCGACGAACTGCAGATCAAGATCGCGCAGGGTGCGAAGCCCGGCGAGGGCGGCCAACTGCCTGGCCACAAGGTCGACGCGGCGATCGCCGCCGTGCGCCATTCGACCCCCGGAGTCGGCCTGATCTCCCCGCCGCCGCACCACGACATCTACTCGATCGAGGACCTGGCGCAGCTGATCCACGACCTGCGGGCGGTGAACCCGCGGGCGCGGATTTCCGTCAAGCTGGTGTCCGAAGCGGGCGTGGGCACGGTCGCCGCGGGCGTGGCTAAGTGCCGCTCCGACCATGTCACCATCTCGGGTTACGAGGGCGGCACGGGCGCCTCGCCGCTGACGTCGCTGACGCACGCCGGCCTGCCGTGGGAAGTCGGCCTCGCCGAGACCCACCAGACGCTGCTCCTCAATGGCCTGCGCGGGCGGATGACCGTGCAGGCCGACGGCGGGCTGCGCACCGGGCGCGACGTGCTGATCGCGGCGATGCTCGGCGCCGACGAGTTCGGGTTCGCGACGGCGCCGCTGATCGCCGCCGGCTGCATCATGATGCGCAAGTGCCACCTCAACACCTGTCCGGTCGGCATCGCCACGCAGGATCCGGTGCTCCGCGCCCGCTTCACCGGCACGCCCGAGCATGTCGTCAACTATCTGTTCTTCGTCGCCGAAGAAGTGCGCGAACTGCTCGCCTCGCTCGGCTTGAGGAGCCTGGCCGAAGCGGTCGGCCGAACCGACCTGCTCGGCCAGTCCGGGGTCGGCGAACAGCATTGGAAGGCGAGCGGGATCGACCTTGCCAAGCTGCTGTTCCGTCCGCTGTCGCCCGATCCAATCGCGGGCGCCGATGTCGGCCACGCGTCGCCGATGCGGGTCGACGAGCAGATCATCGCGGCGCTCGGTCGTGCCCTGCCGCTCACGCTCGATCTGCGCGTCGGCAACGACGACCGCTCGGTCGGCGGCGGCCTGTCGGGCGAGCTGGTCCGGCGGATGGGCGCCAAGCGGCTCGCCGACGGAAGCATCGACGTGACGCTGCGCGGGTCGGCGGGGCAGAGCTTCGGCGCCTTCCTGATCGGCGGGATCACGCTCCAGGTCATCGGCGACGCCAACGATTATGCCGGCAAGGGGCTGTGCGGTGGGCGCATCGTCGTGCGCCAGCCCGACGGCGTGCCCCGCACCGCGGCGGACAACATCATCGTCGGCAACACCTGCCTCTATGGCGCGACCGGCGGCGAGGCCTTTTTCGGCGGCATGGCGGGCGAGCGTTTCGCGGTACGCAACTCGGGCGCGAGCGCGGTGGTCGAGGGCATCGGCGACCACGGCTGCGAATATATGACGGGCGGCACGGTCGTCGTTCTCGGCCGCATCGGCCGCAATTTCGCGGCGGGCATGTCGGGCGGCGTCGCGCTGGTGCACGACCCGCGCGGCGAACTCGCGCAGCAATGCAATATGGCGAGCGTCACGCTCGACCCCGTCGAGGACCCCGCCGCGCTCAAGGCGCTGGTCGAGCAGCACGCCGCCCGCACCGGCAGCGCCCGCGCCCGCGAATTGCTTGCCCAGTGGGACCGCAGCCTCGGCGAGTTCGTGCTCGTCATGCCGATCGACTATCGCCGCGCGCTGCAGTCGCAGGCACAGGCCCACGCTGCCCAGGACCTTGCCGCATGATCGACCCGACCGGTTTCCTGACCATTCCGCGCCATGATCGGCCAACCCGCCCGATCGACGAACGCGTCCACGATTATCGCGAATATGTCCTGCCCTTGCCGCAGGACGAGGTCGCCGTGCAGGCCAAGCGCTGCATGGATTGCGGCGTGCCGTTTTGCCACAATGCGTGCCCGGTCAATAATCTGATCCCGGACTGGAATTCGCTGGTCAGCGAACAGTCGTGGAAGACGGCGTGCGAGCGGCTGCACCGTACCAACAATTTTCCCGAATTCACCGGCCGCGTCTGTCCCGCGCCGTGCGAGGCGGCGTGCACGCTCAATCTCGACGACGTGCCGGTGACGATCAAGACGATCGAATGCGCCATCGTCGACAAGGGGTGGCAGGAAGGCTGGATCAAGCCGCAGTTCGCGCCGCGCGGAACGGGCAAGCGGATCGCGGTCGTCGGCTCCGGCCCGGCCGGAATGGCCTGTGCGCAGCAATTGGCGCGGATGGGGCATGCCCCGACGGTGTTCGAGAAGAACGACCGGATCGGCGGCCTGCTCCGCTATGGCATCCCGGATTTCAAGATGGACCGGGCGCTGATCGACCGACGCATCGACCAGATGCAAGCCGAGGGCGTGATCTTCCGCCCGAACGTGGAGATCGGCAGGAACGTTAGCGTCGAGCGAATCCTCGACGACTACGACGTGATGGTATTGGCGGGCGGCGCCGAATGGCCACGCGACCTCGACATTCCGCAGCGGGAGGCGGGCAACATCCATTTCGCGATGGACTATCTCACTCAGCAGAACCGCCGCAACGCCGGCCTGCCGGTCACCGGCGAGGAGATCGACGCGCTGGGCAAGCACGTTGTCGTGATCGGCGGCGGCGACACCGGGTCCGACTGCATCGGCACCGCCAACCGCCAGGGCGCGGCGTCGGTCACCCAGCTCGAAATCATGCCCGAGCCGCCGGTGCGCGAGAACAAGGCGCTGGTCTGGCCGCATTGGCCGCTGAAGCTGCGCACCTCGACCTCGCAGCAGGAGGGCGTCGAGCGGATGTTCTCGACCGCGACCCGCGAAGCGCTGCTCGATGGCGGAACGGTGCGCGAACTCGTGTGCGAACGCGATGGCGAGCAGGTGACGATTCCCGCCGATCTGGTCCTGCTGGCTATGGGGTTTCTCGGCTCTCCTGCAGACAGCGTGCTGGCCAAGGCGGGCGCCGAGATCGACCGACAGGGCTATGCCACGTCTCGGCCGAATGTGTTCGCCTGCGGCGACATGCGGCGCGGTCAATCGCTCGTCGTGTGGGCGATCCGCGAAGGCCGCGACTGCGCTAGGGCCGTCGATCGGCACCTCGCCGTGAAGATTTGACGCGGATTTAGCCCAAAACGCGTAATGGATCCCATTTATGGAATTGTGCGGCGCAGCAAATGACCGCACAAACAGAGTTGCAGGACGCGCAACTCGCCATGACAAGAAGTTGGCCCTGCGAACAGGAGAAGGGACACCTTTTCTCAGGGGAACAAACATGGACAAAGTCATTTCAGCGGCGGCTATCGGAAAGTCCCGCACTGCGTGCGGACCCGTAGCACTGGTTCGCAAGGGCGCGCTTATTTCGCTCGCAGCCGGTCTCGCGCTCGCCTCGGCATCGAGCGGCGCCATGGCGCAGGACGTGCCGGCACCCGCACCCGCGACCGAAAAGCCGCCCGTCGCTGCGCCGGCGCCGACTTCCCCCTTCACCGTCACTGGCGGGGCGACGCTCGTTTCCGACTATCGCTTCCGCGGCATTTCGCAGACCAACAAGCGGTTCGCCGTGCAGGGCACCTTCACCGTCGCCCATTCGTCGGGCTTCTATGCGACGGTCTGGGGATCGTCGATCGACGACTACATCGCCAACGGCGGTGACGCGGAAGTCGACCTGATCGGCGGCTACAAGAAGACGGCCGGAAGCACGACCTTCGACGTCGGTGTGCTCTATTATTACTATCCCGGCTCAGGCGGCGCCAACACCGACTTCGTCGAGCCGTACGCGTCGGTCGCCCAGGCGTTCGGCCCGCTGACCGCGAAGGTCACCGCCAACTACTCGCCCAAGCAAAAGGGCTTGTCGATCGGCAACGGCAAGGAGGACAACCTCTACGTCGCCGGCGACCTCAGCTACGCCTTCCCGAACACGTCGTTCGGCGTCAGCGGCCACCTCGGCCACAGCTTCGGGCCGAGCTATCTGACGATCGGCAAGGGCTACACCGATTGGAACGTCGGCGCGACCTACGCGATCAACCACCTGACGTTCGGCCTGCAGTACGTCGACACCAGCAAGCACCACCAGTTCGTCGTCGGCGGCCGTGACGAGGCCAGTTCCGCGGTCGTCGGCTCGGTCGGGGTAAGCTTCTAACTCGATAAGAACATCCGGCGCCGTCGTGAGTTCGGAGGGCGGCGCCGGATGACCAGGCTCAGCTTGCCCGGACGATTTCCTTGATCAGAGTCGCCGGGTCGGCCAGCCGAGTGGGATCGATCACGCGGGCGCTGCCGACGAGCGCGCGGCCGGCCATGAACTCGCCCGGCATGTTGACCGCCTCGACCGCCAGCACGCGATTCTCCTCGCTCAAATGAAAGATGGCGAACTTCGCGTCTTCGATCGAGCCGCGGATGACCAGCCGGTGCGAATCGAACGGCACGCCGGCGATCTGCAGCTTGCGGTCGTACTGGTCGGACCAGAACCACGGCACTTCATGCGCCGGCGCGGGCTTGCCGACGATGTCCGCCGCGACGCGCCGGCCCTGCTCGATCGCGTTCGGCACGCTCTCCAGGCGGAACATCCGCCCGCCGTATAGCGGCATCGGCCGCCAGCTCATGTCGCCGATCGCATAGACACCCGGCGCGCCGGTGCGGCCCTCGTCGTCGACCACGACGCCGCCCGCCTCGCACGGCACGCCGGCTTCGCGCGCCAGGCCGTCGCACAGCTGCGCGCCGACCCCGACGAGCACCGCGTCGCAGGCGATCACGCTGCCGTCGGCCAGGCGCACGCCGGTGACATGCCCCGCCCCTTCGAAGCCGGCGATGTCGACGCCGGTCCGGATATCGACTCCCTGCGCGCGGTGGAAAGCGTCGAAGAAGCCGGCGAGCGGTTCGCACGCGACCCGGGCGAGGATGCGGCTCTCGCGCTCGAGCAGGATCGGCTTGGCGCCCAGCGCGATGGCCGAGGCGGCGACTTCCAGCCCGATGTAGCCGCCGCCGACGATCGCCAGCGTGCTGCCCGGGCGAAGCGCGGTGCGGATCGCGTCGGCGTCGGCACGGTCGCGCAGGTGGAAGATTCCGGGAAGCTCGGCGCCCGCAATGGTCAGCCGGCGGGCACGCGAGCCGGTCGCGAGGACGAGCTTTTCGAACCGGATGACGGCGCCGTCGTCGAGCGTGACCGTGCGCCCCGCCGGATCGACGCTCGTCGCGGTGCGACCGAGGCGAAGCTCGATGCCGGCGCCCTCATAATAGTCGGCCGCGCGTAGCGGCAAAGTCTCGGGCCCGGCGCTGCCCTTCAGATAGGCTTTGGACAGCGGCGGCCGGTGATAGGGCAAATGCGGCTCGTCGCCGATCAGGGTGATCGGGCCGGTGTGGCCCGCCTGGCGCAGCGCCGAGCAGAGATTGCCGCCGCCATGCCCCGCGCCGACGATTACGACCTTCGAATCTTCCGCCATCATTCCCCGCCCGCGTTAAGCCCCGACGTTGGCGCCGGGAGGCGGGCGAGGCAAGCCGGCGCGCGCGCAAGCATCAGATCAGGCTGACGCGAAGTCGATCCGCGTCGTGAAATCCCCCAGCCGTTCGCCGGGCGTCCGCTCGGCCGCGTAGCGCGCGATGAGGTCGCCGAGTACGCCGAGGATCCGCTCCTCGCCAACATTTTCCAGCACCATGCGATTGAGCCGCTCACCGTGAAAGCCGCCGCCCAGATAGAGATTGTACTTGCCCGGCGCGCGGCCGGTCAGCGCGATCTCGGCGACATAGGGTCGCGAACAGCCGTTCGGGCAGCCGCTGATGCGCACCGTGATCGGCTCGTGGATCAGCCCGTGCGTCTTGAGGATCGCTTCGACGCCGGTGAGGAAGTCCGGCATGTACCGCTCGGCCTCGGCCATCGCCAGGCCGCAGGTCGGCAGGGCGACGCAGGCGATCGAGTTGAGGCGGATCGCGCTGCGGACATTGCTCTCGCCCAGTCCGTGCTCGGCCAGAATCGCCTCGATCCGTGCCTTCTCCGACGCGGGTACGTCGGCGATGATCACGTTCTGGTTCGGCGTGTAGCGGAAGTGGCCTTCGTGAACCTGCGCTACGGCCCGCAGCCCGGCGAGCCAGCGTTGCTCCGCGTCGTCCCTCACCCGCCCGCTCGGCACGAACAGCGTGCAGTGGAACGTACCACGATCGGTTTCCCGCCAGCCGAAGCGGTCGCCGTTCGAAGTGAACGCACACGGCCGCGCAGGCTCGAGCGCATGGCCGAGGCGGCGCTCGATCTCCGCCTTGATCCAGTCGAGCCCCTTGGCGTGGACCGTATATTTGAAGCGCGCATGGTGGCGGTCGATGCGGCTGCCGAAGTCGCGCTGGGTGCCCATGACCGCCTCCGTCGCGGCGCTGACCTCTTCCTTGGGGATGTAGCCGATCACGTCGGCGAGCCGCGGATAAGTCGTGTCGTCGTTCTCGGTCCGGCCCATGCCGCCGCCAATGCTGACGTTGAACCCTTTGAGCCCGTCCGGCCCAGTGATCGCGATGAACCCCAGGTCCTGCGTGTAGACGTCGATGTCGTTCGACGGTGGCACCGCGAAGCCGATCTTGAACTTCCGCGGCAAATAGGTGCGACCATAGAAGGGCTCGACCGGCTCCGATTGGGCGACCCGCTGATCATTGTACCATATCTCATGGTAGGCGCGCGTCTTCGGGATGAACTCGTCACTGATGCGGCCCGAAATAGCCGTCACCTCTGCCTGCACGCCGCTGTCGTCGGCATCGGAGGGCTGCATCACGTTTCGGTTGACGTCGCCGCACGCCGCGATCGAGTCGAGCAGCGCCTGGTGCAGCCCCTGGATAGTCGGGCGGACGTCCTCCTTGACGATCCAGTGGAACTGGAAGGTCTGGCGCGTGGTGATGCGGATCTGGTCGTTGCCGTGCTGGCGCGCGAGCTCGTCGAGCTTGAGCCACTGCGCGGGGCTGCAGTGCCCGCCCGGCAGGCGGACGCGGATCATGAAGCGGAAGTCCGGCTCCAGCTTCTGCCGCCGCCGCTCGTCGCGGACGTCGCGGTCGTCCTGCTGGTACATGCCGTGGACCTTCATCAGCCGGGTGTCGTCGGCCGGCAGTGCCCCGGTGATGCGATCGAGCAGTCCGACCTCGATCGTGCCGCGCAGATAATCGCTGTTCCACTTGATCGTCTCGTCAGGACCGAGCTTGCCGAGCGGTTGCGACACGTCACGGCTGCGGTCGGTCGGCGGCGGAGGAGCGAGCGTGGCCATCAATAGACATCCCGGTGATAGCGGTGGCTGCGCTGCAGCTCGCGGACATAGGTCTCGGCCGCGTCGCGGTTCATGCCGCCGGCCGAACCGGCGATGGCAATCAGCGCCTCATGGACGTCGGGCGCCATCTGCTCGGCGTCGCCGCACACATAGAAGTGGGCGCCCTCTTCCAGCCAGCCGAAGATCTCCGCCGCGCGCTCGATCATCCGGTGCTGCACGTAGACCTTCTCCGACCCGTCCCGCGAGAAGGCGACGTCCATGCGGGTCAGCAGGCTGTCCTTGAGCCACTGCTGCCATTCGACCTGGTAGAGGAAATCGGTGCGGAAATTGCGCTCGCCGAAGAACAGCCAGTTACGGCCCGGCGCGCCGCGCACCTCACGCTCTTGCAGGAAGGCGCGAAACGGCGCGACGCCGGTGCCCGGGCCGACCATGATGATCGGCACGTCGTCGGCTGGCAGGCGGAACTGGTCGTTCGGCTGGATATAGATCGGCAGCTTGTGGCCGACCTCGGTGCGGTCGGCGAGGTGGGCCGAAGCGACACCGTGGCGCGGGTCGCCGTGCAGTTCGTAGCGCACCGGCGACAGGGTGATGTGCGCCTCATCGGGCATGGCGGCGAGGCTCGACGACAGCGAGTAGACGCGCGGCTGAAGCGGGCGGAGGCCGGCCACGAACGTCTCCGCGTCGAGGCCCTCGACCGGAAAGTTGCGGACGATGTCGACGATGTGGTGGCCGCGCAGCCAGGCGGCGCGTTCCGCCTGGCGATCCTCGCCGCGCACCTCAGCGAGTTCGTCCGCCCCGCTCAGCCCGGCCCAATGGTCGAGGAAACGCGGCACGGTGGTGCAGATCTCGAAGTGGCGCTCGAGCGCTTCGGCAAAGGGGACGCGCTCGCCCTTCACGGTCAGCGGCGCGTCGGGCGAGAGGCCGGTCGCGGCGAGCAGCGCCTCGACCGGCGCAGGGCCGTTGCGCGTGACGATGCCGAGGCCGTCGCCCGGCTGGTAGCTCAGCCCGGATTCGGCAATGTCGAGCTCGATGTGGCGGATGTCCTTGCTCGACCCGCGCCCGACGATCGAAAGGTTCTCGATGACCCGCGCCTCGAACGGGTTGCGCTTGTCGTGGCTGGTCGAGGTGGGGAACAGCGGCTGGGTGGCACTCGTCGCCACCGTCGGCCCAGTCTCGGCCGCAAGCAGCCCTAGCACGTCCGCGCTCCACGCCGCGGCGGGTTCGTCATAGTCGACGTCGCAGTCGACCCGCGGCGCGATGCGCGTGGCGCCGAGTTCCTCGAAGCGGCGGTCGAGCCGCTTGCCGGCGGCGCAATAGTGTTCGTAGCTCGAATCGCCGAGCGCCAGCACGGCGAAGCGCAGGTCGGGCAGCTTCGCCGCCTTCGGCCCTTCCACGAATTCGAAGAAGTCCATCGCCGGCTGGGGCGGGTCGCCCTCGCCGTGGGTGGCGACGACCAGCACGACGTCCTGCTCCGTCTTGAGGCCGCGCGGCTTGTAGTCCTTGAGGTCGACCAGCTTGGGCGCCAGCCCGCGCTCGCCCGCCGATGCGACGAAGGCGCGCGCGACGCCGGCGCTGTTGCCGGTCTCGCCGCCGTGCAGAACGGTCAGCGTGCGCGCGGCGGACGCAGGCGCGGCTCCAGGAACGAGGCCGCCCCCGGCCTGCCGCGCGATGCCCGCTTCGAGCCCCGCGAAATAGCCGCTCAGCCAGCGCGCCTGCTCGGGGGTCACCGAACCGGTCAGCGCCTCGACATGCGCGCGCTGCTGCGTGCTCAGCGGCTCGCCGGCGAAGCCGCTCAGATCACCCATTCGTCGGTCCCTTCCTGTTCGTCGAACGGGCGGCCCGGCCAGCGCTCCCCGGCCGGAGCATCGATCGCCATGATCACGTTGACCCCTGCCCGGCTCATCAACACCGCGACGGCGCGAGCATTGCGCAGGAAATCGTCCCCGCGGAAAACCTCGAGCGCGTCATGGTCGAGCACGGTCGTCGGATGGCCCGATTGCTGCAGGCGCTGGCGCGCGCGCTCGGCGTCGGCCGGGTCGCTCAGCCAGAAGATCGTCTCCTGCTCGCTGGGCGCCCCGACGTCGGGAAAGTGGTCGATCATGCCCGCGGCGACCGTCGTCCGAGCCAGCTTGTCGATCAGGATGAACGCGCCAAGCTCGCGGCTGTCGGCATAGCGAAGCGCCGCGACGGGCCGGTCGAGCGTCAGTTCGACATGGCCGATGTCGTTGAGGCCGAGCGGGCGCGCAGGCCCCTCGCCGCCGCTGTCGACGTCGACGACATGGCCGATGCTCGCGATCGTCGCGGATACGGTCGCGGCGCCGATCTTGAGCCAATAGGACCGACCGGCGGCGAACGGCTCCTCCGCCATCCACACCATCGTCGCGGCGATGCGGCCAGCGACATCGACCGCCGCATCGGCGGCGACGATGATCTCGCCGCGTGAGCAATCGACCTCGTCGGCCAGGGTCAGGGTGACCGACTGGCCGTCGACTCCTCGGTCCAGGTCGCCATCGAACGTGACGATGCGGTCGACCGTCGACCGGCGGCCGGAGGGCAGCACGCGGATCGCATCGCCCGGCGCGATCGATCCGCCCGCGATCCGCCCGGCATAACCGCGAAAGCTGCTGTCCGGGCGGTTGACCCATTGCACCGGCATGTGGAAGTCGGCGCTGCCGGCCTCGCTCCCGACCGGCACCCGCTCGAGGTGGTCGAGCAGCGCGGGTCCGTGATACCACGGCATCCCCGCGCTCTTCGTCCCGACGTTATCACCCGTCAGCGCGGACATCGGGATCGCCGTGAACCGCTCGATGCCGATGCGATCCGCGAACGCGCGGTATTCCGCGACGATCTCGGCGAAGCGCTCCGGCGAATTCCCGACCAGGTCCATCTTGTTGACCGCGACCACGACGTGGCGGATGCCGAGCAGCTTGACGATCGTCGAGTGGCGCCGGGTCTGCGTCAGCACGCCCTTGCGTGCGTCGATCAGGATGATCGCCAGGTCCGCGGTGGACGCCCCGGTAACCATGTTGCGCGTATATTGCTCATGGCCGGGCGTATCCGCGACGATGAACTTGCGCTTCTCGGTCGCGAAGAAGCGGTAGGCGACGTCGATCGTGATGCCCTGCTCGCGTTCGGCCGCGAGCCCGTCGACGAGCAGCGCGAGATCGAGACCGTCCCCCTGCGTCCCCCACTTGCGGCTGTCCGCGTCGAGCGCCGCGAGCTGATCCTCAAGGATCGTCTTGCTGTCGTACAGCAGCCGGCCGAGCAGCGTCGACTTGCCGTCATCGACCGACCCACAGGTCAGCAGCCGCAGCAGCGACTTGCGCTGCGCCGCGTCGAGATAGGCCTCGACCTCGGCGAAAGCGGCTTCCTGGGCGATCGTCTTGTGCGCGGTCGCCATCCTAGAAATAGCCTTCCTGCTTCTTGCGCTCCATGCTCGCGCCGCCACCGTCCTTGTCGATCAGCCGGCCCTGCCGCTCGGAACTGGTCGCGACGATCATCTCCTGAATGACCTCGGGCAGCGTGCTCGCCTGGCTTTCCACCGCGCCGGTCAGCGGGTAGCAGCCGAGCGTGCGGAAGCGGACCCAGCGGTCGACCGGCGTCTCCCCCGGTTCGAGCGGAAAACGATCGTCGTCGACCATCAGCAGCATGCCGTCGCGCTCCACGGTCGGGCGCGGCGCGGCGAGGTAGAGCGGCACGATCGGGATGTCGTGCGCATAGATATATTGCCAGATGTCGAGCTCGGTCCAATTGGACAGCGGGAACACGCGGATGCTCTCGCCCCTGGCCTTGCGCGCATTGTATAGCGACCACAGCTCGGGCCGCTGGTTCTTCGGGTCCCAGCGGTGATTGGCCGAGCGGAAGCTGAAAATCCGCTCCTTGGCGCGGCTCTTCTCCTCGTCGCGGCGGGCACCGCCGAACGCCGCGTCGAAGCCATGATGGTCGAGCGCCTGGCGCAGGCCCTCGGTCTTCCACATGTCGGTATGAAGGCTGCCATGGTCGAACGGGTTGATGCCGCGCTCCATCGCCTCGGAATTGCGATAGACGATCAGCTCGGCGCCCGACTCAGCCGCGACGCGATCACGGAACGCGTACATCTCGCGGAACTTCCACGTCGTATCGACATGCAGCAGTGGGAAGGGCAGCGCGCCGGGGAAGAACGCCTTGCGCGCGAGGTGGAGCATGACCGCCGAATCCTTGCCCATCGAGTAGAGCATCACCGGCTTCTCGGTCTCGGCGACCACCTCGCGCATGATGTGGATGCTCTCCGCCTCGAGCTTCTCGAGGTGGGTCAGGCTGCGATGCGCGGTCGCGTTCATGCGGCGTTTTCCGCCGATGGCGAAGCGATGAGGGCGGCGACCTGCGCCCGGGCGACCTTGCCGATGATGACGGTCACCGGCCGCCCCGGCGGAAGGGTGCCGGCGAGCGCTTCGATCGTTGTGATCGTGCCGGCGACCTCCTGCTGGCCCGGCAGGGTGGCCGACGCGATCGCGACCGCGGGCGTGTCCCCTGGGAGACCGGCAGCCATGGCACGCGTCGCGAATTCGGCAAGGGTCGCGCGCGGCATGTAGACGATCGTCGTCGCAGCGGGATCGGCGATCGCCGGCCAGTGAATGTCGGTCGGCAGCTTGCCGTCGGCGCCGTGTCCGGTGACGAACTGGATGCGGCGCGCGTGCGTGCGCTCGGTCAGCGAGAAGCCGAGCGCCGCCGCGGCCCCTTGCGCGGCGGAGATCCCGGGGACGATCGACACCGGCACCCCGGCCGCGCGGCACGCCTCGATCTCCTCGGTCGCGCGGCCGAAGACGAGCGGGTCGCCGCCCTTGAGCCGCACCACGCGCTCGCCGGACAGCGCCAGCGCGATCATCTGCGTGTTGATGTCGGACTGCTTGCACGACGGCCCGCGCCCGGCCTTCCCCACCGCAATGCGGCTCGCCTCCCGTCGCGCGAGTTCGAGGATGCCGGGGCCGACGAGGTCGTCGTAGAGAATGACGGTCGCGGTCTGCAGCGCGCGCACCGCCTTGAGCGTCAGCAGCTCGGGGTCGCCGGGTCCGGCGCCGACCAGCGTCACGCGGCCCTCGCGATCGGAGGTCTGCGCGGCGAACAGGGCGTCGCGGTCGCCCTCGTCGGGCTCGCGGCCCGCATTGGCCCAGGCGCGCTCGACAAACCGTTCCCAGAAGCCGCGCCGCGCTTGGAACGATCCGACGCGCTCCTTCAGCGGCTCGCGCCACGCCTTGGCCGCGCGGCCCCAGGCGCCGAGGGTCAGCGGCAGGATGCTCTCGATGCGTGCGCGGATCGACTGGCCGAGCATCGGCGCCGCGCCGTCGGTCGAGATCGCGACGATCACCGGCGAACGATTGACGATCGTGCCGAATGTCACGTCGCACAATTCGGTCTGGTCGATCATGTTGACCAGCGCGCCGGCGCGGTGCGCGGCGGCGATCATGCGGTCCGCCTCGGCGCGATCGACGGGCGAGCCGACGACCAGCGCGGCGCCGGCGAAATCGGCCTCGTCCCAGCTCTCGGCAAGATGAACCACCCGGGCGCCGGCGGCAGCGAGCAGTTCCGCCTTCCACAGGGCGCCGTCCGACGAACCGCTGACGACCACCTTGCGCCCCGCCAGCCGGTGGAACAACGGCAGGTTGGCGAGCGGCGCGATTCGCGCCGGGGTCGGCGCCGGGCCGCGCTCGGGCAAGTCCACCGCCGCATGCACCGTCATGCGGCTTGCCCGCGAAACAGCTTGCCGTCGGGACCGACATGCAGGCCGCACTCGGCGTTGCCGGCGTCCTCCCACCACCAGCGCCCGGCGCGCTCGGGCTCGCCCGGCGCGATCGCGCGCGTGCACGGCTGGCAGCCGATCGACAGATAGCCCTGCTCGTGGAGCGCGTTCACCGGTACGCCCTCCACGGCGCAGAAGCTCGCGACCTCCGGTCGGGTCCAGTCGAACAGCGGGGCGAACTTGATCACGCCGCGCTCCTCGTCCCGACCCTCGAGCGGCACCGCCGCGCGCTCGCCCGACTGGTCGGCGCGCAGGCCCGTGACCCACGCGGCCGCTCCGCTCAACGCCCGCCGCAGCGGCTCGACCTTGCGCACGTGGCAGCACGCCAGGCGCGCGTCCTTGGAGTGATAGAAGCCGTTGATGCCCGCGTCGGCGACCATGTCGGATACGGCCTCCGCGTCGGGGTAGAAGGCGCGGATGCGGCGGCCGTACTTCTGCTCGGTATCGTCCCACACCGTGTAGGTCGACGGGAACAGCCGGCCGGTGTCGAGCGTGACGACGTCGATCGCGAGGTCGCGCGAGAAGATGAAGTGGGTGATTGCCTGGTCCTCGACGCCGAAGCTGGTCGTGAACACGATCCGCCCGGCGATGCGGGCGCGCAGCTTCGCGAGCCGGTCGCCCGGGTCGCTGAGCGTGGAGTGACCAACGCTGGCGCGCGCTAGCATATTCTTCTCATCCCACCCAGAGGTGCGGAGGGCTCGGCCGACGCGATCGCGCTGGCCGATCCGCTCGGCAAGGTGCAAGTAACGGCGGAAATCTGCGGCTTCAAGCGCTGTCGCCAAGAAGGCGCTATTCTTGCGATGCCTCTGTGGTTATTGGAAGTTCCTGCTCCGATCGATCGAGGTGCTAGCATGGATGCCACCGACCTGAAGATCCTCGCCCTGCTGCAGGAGGATGCGTCGATGTCGGTCGGCGAGATCGGCAATCGAGTCGGCCTGTCGCAGACCCCGTGCTGGCGGCGAATCCAGCGGCTGGAGGCGACTGGCGTGGTGCGCAAGCGCGTCGCGCTGCTCGACCCCCAGGCGATCGGCGTCGCGCTAACCGTTTTCGTCGAGATCGAGGCCGGCGACCACAGCCAGGAATGGCTCGACCGCTTCACCGCCGCCGTCGTCGTCCTGCCCGAGGTGATGGAAATCCATCGCATGGCCGGCGATGTCGATTATCTGCTGCGGGTCGCGGTGCGCGACATGGCGGCGTTCGATCAATTCTATCGCCGGCTCGTCGCACTTCTACCGATGAAGAACGTCACGTCGCGCTTCGCCATGGAGCTGGTCAAGGGAACAACCGCCTTCCCGCTGCCGAGCGTCGTCCTTCGCAACCCGCGCCCGGCAGCGGCCGATCAACCCGTCGCCGCGAGCGGCTGAGACTCGGCCGCGAGCCACGGCGGCAGGCGGTCGGCCTCGATCAGGGCGGCGATGTCCTGGCGCTCGCGGATGACGGCGAACTCGCTTCCAGAGACCATCACTTCGGGGGTCAGCGGCCGGCTGTTATACGTCGACGCCATCGTCGCCGCATAGGCTCCCGCGGTGCGGAACACGACGAGGTCGCCGGCCTCCACCGCGCCCATCGTCCGGCCCGTCGCGAAGGTGTCGCCCGTCTCGCACACTGGCCCGACGACGTTGGCGACCATCTGTTCGCCGGTCGGAGCCACCGGGTCGATCGCGTGATAGGCATCATAGAGGCTCGGCCGCATGAGGTCGTTCATCGCCGCGTCGACGATCACGAACGGGTCGGTCACGCCCGGCTTGACCCGCACCACTTCGGACAGCAGCACGCCGGCGTTGGCGACGATCAGCCGTCCGGGCTCGAAGATCAGCCGCACGTTCCAGCCTGCCGTCACGCGGCGGACCATCTCGCCATATTCACCCGGACTCGGCGGCAGCGGCATGTCGCGGTCGTAGGGCACGCCGAGACCGCCGCCGAGGTCGGCGAGGCGGATGTCGTGGCCGGCGGCGCGCAGCTCGCCGATCAGGGCGCCGACCTTGCCGAACGCTCGTTCGAGCGGGCGAAGGTCGGTCAGCTGGCTGCCGATGTGGACGGCGATGCCCTGGATGGCGAGGCCGGGGAGGTCGCGCGCGGCGGCATAGGCAGCGACCGCGTCGTCGATCGGCACACCGAACTTGGTGTCTGATGCGCCCGTCGAGATCTTGCGGTGCGTGCCGGCGACGACGTCGGGATTGACCCGGAACGCGACCGGCGCGGCGATGCCGAGCGAGGTTGCGACCTGCGACATCATCTCGGCCTCGACGAGCGATTCCAGATTGAATTGGCACAGGCCGGTGCGCAGCGCGTAGGCCATCTCGGGCGCCGTCTTGCCGACGCCCGAAAAGACGATGCGCTCGGGCGGGATGCCGGCGGCGATGGCGCGGCGGTATTCGCCGATCGACACGACGTCCGCGCCGAGGCCTTCGGACGCGAGCGTGGCGAGCACCGCCGCGTTGGGATTGGCCTTGACCGCGTAGGCGACCAGCGGGTCGTCGCCGCCGACCGCGGCGCGGAACACGCGTGCGTGCCGGCGCATCGTCGCGGAGGAATAGACGTAGACGGGGGTGCCGACCGCCTGCCCGATGTCGGCCAGCGCGACGTCTTCGCAATGAAGCGCGCCGCCACGGTGAGTGAAATGATCCATGCTCGTGACCTTGCAGTCTGGCGTCAGGCGGCGATCCGGTCGGCGGCCTCGACGATGGTGGGGCTAAGGTCCGGCAGTGCGTCGAGCTCGGCGAACAGCGCCGGCAGGTCGTTCTGGCGGACCATCTCGAGGATCGCTTCGAACCGGTCGATGACGAAATAGGCAGGCTGGAAATCGTCGATCCTGTAGTCGGTTCGAAGCACGCGTTTGAGATCGAACGCGAGCCGGTGCGGCTTGGCGCTCTCGAGCGAATAATGGGCCTCGCCGAAGCTCGAGAGGATGCCGGCGCCATAGATTCTCAGCGCACCATTCTCGCGCGCGAGGCCGAACTCGACGGTGTACCAGTAGAGCCGCGAGATGCGCCGCACTGCGCCCATCGCCGCAGCCTCCAGCCCGAGCTTGCCGAGCGCCTGCATGAAATCGGCGACTGCGGGCTGGGCGAGCATCGGCACGTGCCCGAACAGGTCGTGGAACGCGTCGGGCTCCTGGAGATAGTCGAGCTGGTCGGGGTGGCGGATGAACGCGCCGGCGGGAAAACGGCGCTCGCTCAAGTGGCGGAAGAAGACGTCGTCGGGCACGATGCCGGGCACCGAGACGACGGTCCAGTCGGTCCGTGCCGACAGCCGCTCGTTGATCTCATCGAGATTGGGCACGCCGGGGCGACTGAGGTTGAGCACGTCGAGGCCCTCTTCGAACGCAGCGACGGCGCGGCCGTGGAGCAGCGCCTGCTGCCGCGCGAACAGCGTATCCCAGACCCAATGGTCCTCGGCCGTCAGCTCGTCCCAGTGCTGCGGGATGGTCCAGTCCGCGGCGGCGCCCGGCGGCGGCGTCGGCGAGGCGAGCGCGCCATGCTTTTCGCTCGTTTGGACTGGCTGATCGATCGTCATCGGTGGTCCTCGTCGAAGCAACAAAAAACCCCGCCAGGGGGTCCGGGCGGGGTTCGAATGAGCCGCATTCAAGCGCGCGTCAGTCGTGTCCCGCCATGCCGGTAAAATAGAGTTTGCCGAGTTTGACGAGCGCAACCGCGCCGCAGGGAGCAGCGCGCAGTCCAAGGAAGGCAGTCGTCGTCATCACCCGGCGACCCTGCTCCCAAAGACGCGCCGATGTCAATGGGATCCCATCATGCATGCCGGTCGAGGAAGGCGGCGACCTCGGCCAGCTCGACCTGCTTGTCGACGAACGCCGCGCCGATTCCGCGGGCGAGGATGAACGGCAGCCGGCCGCCCTCGCGCTTCTTGTCGACCAGCATGTGCTCGGCGA
>CAXSDY010000005.1:23103-42502 GCA_964235835.1 uncultured Sphingomonadaceae bacterium | reverse complement strand
GGCTCGTGACCCATCTCGCGCAGGATGCGAACGGTCTTCTCCACCTGTTGTGCGTTCGACGTTGCGAGCTGGCCGCGCTCGATGAACAGGCTGTCCTCGAGCCCGACCCGCACATGGCCGCCCATGAGAGCAGCCTGGGTGAGGAAGGGCATCTGGTGTCGCCCTGCCGCCAGCACCGACCACTGGAAGTTCTCGCGCCCGAACAGGCGGTCAGCCGTGCCCTTCATGAACATCAGGTTCTCGAGGTCCGGACCAATGCCACCGAGGATGCCAAAGATCATCTGAATGAAGAACGGCGGCTTAACGAGCCCGGCGTCCACAAAATGCGCCAGATTATAGAGATGCCCAACGTCGTAGCACTCATGCTCGAAGCGCGTTCCCTGGTTGCCGACCGTCTCCAGGATGGTGCGGATGTCGCGAAAGGTGTTGCGGAAGATGTAGTCGTCCGAGTTGCGGACATACGCCTCCTCCCAATCGTACTTCCACGAAGAGATGCGCTTGGCTGCGCCGAAAAAGGCGAAGTTCAGCGTTCCCATGTTAAGCGAACACATCTCCGGGTGGAAGCGGTTCGCGGCGGCGAGGCGATCGGCAAGCGCCATGGTGACGCTGCCGCCGGTCGTGATGTTGACCACCGCGCCGGTGCGCTGGCGGATGATGGGCAGGAACTGCGCATAGACGTCGGGATCACCAGTGGGACGGCCATCCTCGGGCACGCGCGCATGGAGGTGCAGGATCGCCGCACCCGCCTCCGCGGCGTCGATCGCCTGAGCCGCGATCTCGGCCGGGGTGATCGGTAGGGCATCGGACATCGTCGGGACGTGCGCTGAACCGGTCACCGCACAGCTGATTATCACCTTAGCCATGTATTTGCTCCCGTTTTGCGGTGGGCTGGTCGCCTGGCGGGCGCGCCGACGCGCGATTATTGACGGCTGAATGGAACGCCTGATTCACTTCAAGCCCGTGAATCGATCGGCCGATCCGCTATAGATCTAGAGTTGTGGTTCTACAAACGGGTTCGTCGTTCGACATAGTGGCCGGGTGCAACGCAGCGAAGGATAGAGCCCGGCTCGTACGGTACGCTCCCGTCAGGCCCACATAGTCGGCGCGTATGGATCCCGCCAGCGACCGCGCAGCTGCAAGGGCGCTCTGGACCGTCAACGAGCGACAGTTTCGAGCGAACCAGACAGCTTGATCGACCAGTCCGCGGATGGCGAAGCCCGGACGCGAGCGGCACAGGGCTTCCACCTTGGACAGGACGACGTCGCTTGGCTGCGGCCATTCACATGCACAATGGCGCATACCCTCGAGGTGATTTGCAACAATCGCCTCTGCAGCTACCATGCGCGCCAAAATGAAAAGCGCGGGAGAGTGGGTCGTGAACATTTCGGGCGAGAGTGGCAGATCGAGCGCCGCCGCGGAGTGGCGTCGATCTTGGCCCATTCCGGCGATATCGTTCGTAGCATTGATCGTCGCCTTCTCCCATGTCTACACGGTCGGCATATTCCTTCAACCGCTTCAGCAAGAATTCGGCTGGTCGCGCACCTCTATCTCGTCAAGCCTTACAATAGTCAGCGTGATCTCGGTCGTTCTGGCGCCGGTAATCGGTGCGGCGATTGACCGCTTCGGCTCCCGCGGCATCGCTATCTCGGGCCTGTTCCTATATTGCACCAGCTTTGCCGCATTGTCTCTGATCACATCCAACCTGGTACGATGGTGGATCGTGTGGACTGCGCTTGGTATCGGATCGACATTCGTGAAACCTACGGTGTGGGCGGCGGCGATCTCCTCGCGGTTCGATCGGTCGCGCGGCCTCGCGATGGCCGTCGCCCTGTGCGGAAGCGGGCTGGGCGGCATGTTCCTGCCGATCATCTCGAGCAAGTTGATCGAGCATCTCGGATGGCGGTCGGCATTCGCAGCGATCGGCCTGGGAGAGATGTTGCTCGCCTTGCCGCTCGTCGTGCTGTTCTTTCGTCCGGACGACCCCGCCGCGCGCCTAGCGCGAACGGCGGCGCGGCACAAAGACCCCCTCCCAGGTTTCTCCGTTCGCGACGTGCTGAGGAGCCGACGCTTCATCATGCTGGCGGCGGCGACGTTGCTGATCACCACGGCGCTGCTGGCGATCGTCGTCCACCTCGTACCCATTTTGATGGACGGCGGCATGCAGCGCGGCAACGCCGCCGCGATCGCCGGGCTGGTCGGCCTGTCGACCATCGTCGGTCGGCTCAGCACCGGCGCATTGATCGACCGCTACTCGGGCACGATGATCGGCATGATCGTCTTCGCTGCGCCAATAGTCACCTGTGTCGTCCTCCTTGTCGACCAGGGTTCGCATTCGGGCATCGCGGCCGCGCTGCTGCTCGGGCTGTCGGTCGGCGCCGAGGTGGACATCGTGATGTACCTCGCGTCGCGATACTTCGGCTTGCGCAACTTCGGCACGATTTACGGCTGTCTGAACGGACTGACGAGCTTGGGAACGGGGCTCGGCCCGCTACTGGCTGGCCTTATGTTCGACCATTTCGGCTCGTATCACCAACTCATCCTCATTCTGATCCCGGTGTTCGCGGCTTCGGCGCTGTTGGTAGGCTCGCTCGGGCGGTATCCCGCGGAGTTCGATCGGGGAGCCGCCGGCGCGGGATCGTAGTGGCCATCCGGCGCAATCCTCGATCAGATCGGCCGGAAGCGCGCGGAGCTCCTCCCTATCCCGAGAGGGCGGTCACGACTTCGGAACGCGTCCGCCCGAGCGGCTCCGCGATCGTCGTGCACCAGCAGGATGGGTCACGGCCGGGCTCCGCGCCAGCTTTGCTAACCTCGGCGAGCCGATCACGGCCAATTCCGCGCCGACCGCAACGTGCATGTATTGGTTGGTCAATCGCATTGTTCGAGACGCCACTCGGCTACGCCGGGACGGCTGTCACGGCTCGGGCGCAAACAGCAGGCGGTCAGCGGCCCTGCGGTTGCAGCCACTTCTCCTTGACCTCCAGGAAGACCTCGTTCGAGATGCCGCCATCGAGGCCTTTATTGAACACGGATACCTTGGCGGCATGGTCGCCGTAGACACCCGGATATTGATCGAGGCCGAAAGTCCGGAACTGGTTGTACTGGCCGCGCGCGACGTTGGAAGCAGGAACGCGCGCCGTTAACCTGCGCGAACTCACGAAGGTGGTCGGCACAACGGCGTCGTCGATCCGAACGACGGAGTCCATGTTGAAGCCGTTGCCGTCGATCGTCAGCTCGAACTCGGGGCTGTCTTCGGGCACCGCGTAAGGCGCGATCGCGCTAAGCTGCGGATGAGCAACGGTTGGAACGACGCGGATCGCAACGGCAGGCTTGGCCGGGTAGGATGGCGTGTAGCCGAGCCTGATGAACTTGCCGCCCTTCATCACCCGCTCGATGCTACGGCTGTTATCGATGTTGACCAAGGGATCCGCGGACAGCACCACCAGATCGGCATAGGTGCCCGGACCGATGTAGCCGACCTTTGCCTTGGTAGGCACCAGGCGACGCTTGGTCGTCACGTCGGCGGACCAGATGGTCATGGACTTAAGCGCCTGCATCGGCGTCAGACCCGCCTCCACCAGCATCGCCAATTCGAGATGCACGCTGAGACCCGGCGAACCGACGTAGGGATCGTCCGTCCCCCCGACGATCCGGCCGCCGGCCGCAACCCAACGGCCGACGAACTGATCGATCAGCACCTTGTCGGCCTTCAGTTCGGCCAGATCCGCCTGGCTCAATTGGGCTAGCCGAACGTAGGTCGTGTATTTGGTCGACGCGAGCCAAACCGACTGCATGCGGCGCTGATAGCTTTCAGCCATGGTCGCCGGGAAATACGACTTCAGCGAGGGGTCGTCATACAGACCGCGCATAAGCCGCGTGTATTCATCGGCGTGTGCGCTGAGCGAGCTGAAGTTGTAGACCAACGTCGGATTTAGATAGTCGTTGTTGCGAACCGCGTCGCGGATCATGCGATCCGCACCGGCCTTATCCCTCAAGAAGCCGGCCCAATGCAGGTATTTACCCTGCCGATAATTCTCATATTCCGCCGGAGTCATCAGCGATTGGCCAATGCCCCAGATGTGTTCGATCACATCGTGCCCTAGCGGGATGGAACCGGCGGCGTTCATCGTATGGCCGAAGACTGCGATGCCGGATGCGTGCAGATCCTCCACCATCCACTGCCAAACCTGTTTGTTTGCCCTGGTGTAATCCGGAGTATTGGCGAAATCGGGGTTGCCCGCGACGAACGCCTTGACGGCCGCCCTGACCTCCTCACGGGTCAGGTCATTCCGGCGCGGCAGGCCGACCGACCCGGTTCCGAACAGCCGCGGCGCACGCACGTCGGCATTTTGCGAGCCTGCCCAATAAGCGTCGCCTACCTGCGAACGTACCGGTCCCATGGCCAGCACACCGGTGACGCCATAATTCAAATACATCTCACCCGTGTAGGGAAGATAATGCGAATGGCCGTCGATCAGGCCCGGAATGACGTATTTGCCGGTGAGATCGATGACGTGGGCTTCCGGCGAATAGGGCGTCGTTCTGCCGCCGAAGGCCGTGATCATGTCGCCATCGATCACAATGACGGAATTGCGCACCGTTCGGCCGTTCACTACGTCGATCGCTGTCGCGCCCTTCAGCACCGTAGTACTCGCCTCTGCGGCGGTGATCGCGATCAGAGAAACCGATGTCGCCACGACCAACGAGAACCACCGGGCCGCTTTGCTTGCTCGCTTCATCTCATTATGCCTGCTTTTGAGTCGAATAGGGGACCAGATCATTTCTTGGGGCCAAGGCCGCGATAATTCACGTCGCAGACCGCCTCGAAATGTTCCGTGCTGGCTGGCGCCCGATTGAAGGTCACCAGGATCGTCCAAGGCTTGGTCAGAACAGCGGGATCCGTAACCAACCACTTCATCACAAGCGTCTTGCCGCCTGGGCCAAGCCGGATGGTCTCGCGCACGCGCAGGTCGGCGGAATGCGGCAGATACGACGCAGCGAAGAACGGTACGCTCGGATCCAGGCCCACCGTATCGACGACGAGGCTATCGCCCTGCCAGAACGCGACAGAGTGACCCGTGACGCTGGTGATCAGCGGTTCGGGATGCTTTCCGCCGACATAGATGCGGCGAACAAGCGACCGCTCTCGTTCGGGGATGATTGCGATCTGGTCATCACGCTGGACGACGTCGATCGGCTCCGGCCACGTCACCGCATCGAAGCCGTTGGGTGGAAGGCATTTGAGCGTGCGTTCCTCCAGCAGGCCGTGATCGTCGTTGTACTTGCGCCTGGCGCGCATGCTGGCGATCAGTTCCGGCCGGACGGGTGCCGGTTCGTCCCCTGTCACGGGAGGATAATTCTTCGCATCCAGAACGTTCTCGCCCCGGGTCGCAGGCTTGGGAATGCCGATGGACGTGCCGCGATCCAGGATCCAGAAACCAGAGAGGTCCGGGGTGTATCGCTCGACGGCGGCCGCGTTCAGCACCCCAGGAGTGACAAACGCGCACGCGGCAAAGACTCGCTTTATCAAAATCGCCCTCATGCGACCCTCCCGCGTTCCATCACCGGTGCCGAGCCATGGCGACGCGCGACACGCCTCCTGCCCGCTTTCGCGCAACGTCAGCCATTGTGCGTCTTTGCGTTGGGATTGCAGAATTTCTCGGTCACCTGCCCGCCGGCCGGCTGCTTATGATAGACCAGCCGGATCGTCCACGGTGCCGTAAATACCTTAGGATCGGTTATCGTCATCGTGTCCATGAGCGTGACAGGATCCTGGAGCCGCAGGCGCTCGACGACATGGGTGTTGTCGCTCACGGGGATATAGTCCGCCGAAAGCAGATACACGTCGGGTTCGATCGCGACGGTATCGACCACGAGCGTGTCGCCGTCCCATTTCGCAACCGAACGTCCCATCACTGTTATGTCGATGTCGTCGGGTGAGGGATGGACGTGGTCGATGTACAAGTGGCGAGGCAAGGCGCGTGCACTGTCCCCGAGGATCACGACCTCGTTCCACGCCTGGAACACGTCGAGCTTGAACGCGCCGGTCATCAAGTCGACGTGGCCGAACGGCTTGCAGGCGAGCGCCCGCTCGTCGCTCGAGCGGCCCGCAAGCTCCAACTGCTGCTCGCGACGGATCGCGGCGATTGCGTCTGGCTGCAACGGCGGCTTCGGCACGGTGCCGCCGGCATAGCCGCCCAACCCCTTCCATCCACGCGGCAGCGCCTGCGAGGCCGGCGCCTGCGGCCTCTGCAAGGGAAACAGGCTCTCGTCCAGCAGCCAGGTTCCGGAAAGATCAGGTGTAGCGGCGACGACCTCCGCCGACGCCAGAGCGGCGGCCCCCATCGCTCCGCAGAGGAACAGGACAAAGGCGCGTGCCAAAGGTGGGGGCTTCATCGATCGATTGTCCTGCCGAAATCCTGCAGATCCCTGTCACCGAAGTGCCGGAGAATACGTTCCGGCACCAGGGTCAGAACCGGTTGCGCGAGAATTTGGTCGTGAACGGATAGGGAACGGTAAGAGTCGCGGCATTCGAGGTGTCGCCCCACTCCGGCGTCGTGAGGGCACCGTTATTGCGGACCATCACATAGAAACGTCCGGCCTTGGCGAAGATGCTGGCGTCCAGAACGGCTTGGATGGTCTGCCTGTCGACAACCTTGGCCCGCACGACCTTCCCGTCGACGAGAAGCTCAGAACCGGACGAGAAGTTGAAGCCGCGGATCGTCATCTCGGTCGCGGCGCTGCCTTGCGGAACCGTATAGGGGAAGATGGATTCGATCCCCGGGGTAGCGTCCAACTTGGAATCGAAGCCACCGGCCTGGCCGCCGAAGCCCGCGTTCCGCGGCGGCTTGGCATTCCATGTCGCCTGCTTCACTTGCGCCGTCTTGCGCATGCCTTCTACGGCGGGACTTCCAAAGCTGTAGCCGCCCTCGCGGAGCAACCCCGTCTTGAACGTGCCGGCAAGGTAATCGGCATGGTAGCGGCGATCGACGATCCGGCCTTCCTTGACGACCTGGCTGATCTTGCGGAGGTTGAGTACTGTTTTTGTCGGATCATCGTCGACGATGACGAGGCTCGCGTACTTGCCGGCCGCAATCACGCCCAGGTCGCGCAGCTTGAACGCGTCCGCCGTCCACTTGGTCCCGGCCTGGAGCGCCTGCATCGGCGTGAGGCCGATATCCTCCTCGAACACGGCCAGTTCCTGAAGAAGGCCGAACCCCGCCGGGGTCTGCGGAACGTCCGACGCGGCAACAATATGCCCCCCGGCATCCACGAATTGCTTGAGGAAGGCGACGTGATTGCGGAAGCCGCGCGCACGCTGGTCCAGCGCATCGCTATCCAGGTACGTGTCCGGGCTCTTCACGTTTTCCTGCAGCCCCTGGACCACCTGCCGCGACACGTACGACCGCAAGCCTGGCGCGTCGTAGAAGGTGGCCGCCTCCGCCTGAACCCTTGCCCAGTTCTTGGAGAAGCCGCGATCGGCGGCCATCATGTCGGGCTCGAGCGCAACGCCATGCTCGATCAGCAGCGCGATCATCGCGGTTGCCTTGGCTGGATCCATGTCGGCGTATGCGTCTGGCGAGAAGATCGTCGATTTAGCCCATTTCTGCGGGTCAAGCGCGATCTGGTTGCCCGCATTGCCCGTATGGATCAGCACATCCGCGCCCATCAACGCGGCCTCGCGCGCCAAAGTGCCGGGGCCGATCGCGCGCATCGCCGTCGAGACGCCCGCCTTATGTGCCTCCTCGACGAAGGCGCGATATATCTCGGGACTGCCGTCGCCATCGTTCGCCGAGAGGATGTCTGCGCCCGCCGTTAGGAATTGCTGGGCAATGTGTCGGGCCTCGGCAGGCGAATGGCCGACGAAACCGTTTCGCCCGGGCATGCCGTCGTCCTGCCGCTTGCCATCGGCCCCGGGACCCGTGAGCGTGGAATAGCTGAGGATCAGCCTTGGCCCGGTCAGCAAACCGTGATTGATCGCATCGCGCTCGGCCACGCTCGGATCACCCATCCCGCCGCCGGTGACAACCGCCGTTGTTACACCCCAATTGACATACGCCTCACCGTAGGCCGACGTGTAATTAGACTTGGCATCGATGAGGCCGGGCACGATATACTTGCCGGCGGCATTGATGACCTTCGCACCGGATGGCTGCTTGACGTCCGCGCGGCTGCCGGCGGCCACGAAGCGGTCTCCCTGGATCACCACGACAGCGTCGGGAATGGGCGGCCCGCCGTTGCCGTCTATCAATGTCGCGCCGCGGATGACCAACGCGCGTTCGGAGTGCTGCGGCTGCGCGTGAACCGAGCAGCTGAGCATTGCGAGGCCGACGAGCGATACTCCGCGCAACGCCTTCACCATTCCAGCTCCCTGATCTCAGTCCGCGAGGGCGGTATCGCGTACGATGCAGACCGTTGCGACGCCCACATGCCCACGTCGTGCAGGGTGTGTCGGCGCAGCGGAACCGCCCATTGTCGGCGGCGTGCTCCGTCGCGCGCACGACGCCCGCGCGTTTTGAGGATCTCGGCGGGCGAGGAGCCGCAGGGCCACTGCTCCAAGCGTTCCATGCCGACCATCCTACAGAGCAACCCTCAGGCCGGCCCGGAAATAGCGGCCGATACCGTCATAGAGATAGGGATTATACTGACCTTCGAAGAGGTTGGTATTGGTCACGACCGGCGGGTCCTTGTCGAGTACGTTGAGGATCCGGCCGAACACCTCCAGCTTTGCGCCGCCGATCCTGAATCCGTAGCTCGCGCCGACGTCGAAGTACGATACCGAAGGAACCGTGTTATCGTCCACCGTCAGCGGACCCGTCGAGCTATCGAAGAAGCTGTTGTAGAGCACGCCGGAACTCGTGAAGCGCCACGTCACCGATGCAGTGAATGATCCCTGCGAGTAACTCGCGTCCGTGTTCACGCGCCAGCGCGGCGAATACGAGAGGCTGTTCACCTCCCCGGCCATCTCGTGAACGATGCCCTGGCCATTATCGAGCCGATTGCGCAACGTTCGGGTGGCCAGCGAGCGGATGCTGAATGTCGCATCCCACGACGGCACCCAATCCGAGAGCTTCTTACGATAGCTCGCCTCGATATCGTAGCCGCGGCTCTGCTGAGCGGCCAGATTGATCGGGAAGGACGTGAGAGCGATGATGGTATCTGGCACCGCAGCGCCGCCGACCGTGCTGGGTCCGCGTACGATCTGGGGGCAGTATTCGGGATGCAGGCCACTGAAGCAGTCGTTGACCAGCGTCTGGATGGCGACCGTGTTGATGCCACCTTTGATCTTGACGTCGTACCAATCCAACGACGCACTGAATCCGCTCAGCCATGACGGCTGGTAGACTGCACCTACGGTCAGCGTGTTGGCCTTTTCCGGCCTGAGGCTCGCATTGCCACGGATCTGGTTGGGGAAGGAAGCGATCAGCCGGTTGCCGTATTTCGGATCCAGGATCTGAGGCTGAAGTTGGCTCGTTCCTCCAGCGAAGAGCTCGCTCAGATTAGGTGCGCGGATGTCGCGTGATCTAGTGCCGCGCAGCAGCAGATCCTGGAACGGGCGGTAGTTCAGACCCGCTTTCCACGTCTCCACCGTCCCCGACGTGCTGTAATTCGTGACGCGACCAGCCGCATTCAATTCCAGCAGCTTCGCGATCGGGCTGTCCTTGAGGATCGGCAGCACGACCTCCGCGAACGCCTCTTTGACCGTGTAGGCGCCCACGATCGGTTTATAGTTCGCCGTCGCCCACCGATTGTTCAGCGAAGAGGTATCGACAAAGGGGGTCGCGATTGCCTCGCGACGCCAGCCCGCGCCGCCAACGACCGATACGGGGCCCGCCGGCAATGAGAATGGCTCGCCACTGATCGAAACCTCGGCGACCTGCTGCGTGACGCGGATCTGCGTTTCGGCGGTGCCCGTGATGTAGTCGAGCGCGGCCTGACTTGCCACGCCGATGCCGAAGATGTTCAACGGCTGGCAAGTCGGATTGACCGCGGCCGACCGGCATACCGGACCCGTAGCGCCGCTCACTACGTCGATCGCGTTGCGGAAGTTCTGGCTGTCGAGGTTGTTTCGCAGCTGGAAATTCAGGTCGCTTCGACCATATTGATAATAAGCGTTCCACTTCCAGCCGCCGAACACCTTACCGTCCAGGCCGAGGGTGCCTTGGTAGGTCTGGCGCTTGTTGTGCTGGCGATACAAACCCAGATCTGCCGAATTGATGCCGTAACCAAAGGTCGTCTGGCGCGCTGCAGCCAGAGCAGCTCGCGTCACTGCGGGTACGAACGGATTGGCCGCATTCACGGTCAGATTGCCGAAGAACCTGCCGCGAGCGCTGCCGGCACCATCGCTTCGCGAGTAGCCGTAGCTGCCCTGAGCGTAGGCATGCAGTGAGTCGGAAACGTCAAAGTCCACTCTGCTGAACGCATTACCGAACTTGACGTCGGTCACGAAGGCGATCTCGTCGACCGTGTCCTCGCGTTGACCGCCGACCATCACTTGCCCGACGATGGGGCTACCGTAGACAAATTGGGACGGCACGCCGCCGACCCCGAACTGCGTCCCGCGTAACGGGCCGGAGGTAATCAGGCCGCCGGGTGCTGCAAGCGCGTGATAGACGTTCTCCCGCGTGATCAGCGCGGGGATGTTCGGCGTCGCCGCCTGGCTGATGTAAGCTGGATTGTTGATCTGGCGGGTACTCTTGTACCACGTGCGCTTCGTCGGATCGATGCCGTCGATACCGTTGTTGTCCTGATATTCGCCGCTCACGAGGATGTGGATCCGATCGTCAGCGAAGCCGTGCCCGAACGTAAGGGTGCCGCCCTTCTGCTCCGCGTCGCTGCGGGAAGAGATGCCGCCCTGGAGCGTGCCCTTGAGACCCGTGAACTTCCGGTCGAGGATAAAGTTGACCACGCCCGCGACCGCATCCGAACCGTACGCCGCCGACGCGCCCCCGGTGACCACGTCGATCCGCTGCACCAGCTGGCTCGGCAGATTGTTGGCGTCCGTCGTCCCGTTGCCTGAGGTCGGCACGACGCGGTGACCGTCGAGCAGGACGAGGGTTCGGGACTGTCCCAGCGCGCGCAGATTGAGCACGTTGCCGCCGCCCAGGCCAGCCGAGACCATCCGATTGTTGGTCGTGACCGTGCCGCTTCCCTGAAGCTGCGGCAACTGGTTGGCGACGTCGGCGATGTTCGGCAGCGCCACGCGATTGATGTCGGCTTGCGAGAAAACGGTGGTCGGCGTCGGTGCGGCGAAGCCGTCCCGCACGATGCGGGTGCCGGTGACGACGATATCCGACATGCTTGCGGTTCGCTCGGCTGCTGTTGCAGCGGTCTCGGCGATGGTCGTGCTGTCGGTGTTGGTGGTTGCGGGCGACGTCTGGGCCGTGCCAGCGGCCGCAGACCCCATCGGCTGAGCCGACGCGGCGGGCTGAGCCGATGCCGCGGGCTGAGCGGCAAGCCCTTGCAGAGGCAGCACCAGCGTAGCTACCGCCAGCGCGCTCGTGCCCGCCGTGCAGCTAATCCGCGACTTGAATGATTGCCCCTTAGATACAGCCATTTCTCTCCCCTATTTTTCAGCCGCGGAATTTTTCCCGCCGCCCCATCAGTGCATTGGTATCGAGTTCCATCGGACGATGATCGTCCAACCAACCGGCGCTGCCCCGGCTAAAACATATGTCAATTCAGCGATATGAACACTACCGAACACGGCAAGCGGTCAAGATTTATTCGTTGGCTACACTATTTATACTCAAAATATCTTAGATGCGCATCGTGGCCGTTCGCCTCAAGGGCGCAGCGACCCCGCATATGCAGCGACATCGATGATATCGCGCTCGCTCATATCCTGAACGGAGGCTTGCATGATCGGCGCCATGCTGCCGTTCCGGGCACCGGACTTGAACAGCAATAGCTGGCGTGCCGTGTAGAGTGGCGACCGGCCCGCGATCGGCGGAGCATCGCCTTCGCCCTTCAACGCCGCCCCGTGGCATGCCGAGCACGTCGCAGCCAGCACCCGACCGCGCGCAATCGAGCCGGTCGGCACATAGGCGATCGTACCGGATCGAGGGTCACGGAGACGCATGGCCTCAGCATCCACAGGCAGTTCCACGATGCGCTGTCCCAGCGGCTCGGTACCGCCGCCCGGCAGGGGATAGCGCGCAAAGGACCGTGCCACGTAGCTCTTCGGCACCGTCGTCGCCTCAACGACCTTGACCCAAGATGCAGGCTTCAGCGCCGAGAAGTAGCGAAGCGCGCTATCGGTCTCCGCTTCGCTCCAGGCGCGTGCGATCGCCGCCATTGCGAGGATCAGGTCGTTACGGTCGGTAGCGCCAGGGGTGAAGTTGTTGCCTCGCGCACCGGAACGAAGTTCCGCCATCTGCCGCTGCATGTAGGCGACGGGCAGCCCGGCCAGACTGCTCGATTCGGGATGACCGATGCCGGACATGAGATGGCACCCGGCGCAGGCGCGGGCCTGGAAGTCCTCCTTGCCCGCGACGACCGCCGGCGGAGCGGCGGGATGCGCCTCGGGAAACCAGTCCGGCGGCGCCTTGAGGTTGTCCACCTGGGCCTGCGTGAACTGCTTGGTGCTCCCAGGCAGGGTGTAGGTGCCCGTACGAGGCGGCAGTTGCGGCTGTTGGGCGTCAGGCGTCGAATAGGCCCAAGACGGGAGGGCCACGCCGGCGGCGATCAGCGGCGTCGCGATCAGCGCTCCGGCGAGCGCAATCCACACACGCGGCCTCGACAGGGTGGAACTCCGCCTCGTCATCGTGATCGTCTCCTGACAGGATCGTCTAACGGCTCGTCCCATCGGTTCGCCATCCGTATCGAGCCGGCACAACTATTCAGCACGCAAATGAAGGAGCGTCCCCGGTTCCCATTCCCTCGCTTCCGACGCACTTCTATCCTATTGTAAGCCCACGGTTGGCGCTGGCGCGGCTGCACGCTCTGCAGTCCCCGGGCCTCTCGACGAGGGAAGTGGGCGGCTTTGATGGCGGGTAGCCGATCGTCGAGGCGGAACCCGACGATCGACAGAGAAGATGAGGACATGATGGAATCTGGCAGCGTGGCGAGCCGAAGAAGCTTTCTCAAAGGGGCGGCACTCGGTGGCGTGGCCGCGATGGCGAGCGGTGCCGAGGCACAGTCGCCTGCAGCCGCAACGACGGCCACCTCGCCCCATCCCTCGCCTGAGCAGGCGTCGCGCGCGGCCGCTTTGGAGCATGCGGCGGCCGACGCTGCCGCGACCGAGGTGGGTGCGGCGGACAAGCTCGTCTCTGCGCTGATGGTGACTGATCCCGGATCGGACTTCATCCACGACTGCATGCGGGCAATGGGCCTTGAGTATGTCGCCCTCAACCCGGGGGGAAGCACGACGGGGCTGCACGAATCGATCATCAATTACGGCGAAAACGCGCGCCCGGAACTGCTGACCGTGATGCACGAAGAGGTCGGGGCGGCGATGGCGCACGGCTACTACAAGGCGACCGGCAAGCCGATGGGGCTGCTCTTTTACGGCAACGTCGGCTTGATGCATTCGGCCATGGCGGTGTTCAACGCCTTTGCCGACCGCGTGCCAATGATCATCCTGGCCGGCAACAAGATGGAGACCGATGCGCGTGTGGTGCAGCCGGACTGGCAGCACGCCGGGCTGGACCTGGAGCCGATCCTGACCGGCTCGATCAAGTGGTACGACGCGCCGACGTCGCTCCAGGGAATCGCCGAGGCGCTCGCCCGAGGCTATCGCATTGCGATGACGGAGCCGATGGGTCCGGTCCTGATTTCGATCGACTCCGAACTGCAGGAAAAACCCTGCTCGCCGCCCCGAGCCGAACTTGTCGTGCCCCCGTTTCGCCTGCCGCGACAGGCGGTAGCGGACGACGCCGCGTTGCGCGAGGCGGCAGCGCTGCTGGTCAACGCCGAATACCCGCTGCTCGTCGTCAACCGAGCCACCAACACGCAGGCGGGAATGGACAACGTCGTGGCGCTGGCCGAGATGCTCGGCGCGGCCGTGCTCAACAAGCCCGATCGACTGTGCATGCCAAACCGCCACCCCCTCAACCTCACCGGGCTGGATGCCGTGGTCCCCTCGAAGGCAGACGTCATCTTGTTCCTGGGGGAAGAGGACATCTGGTCGGTCGTCAATGCGCAGTCGAAGACGCGGCACAGCATATCCCGCCGGGCTCCTCAGACCGCTAAGATCATCAGTCTCCATATGATGGACTATGCGGCCGGCAAGAACTTCCAGGAGCAGCTTCGCTTCTATCCGGTTGATCTGCCGATCAACGGCAGCCCAGAAGCGAGCGTACCTCCGTTGATCGAGGCGGTGAAGCGGGCAATGACACCGGGGTCGAAGACGCGGGCGGAAGCCCGGGCGGCCGCCATCGGGGAGGATCACAAGCGGCTGCATGACGCCAACCGGGCAGCCGCGCTGCTGGGGTGGGACGCGTCGCCGATCTCGACGGCGCGTCTCTGTGCCGAGCTGGGCGACGCGATCAAGGACGAGGATTGGGCGCTCGTGTCGCCGCAGGTCTTCGTCAGCAACTGGCCACAGCGGCTCTGGAACATGGATCGCTTTTACCGGTTCCGCGGCCACAACGGAGCGGGGGGCATGGGTTACAGCGCGCCGGCGTCCTTGGGAGCCGCCCTCGGCCATTCAAAGGCCGGGCGCCTGCCGGTCGCGATCCAATGCGATGGCGACCTCATGTACCAGCCGGGCACTTACTGGACCGCCGCGCACCACTCCATCCCGCTCCTGACGGTGATGCACAACAATCAAGCATACCATGCAGAGATGATGAACGTGCAGCGTATCGCAAACCGCCGTGCGCGAGGGGTCGCCAATGCTCACATTGGAACCCGGATCGACAACCCGGCCATCAACTATGCCGAGATGATCCGCGGCCTGGGCGTGTGGACGGCCGGGCCGATCTCCGATCCCAAGGCGCTGCGGCCCGCTATCCAGAAGGCGCTCCAAGTCGTCAAGGCGGGCGAGCCCGCTCTCATCGATGTCCACACTCAGCCAAGGTGAATGCCGTGCGCCTCGCTTCCTATGCTGCTTTCGCATCCCTCTTGGCCATTGGGGTCGCCACCCTGGCCGCGGTCCCGGGCCAAACCGGCGACGCCACCCGCGGCCACCAGATCTACGTGAAGGTCGGCTGCTACCAGTGTCACGGCCTCGTCGCGCAGGGCGGGTTGGGGCCGAAGCTCGCACCCAAGCCGTGGCCCATCCAGGCGCTCGCGGCCTATGTCCGCAACCCGAGCCGCGAGATGCCGCCCTATTCACCCGCCGTCCTCAGCGCCGGGGACATCGTCGACATCCACGCCTACCTCGTTACGATCCCGCCACCGAGAACGACGACGCCAGCGGTACTGGACTCGTTGGAGAAGCCACGTCGCTGAGGATAAGCTCCGCTCTCGAGTTGCCGAAGAATGGGATGGACAGCTGGGTTATCCTACTTGATTATACCTTAGCGCTTGGTCAGAATTGTGCATGTGAGAGGACGGGGAGATGAGCGCCGGCGGCGTTGCAAGGTGTCGAGTTCCGCCTTCAAGCTTCGTGAGCCAGCTGGCGACGACGGCTACCGGCGCAGCGCCTCTGCGGTCAGCTAGAGCCGGTCCGCTGGTGCGGCCCCCTAATCCATCCTGGATCGCGAGATCGGCTAAGTGGCTTTTGAATCCAATGATCTGGCACGAACGGAATAGCAGCAATGTGGAAGGGTAAATCGACCGACCGGCGCCGGTTCCTGGGCGCCGTCGCTACCGCAGGCGTCGGAATGGCGGGAGCGGGCGTCGGCACGACGGGGCGGGCCGAGGCGCAACCAAGTACGGGGGGCGTCGACACCGTCGAGCGCACCAAGCCGGCGCTGCGCCCGAACGAGGCCACCGAGTTCGCCGCGCCACCGGTCGTCGCCGCCCGTCCTGGGATCATGCCCGGCAGCGACTTCATGGTCGACGTGCTCAAGACACTGGGCATCAAGTATCTTGCAGCGAATCCGGGTTCCAGTTTCCGCGGCCTGCAGGAATCGATCATCACGTACGGCGGTAACAAAGCCCCGCAGTTCCTCACTTGCTGCCACGAGGAATCCTCGGTGGCGATGGCGCACGGCTACCAAAAGGTCGAGGGTGAGATGATGGCCTGCATGGTGCATGGCACCGTGGGTGTGCAGCATGCTTCGATGGCCATCTACAACGCCTTTGCCGATCGCGTGCCTGTGATGATCATCAGCGGCAATTCGCTGGACGCTGGCACTCGTCGGACCGGCATCGAGTGGACCCACAGCGTCCAGGACAACGGCGCGATCGTCCGCGACATGACCAAGTGGGACGATATGCCCGTCTCGCTGCAGCACTATGCCGAATCGCAAGTCCGCGCTGTCCAGCTGGCCAAGGCGCTGCCGAGCGCTCCGGTGATGATAACGGTAGACACGGACCTGCAGGAAAATCCCGTCTCTGCGGAGGAGCGGGCCAAGCTGGTCATTCCCAAACTGCGCCACAGCGAGCCAGCCCAAGGCGACGATGGCGCGTTGCGCGAGCTGGCCCGACTGCTCGTCGCAGCCGAGCGGCCGGTGATCTTTGCCGATCGCTACGCCCGCACCCCACGCGCCATGCCGCTGCTCGTTGAGCTGGCGGAGCTCGTGCAGACGCCGGTAATCGACAGCGGCAACCGCGTGAACTTCCCGAACACCCATCCGCTCTCGCAACTGGGCCGGATGGATGCGATCGGAGAAGCGGACCTGATCGTCGCTCTGGAGCCGTCAGATCTCTGGGGTGTGCTCAATCGTCAGCGCGACGTGCTTCACCGTCCGGCGCGCTCGTCCACTGCGTCCGGTGCCAAGGTGGCCGCGCTTGGGCTGACCGGGGTGGCGCTACGTGCCAACTACCAGGATTTCCAGCGCTACGCAGCGCCGGATCTGGACATAGAGGCCGATGCCGAAGCCTCGCTCCGACCGCTCATCGAGCATGTCCGCCGACTGATCGACTCTTCCCTCGCCACCCGCTTCGCCTCGCGCCGGACGGCCATGGTGGATCGCTACCGCGCGAACCGGCAGAAGGATCTCGACGAGGCGGCGCTAAGCTGGGACCTGAGCCCGATCTCTCCCGCTCGAGCGGCGATGGAGGTGTGGGATCAGATCAAGGGTGAGGACTGGGCCATCGTCGGCACGATGACGCCGCCGAACCAGTGGGCCAAGCGGCTGTGGCCGGTCGATCGCTACTACCACCACACGGGCGGGACCGGCGCAGGCGGTATCGGCTACGGACTGCCGGCCGCGGTTGGAGCGGCGCTTGCCCACCGTGACAAGGGTCGCCTACCAATCAACTTCCAGCCCGACGGCGACTTCATGTACGCCCCTGGCGCGCTCTGGACGGCAGCACATTATCGCATCCCGATGCTGAACATCATGTTCAACAACCGCGCCTATCACCAGGAAACGATGCACCTTCAGCGCATGGGCAATCGCATGGACCGGGGCGTGGAGAATGCGAAAATCGGCACCGCTCTTAGCGATCCCAACATCGACTTCGCCAAGTTGGCACACGGAATGGGCGTTTACGGATCGGGTCCGATAAGTGAGCCTGGACAGCTGCGCGACGCGATACGGCGGGCGCTCGATGTCGTGAAGCGCGGCGAGCCCGCGCTGATCGATGTAGTGAGCCAGCCGCGATGAAAAGCGGTTTGATGCCACCGTTTCGCAAAGAAACCCGATTCATCATCCATGGACTGACCGCCCTTGCGGGCATCGTTGTCGCCACCGCCGCAATTCCGGCGCCTGAACCGGAACGGAAACCTGCCCTTGCGGCTGGCGATGCCACGCGGGGGCGGCGGCTATTCGATCAGGTCGGATGTTCGCAGTGCCACGGAACGGCCGGTCAAGGCGCTGTAACCGGGCCGCGGCTAGCCCCAGATCCCAAGCCCTACAATGCCTTCTCCTATCTGGTCCGCCACCCGGTCAACCAGATGCCGGCCTACAGCCCGCACGTCCTGACCGAGGGACAGGTGGGAGACATCTACGCCTATCTGTCCCACCTGCCGAAGCCGCGGCCGGCCGACCGTATCCCAATGCTCGACGCCTTACGCAAGTAGGGCGGGGACGGTCCATGCGGGTGTCGCACGATCCCCTATCGGCGTTGGCCACCACGCGACTGGGTGGTCGCCGGATGATGGCGATCGCGGTGGGCATCGCGCTAAACGCACTCGACGGTTTCGATGTACTTTCGATCAGCTTCGCTTCGCCCGGCATCGCGGCGGAATGGACCGTGGATCGGGCGGCTCTGGGCGTGCTGCTGGCGATGGATCTGATTGGAATGGGATTGGGTTCCATCACTCTAGGACAGGCATGCGACAGATGGGGGCGAAGGCCGATTGTCATCTGCTGCCTCCTCCTGGTTGCGGCTGGAATGATCGGGGCCGCGCTGTCGCGCGGCATTGTGTCCCTTGGCGCGGCGCGGATCCTCACTGGCATCGGGATCGGCGGGATGCTCGCTGCCACCAACGCGGTGGTCGCCGAACACGCCAACGATCGTGTCCGCAGCCTTGCCATCGCGCTGATGGCCGGAAGCTATCCCTTCGGTGCAATCGTTGGGGGTGGGATCGCCTCGCTCCTGTTGATTCATCGGGACTGGCGATCTGTCTTCGTGTTCGGGGCGGTGCTCAGCCTCGCTTTCGTCCCCGTGGTTCTTCGATGGTTGCCGGAAACGGTGCCCTGGCTGCTGCGACGCCAGCCACCGCGTGCCTTGGCCAGGACCAATCGCACGCTCGACGAATTCGGCTACGAAGGGCTCGAAGTGCTGCCGACGATCGAGCCCGCGCAACCCGTAACCGGGCCGGGCGGGCTCTTCACAGGCGGGCTGGCGCCGGTCACGCTGCTTCTGACGGTCTCCTACTTCGCCCACATCCTGACGAGCTACTTCATCCTCAAGTGGACGCCGAAGATCGTCGCGGATCTTGGCTACCATCCGGCATCTGCAGGCGGCGTACTGGTGTGGGCGAACGTGGGCGGGATGGCCGGAGCAGTCGTCGCCGGGCTGTTGACGTTGCGCCTACCCATGCGCTCGATCACGGCCACCATGATGGCGGGATCGGTGGTTTTCGTCGCTTGGTTTGGGCACAGCGCACCGACGCTCAGGAGCCTGAGCATCGCTGCGGCGATCGCAAGCTTCTTCACCAGCGGCGCCGTCGCCGGCCTGTATGCGATGTTCTCGGCCGCGTTTCCGGCAACGTTACGTGCAACCGGAACAGGTTTCATCATCGGCATCGGCCGGGCCGGAGCGGCGGCCAGCCCCATTTTGGCCGGTGTGCTGTTCGCCGCGGGCCTCGACCTGCCCAGCGTGGCGTTGATCATGAGCGCAGGCTCAGCCGTCGCGGTGGCGGCGATCCTGGTCACGCCACGACGTGCCGTCTTCCATC
>CAXSDY010000005.1:12952-23003 GCA_964235835.1 uncultured Sphingomonadaceae bacterium | reverse complement strand
GATCAAATCGAATTGGGCGAAGCCCATTAGCAGGACGAGGAAACCCGCGAGGCAACCGATGCCCGATTGGCTTATGCGCGCCGCTAGCGTGCCGGCGGCCCCGCCTGCGTTGCGGTTCCGACCGCCAGCAACAGGGCGATCCCCTGCGACGGTTGTGACCAGCGATTTTCCCTTGATCGACGCGGCGCCCGCATCAAACAATCCACGTGGTATAAATACGGCGTTGACATCCGAGCAGATTTCACAACTATCCGGACCAACGATAACGAGGAGAGATGGTCGACCGGCGGGTCGCGTCGCGCCGGCATTCCGGCAGTGGCACCTTATAGAAGCGCCCGCGCAGATGCGCAGTACCCGCCAATGTCGCCGATCGCCGACCCCCTCGCGGTCTCAGATTCTGGAGTAACGACATGCTCAGCAAGGAAGATAATGAACGGCTGGTCCGCACGGCGAAGGGCACGCTTATGGGTGAACTGTTCCGCCGCTTCTGGACGCCGGCGCTGCTCAGTAGCGAGGTGCCTGAACCCGATTGCCCGCCGGTGCGCGTCAACATCCTCAATGAGCAGCTGGTCGCCTTTCGTGACAGCGATGGACGTGTAGGGCTGCTGGACGCCTTCTGTCCCCATCGCCGCGCAAACCTCTTCTGGGGCCGCAACGAGAACTGCGGATTACGCTGCGTCTATCATGGTTGGAAGTTCAACGTGGACGGCGAGTGCGTCGACGTGCCGAACGTTCCGGAAGGCGACAAGATCAAGGGCGCGATGCGCACCATCGCCTATCCGACGATCGAGCGCGGTGGCTTCGTGTGGGCTTATCTCGGCCCGCCCGAGCTGCGTCCGGAATTCTCGGAGGCCGAGGTGTTCGACCTTCCAGAAAGCCACCGGCACATTCAAAAGGTGATCCTTCGTGGGAATTACCTGCAGTTCGTGGAAGGCGATATCGATTCGAGCCACGTCTCCTTCCTCCACAGTGCGCTGGACGAGGAAGGACCGTCGAGCGCACGTCTTTCTTCGTTCGTCTTCGCGGACCGATCGCCACAGTGGAACGTCAGAAAAACCGAATATGGACTGATGCTGGCCGCTCGGCGCCGAGCGGGTGACGAGGACCATTGGCACTGGCGCGTCAATCAATGGATGATGCCCTATGCGACGCAGATCGCTGCTGCGGTCGACGTGCCCTTCGTGGCCAACGTCCGCGTGCCGATCGACGACGAAAACAGCCTGCACTACCGCGTATTTGCTCGAATCGATCGGCCGCTGGACGACGAGGACTATGCCGCGCTGGACGCGGGCGTGATCTTCCCAGAGATGATCCCCGGTACGTTCGAGCCGGCGGCCAATCCCTCCAACGACTTTCTGATCGATCGAGAGGCGCAGCGCGGCGCTTCCTACACGGGCATCAAATCGATTCCGACCCAGGATTATGCCGTCACCTACCGTCAGGGCGGCGGGCTGATCGCCGATCGCAGTCGGGAGAAACTGACGCGATCCGACACCGCCATCGTGGCCATGCGCCGCCGGCTGCTGGAGACGCTCAAGGCGATGGAGGCCGGTCAGGAGCCGCCCGAAGCGACAGCGCACGGCGCCTACCGCGTACGATCCATCGACAAGGTGCTGCGCAAGGACTTCGATATCTTCGAAGGCACTCAGGACTGGACGGAGAGCTCGTTATGACGCGATTGAGTGAACGGCGGCGCCGCCCACGGCCTGCCCTGCTGCCCGTGCTGTCTGCGGCGGCGTTAGCAACGGCGATTTTCGGCGGGATCCTCCCCGGGCTGTCTGGCCCGGCAGCCGCCCAGACGAAGGCGCAGGCGCCTACCAAAGCGCAGGTGATCGAGGATCTGGTCTATGCCAACCGTATCCTGGCCGCCAAGGGCGTGCTCGACGGCTTCGGCCACATCAGCGCGCGCTCGCCCGACGATCCCACACACTTCCTGATCTCGCGCTCGCTTGCGCCGGCGCTAGTCACGGCGAAGGACATCGTGGAGCTCGATCAGAACGGCGAGCCCGTCACTCCTACCAAGGTTGCCCTTTACAGCGAGCGGTTCATCCATGCGGGCGCCTATCGCGCGCGGCCCGAGGTGAATGCGGTCCTGCACAGCCATTCGCCGGAGGTGCTGCCTTTTACCCTTGTGGGCAGGCCGCTGCGCGCCGTGCTGCACGACGCGGCGTTCTTGGGGCAAGGCGTGCCGGTGTTCGAGGGTGATCCCGATGGCCGCAACGCGACGCTGCTGATCCGTGACATGCCGACCGCCAACGCGCTCGCCGCCAAGCTCGGCCGGGCGGCAGTGGTGCTGATCCGCGGGCACGGCGACATGGTGGTCGGATCGGGCGTGGCGGACGTCGTGACCCGCGCGATCTACACCGACAAGAACGCCAAGGTGCTCAAGGAGGCGCTGATGCTGGGCGGGCCGATCGCGTACATCAAGCCGGAGGAGACGGCGGAGCGTGGCCGCCTGATGGCCGGCTACAAGGAAGGGCGCGACTGGAACCTGATGAAGGCGGAGATCGGGGACGTCGGCCGCTGACCACCTTCCTTCTCGCCATGCTGCCCGAGGATGCTTGCCGATGCCGATGATCCACCATACCGCGACGGCTGCCGGCGACACTTCCAACCGTCGCGTGGCGTGGTCGATCCTTGCCGTCGCCGCCATCGGGCACCTGTTCGTCGTGGGTGCGCCGGGCGCCGCGCTGCCGATGATCTATTCGCCGATCGTCGCCGAGTTCGGCCTGTCCCGCTCGGCTGTGGCGATCATGGCATCGATCAAGATGGTCGCTGGCGCGCTGATCTCGATCGCGGGCGGCATGCTGATATCGCGTTTCGGCATCCGCTTGGTGGCGGCGCTCACCACGATGATCGCAGGCCTGTCGCTCATCGCCTATCTGTGGGTCGACACGGTCGCTGGCCTGTACGTGGCGTCCGCAGTGATGGGCGCGGCGACGGTGTTCGGCATGGTGGTTTACATCGTCATGGTATCGCGTTGGTTCAACAACAATCTGGGCCTCGCCATCGCCTTTGCCTCGCTTGGAACTTCCGTCGGGGGCGCGGTGACCCCGTTCATCATGAACTGGACGATAGCAGCCTATGGCTGGCGGGCGGCGATGGCCATGCTGGGTCCTTGCGCGCTGCTGGTTGTGCCGCTCATCCTGCTAGTCTTTCGCCAACCGACAGAGATCGAAGCCGCCGCGGCAAACCCCGGCGCGCTCGCCCGGCCGATCGAGCCGGCGCCGTTGGGCGAGACGCCACGCGAACTGCTGAGGCAGCCGACCTTCTGGATCGTCGGCACGGCGCTGCTGCTCGGCTCCTTTGCGGATCAGTCACTGATCCAGCACCTCGTCCTATATCTTCGCGACGATGCCGGGATGACCGCCATGCTGGCCGCGGCCGCTCTTGCGCTTACCTTCAGCGCAGGGTTCGTCGGCAAGCTGCTGTTCGGCTTCATGTTCGACCGCCTGTCGCTTTATGGAGTGGCGCTTTGCTACATCGGCCTGGCGCTGGGCGCCTGGCTGATGTCGCCGATGCTGGTGCTAGCGGTGCCGATCCTGCTGTCCAACACGATACGCGGACTGGCCCACGGCGGGATCATCGTCGACGTGCCTGTTGCCGCACGTCACTGCTTTGGGCCACGGCCACTCGGCTACGTCATCGGGGCATGGAGCGCGGCCGCGTCGATCGGGTCTGCAATCGGACCTTACGTGGTCGGCCTGCTGCGCGATCACGAGGGCAACTACGAATCTGGCTTCGCGGTTATAATAGCTGCATCGATCGTCGCCGCGGTACTGATGCTGCTCGGCAATCCGGCCTATCGGAAAGCAACGCGCGGGGCGATCGTCGGCTGACGGCGCGTTGCGCACTCTGTCCACCACGGATTGGCGACGACCTTGGCGCAGACGGTCCGCACGCTTCTGCCTGTGAGGGTCGGCAGCGTCGGCGTGGAATCGACCGGCAACCTGTTTCATCTGGTTTGCTGCCCAAGGGCCTGATTCTAATGAACCGGCTGCGTATTCACGCTCAACAGCGTGAACCAGACCCTATGGTTGTCGTGGATGATGCGGCCGAGACATGCTCGAACACGTCGCCTGAGGTGAAATCGTTCGAATAGAGGCCGGACACCGCCCGTGGCACCGCCAACCGGCCTTGCGGCAACCCCGATGGAAGTGGGTCACACTCCTGCCCGCTGAGCCTCGAAAGCATGCAGGCGCTCCAGTTCGGGCATGATAGGCACCAAGGTCTCGGCAAGGCCCAGCGGCACGAGATAGCGCGGCAGCGGATCGGGATCGAAGGCGGCACGCATCGTCGCCTCTACTACCGGCGTCAAGTCGGACGGCGGCGGTGGCGCTGCCGCTCGGCTCTTCAGCATATGTTCGGCCAGCCCGGCGTACGGCGCGCTGACTTCCACCGTGGGCGACTTGCTCATGATCGCGGTAGCAAAGCGCCCCGGCAACACGGAGGCGACCCGCACGCCGAACGGCCGTGCCTCGATGTCGAGCGCAGCCGAGGTGGAGTCGAGCGCGTGCTTCGACGCACAATAGGCATTCATTAGCGGCGTCGTGAGAATTGCGCCGATGGCACTCATGTTGACGATCCGGCCGCCGCCCTGGGCCCGTAGGATCGGCAGCGCGAGCCGCGTCAGCGCGCACGGACCAAAATAGTTGGTTTCGAAAACATCACGCAGGAAGGCGTCCGACGCATCCTCAAAGCTCGACATCGGAGCGATGCCGGCGTTGTTGACCAGCACATCAAGACGACCGAACCGCGCCAGCAACTGATCCAGCGCCTGCTCCCGTGATCCTGCGTCGGTCACGTCCAGTCGTCCGAGTTGCAGGCCATGGCCCACCACGTCCCGCAGGCTCGCCGGAGCCTTTGCCGGATCGCGCATGGTCGCGTGAACCTGATGCCCAGCAGCCATCATGCCGAGCGCGATCGCCTCGCCGAAGCCCGAGCTTGCTCCGGTCACCATCACCACTGCCATTTCGAGACTCCTCCGACTATCGCTGCGATGGCGCAGGCGCCGCCGGTCCGTTCAACATGCGTCCCGCATCCAGCACGGCGCCGAGTACCGCGTCGCGGGCGGCAGCAAGCTCGGCCACCGATCGACCGCCCTGCGCGGCATCGGTCTCGGCCACGAGACGGTCGGTTAGGGCTGCGTCTACCACGGGTGTGCGCAAATCATGCCACAGGCCGGTGAAGGCCGGGCCGAGATGATCCAGGAAGTGTCGCAGCCCGCCGGGACCACCGCCCAGGTTGAAGGTAGCGAATGGCCCGGTAAGGGCCCAGCGCGGCCCTAGCGCCAGGGTGACGGCGGCATCAACGTCGGCGACGTCGGCCTGGCCGGACGCGACCGCGTCGATCGCCTCGCGCCAGATCGCCGCCTGCAGCCGGTTGGCGAGGTGGCCGGGGCGCTCCAGGCGGAGGTGAATGGGATGTTTGCCGGCGCGGCGGTAGAGATCCATCGCGATCTCGATCGATCCGCGGGAGGTCGCTGCCCCGCCCACCACCTCCACCAGCGGGATGAGGTGGGGGGGATTGAACGGATGGCCGATCAACACGCGCTCCCCAAACGTGCAATCCTGTTGCAGCAGACTGGGCATGATGGTGGAAGTTGAGGATGCGACCACCGCATGCGCGGGCAGCGTGGCCGCCATCGACGCCAGCAGCTCGGCCTTCAGATCCAACCGCTCGGGGCCGCTTTCCTGGACGAAATCCGCGCCGTCGACCGCCTCTGCCACAGTGTCGCAGATCGCGATGCGCCGCATCACCTCGACCGGCCAAGCCGCCATCGCCCGCGCGAAATGCGGTTGCGGGTCCCAGCATCGTACCGTGAAGCCCGCCGAGCCGAACGCCAGCGCCCAGCTCGATCCAATCGTGCCGCAGCCGACCACGGCAATCTGCCCGGCAACGTATGTCGGACTAGTCGCCATTGAGCTTCCAGACGACAAAGGCGGTGCCAACGCCGGTGCCGGCCGGGGTCCGGAAGATGGGGCAATATTCCTGCCAGGCGATAGGACGCCGGCCGATCGCGCCCGCCACGGTCACCCAATTAAGGATTTCCGACGAGCCGTCGTTCAGCGAACCGCGGGGCAGCGTCTTCAACAGCTCGGGCTCGCCGGCGATGCCCCGCAGCACGCGCCGGTCGAGTTCCTCGTCGACGACGAAATGGCTAAGGCCGCCCGAGGCGATCAGCGCCACCCGCAGGTCCGCAGGCACGTCCCCGATCGCCCCGCGCAATGCCTCGCCGACCGCGAAGCAGCGCGCGGCGGTGGGCACGTTCGGCGGGTAGTAGGTGTTGAGCAGCACTGGCAGCACGGGAATGGTGCGCCCTTTGAACAGCCGCTGGATGATGAAGCCGTAGGCATGGCCGAAGCCCGCCACCTTCGGATCAACCACCTCGGCCGAGGTACTGATGTCCACGCCCCGCTCGATCAGCCCGCGGACGACGTCCAGCGCGAAGGCGGGAGAGGCGGGGAAGCTGCGGCAGCTGTCCATCGCATAGCCCGGGGCCACCGCCTGCATCCAATTGGCGTGCCCGTGGGCATAGTGATCGTTGGTGGTGATCGCATCGCCCGTGTAGAGTGCGATGCTCGGCTGGTTGGCCCTGGAGAACAGTTCCTCCTGATCGTCGCCAACGATTACGACGACATCGGGCGCTGCCTCCTCCAGATCGTCAGCTACCCGGTCAAGCGCACGGTTCACCAGCGACGATTTCTCATCGTAGACCGCCAACTGCGCCACATCGGCGTAAGGCGTGCCGACGCGCCGCTCGAGCTCCTGGTAGCTGGCGTAGGTCCCGTCCGACAGGTTTAGGCGTTGGTTCAACTTGTCGTCGTTGGACCGCTCTTCCCAATCCTTGGTATCTAGCGCGAGCACGGGGCTGTGCGACACGCCCGCGCCGAAAATGATCCTGGCCATCTCAGCCTCCCCCTAAATTGCGTCGGTTCTGCCGATACACCGATCAGGCGCGGCGGGACTGGAGCGCGTGGTATTTCTGATCCCGACGCGCCTCGTCCAAGCGCTTGCCGGACGCGACGGCATCACGGATGCGCTGCTCAGCAGCCTCGATCTCCTCGGCGACGTCCAGCAGCTCGTCCTCGCGCTCCCTGGGAACCACGATGACGCCATCTGAATCGCCGCGGACCAGATCGCCCGGTCGCACACGAGCATCGCCGACGTTGATGACGGCGTTGACTGCCTCCAGCTGGACGCGATCCTTGCCGGTGCGCATCGAATAGCTGCGGCTGTACATCGGATAGCCAAGGTCCAGCGCGAGGTGAGTGTCGCGGCAGGCACCGTCGATCACCGTGCCCGCCAGCCCCCGCCGGTGCGCAACGAACGTGAGAATATCGCCCCACACGGTAGCATCCGGCCGGCCGCCGTTGTCGATCAGGATCACACTGCCGGGCTCGACGTCGTCGATGAAGTCGCCGACCGTGCCGCCCTGCCCCTGCGGCGCGTAGAGCAGGGTGAAAGCGCGACCCGCCATGCGAGACTGCTGGCTCAGCGGCTTGATGCCCAGGCACTGGCCGGAGATGCCCAGCCGGTCGAGCGCATCGGAGAGGGTTGCTGTATCTATCCGTCCGATCCGCTCGACGTTGGTATCGCTCACGATTGTGCCCCCCCTGGGTCTTGCAGCATGTGCTCGTAATCGGCGCCCATGACAGCACTGACCGGCTGCCCGGATCGGACCCGCTCCGTCATCAGCGCTTCGCGCTGGGCGATCCGTTCGGCCGCGGCGAGTACCTGTTCGATGCGGTCGGCTGGGACCACGGCGATGCCGCTGCTGTCGGCGCAGACCCAGTCGCCGGTGTTGACCGTCACCTCGCCGAGCAGGATCGGTCCGCCGGTCTCGGCCTCATGGACCCGGCCCCGCGCCGTTCGCGCCGTCTGCGCGCGCGCATAGACCGGGTAGCCGAGGTCGGCCGCCTCGTCGATGTCGCGAGCCGGCCCTTCCACGATGGTGCCCGCCAACCGTCGATGGCTGGCCGCATTGGAAAGGATCCCACCCCAGCCTGCGCAATCCACTCCGGTACGCTGCTCGACCACGAGCACGTCACCCTCCTCGGCACGCTCGATCGCGGTAGTGCACAGATGGCGCGCTGGCGTATCCGTCGGGGGAGACCCGGCGGCGAGCCGCACCGTAATGACACGGCCGGCAACACGTTGGCGCACGGTTCGCGGGGTAATGCCGGTTACGGACGAGGGCAGCTTGAGCTGATCGAGGGCATCGGACAGGGAACAGACATCGAGCGCGGCAAGACGGCGGGCGAACGCAGCCGCCTTGCTCTGGTCCGCATCGCTCATGCCTGCCCCATCGACGATATGCTGTGAAGCGATACCGGCTGGGGCATCAATAATCCGGCCATGGCGATGTTCTCCCCACTCGGCCGCCTCCCGGCCCCAGCTCATGATCGGCACACTATGAAGCTCCCCGGCGAAGTGCAAGCTTGATTTGAGCGGATGGTGTGTTTAGCAAACCTTCATTGGGAGGCTGAGCTTGATCCGTAAAAGGCTTCGTCGCAACGCGATAGAATGGCGGTATTCCCATGCTGCTGTCTTCACGGAGCATCCGGCGGTAATCTCCGCTCCTGCCAAATAAGCAGGCAAGCAGATCAAAAGAAAACTATGCGTTGAAGGAGAGCGACGATGTACAATGGTAAGAAAGTTCTCGACATCCACGCTCACCTGACGGCGCCCAGTCACGGCACCCAGGCGCTGGCCTATATGCTCGCCAGCAATACGCCGATCGACTTCGATCCGCGCTCTGGGGAGAATGCCATGCTAGGCATGACCGAGGAGTCGTGGGACGCGAGCGTTCGCAAGCATATCGGTATCATCGACGATCGCAGCATCGACTGCCAGCTGATCGGCCCGCGCCCTTATCTAATGCTGGGATGGATGCAGCCCCACCTGCTGCCGGCGTGGACCCGCCTGGTCAACAATTCGATCGCCAAACAAGTGATCATGGCGCCGGACCGCTTCGTCGGCGCCGCACAGCTGCCGCAAAATGCGCATGCGGAAGATCTGTCGGATTGCGTGCCGGAGCTGGAGCGCTGCGTCCACGAACTCGGCTTCAAAGCGGTCTACCTCAGCCCCGACGCGAGCGGGGACCGCGCCAACCCGGGCATGAACACTGCTTATTGGTTTCCGGTTTACGCCAAATGCCAGGAGCTGGGCATCCCGATCATCGTCCACGGCACGAACTGCCTTGATCCGCGGATCGACATCATTCCGCAGAATTATCAGATCGGCTTCGTTTGGGAGCAGTATCTGGCGACCCAACTGCTGTCGCATAGCGACGTGTTCGAACGTTTCCCCGAGCTGAAGGTGGTGATATGCCACTGCGGCGGCGCGCTGGATCGCTTCATCAAGAGCGATCATCATCTCTCGCAAAGGGACGTCAGCAAGAACCTGTTCTTCGACACCAACGCGCTTGACCTGCACTTCCTCGAGGCGGCGATCAAGCAGCGGACGCCGGCCCGGATGTGTTTCGGCACCGAGGCGCCCGGATCGGGTGCGGCCATCCGACCGGAGACTGGCAGACCCGGAGACGATCTGGTGCCCGTGATCAGCAGTTTCGACTTCCTCAGCGAAGACGACAAGGTGCAAATATTCCACCACAATCCCGGACATGTCTGCCCCGGCCTGGGCCACATCGGCAGTTGACGGAGGGCAGGCGCGGCAGACGGGAGGACACAATGGGTAATCGCCAGAGCATCGAGATCGCGGGCTTCAATCATGGCGGCGCGCCGATCCCGGCGGCGTCGCGGGTCGGCGATCTGGTGATGACCGGCGGCATCCATGGGATGGATCCGGCGACGCAGTCGATCCCCGACGATGCCGCGGATCAAGCGCGCTTCATGTTCGACAATCTGGAGCGCGTCCTGGCCGCTGCGGGCGCTTCGTTCGCGGACGTTGCGCGCATGACCGTCTACGTGAAGGCACCGGAGGCGCGCGCGGCGGTCAATACGCACTGGCTGCGCGTTTTTCCCGATCCCGCTGATCGCCCGGCCCGGCACATTCTGCAGTACGACAACCTGCCCGGCAATATGCTCGT
>CAXSDY010000005.1:0-12852 GCA_964235835.1 uncultured Sphingomonadaceae bacterium | reverse complement strand
GTCACGGCGGCTGGTGGGCGCCACCACCAGGATATCGCCCGGCTGGCAGACCGCGGCCGCCGCGTGGATCGACCAATTGTCTCCAGGCGCCACCGCACAGGTAATGGCCGACCCTGCGATGCGCGCAGGCCGGTATATCCGCTGCAGCGCCGGCGATAGGGAGGCCTAGGCGCCCTGCGCCAACATGCACCGTCGCGGTGCGACGGCTGCCGAGCGCCGCCACGATCGCCTCGTCCGCCCGTAGGACGGCCCGTACTGCAATTGCCACCGTGCGCTCGTTGGTGCTCGCGCCAGCTGCCCCAGAGCCCTCACAGTAAGGGTACTTCTGGTGAGTAGAGATGCCGACCGTTATACATGTCGTTCCTACAAGCCCATGTGATCGCCGCCCTTCCTGATGCGGCCCGGCGCACACCGGAGATGTGCATGACAGCGCTCCGCTCCGCTGCCCCGCCCTTGGCCGTGCGCACGCCTTTGCGCTCGCCCAAGAGCATGAGATCCGCTAGACTTGCGATGCCGGGAGCCGCGGCACCTCGGGAGTATAGAAGGCATGACTGTTGAAGTGGCGGAAGCACCGGCGAGCCCGGTCCGCCGGCGGCGACCCCAAGCTCGCAGTATCGAAACCAAGCGCCGGATCTTCGAAGCGGCGGCAGGCGAGTTTGCCAAGCGCGGCTTCGATGGCGCGTCGACCCGCACGATCGCTTCCGTTGCCGGCGTCAAGCATCCGATCGTCACCTATCATTTCAAGACCAAGATCGGATTGTGGCAGGCCGTCCTCACCGACCTCAACGAGGCGTGGGACGCCCGTTATCAGGAGCGGTTGCAGGGCCTCCGCGGGGTGGATGAACTGACCACGCTGCGCCTGATCCTGGAGGAATTCATCTGGTTCAGCGCCGAACATGCCGAGTTCCACGCGCTGATGTCGGACGCGGCGCGCGAACCCAGTGATCGCCTGGATTGGCTGCTGAAGCAATTCGTCAAGCCCAAGCTCGACCGCATTGTCCAGTTGATTGTCTCTGCGCAGGAGGCAGGACGGTTCATACAGGGCGACCCAGTGCACCTGTTCTATCTGTTCATTGGCGCGGTGACTCGTATCTTCTTGGTCGAAGCAGAAGTAAAAAGCATTACTGAGCTGTTCAAGGACCGCGCCGCCTTCGTGCGGCAGCATGTCGATCTGTGCATGAAGCTGGTCTTCCGCGACTGAGCGATCGACGCCGGATGCGGCCCCTGCCAGTTACATCGTGACCGAGAATCATCGCAGCGCGATGGTTCGCGACCGAATAGGCACGCTGCTCAATCACGGAGCCGTTACCGCTGACCGCGGTGGCGGCGATCACCATTGGGTTTGTTATCGGTTAAGTTGAGCAGGCTCGCCGACCGAAAGTCGAGATCTCGAGCCGCGGCGACCGCCAGCGCCCGACAGAAGGCCGGGGCGGACAGCGCGGCCGATGCCGTATGGACCCCTGCGGCGGTTGCGGCTGAGGCAGTTGCATGGGCGCCATCTGCGCAGCCTTCGACCAGCAATGCCGTCCAGAGGCAGGCGACGCCCTGCACTACCAAACAGGTGGGAGCACCTGCGCAGGATCGATCTCTCAGGGCAGACTAGCGGACTGCTTCAGGCACGCGCTCCACTCCGATCGCCATTGATCGAGCAGGCTTGGTCCCATCTGTCCATCCGCTCTCGCCTCATGTTCCCGACAGCCGGCAGAGGTTAGTAAGTAAACTTGGCACTAACGCCGATGGAGCGGGGTTCGGAATAGACGCCGTCGAAGGCGATCTCGCCCGCCGCGAACTCAGCCGGCGTCAGTGAGGCATTGCGGACCGTGCCCAGGGCGCGGATCACCGACATGTTGTTCGTCAAGTTCTTGCCCCAGACCGCAACCTCGACGCGTCCGGCCACCAGCGCGATCTCCCCGTCCAGCGACTTGACCTTAGTCTGATCGCGGATCGCGAGCGTACGCCCGTTACGAACGTCGAAATAAACTGGGTCCTTGAGCGTGTATGATCCCGTGAAGCGAAGCTTCGACCCGGTGGTGAGCGGCGTTTCGTAGCGGGCCGATAACTGATAGCTGTTCGGCGGGGATTGCGGCAGCTGGTTGCCTGCGACGCTTTCGGTGCCTACCTTTGCGCCGTTGGCGACCTTGGTGTTCAGGTAGGCATAGTCGGCGGTCACCTCGAAGCCGTGGAACGGACGCACCGATGCGCCCGCTTCGATGCCCCAAGCGCGGGCGTTGGTGGACGCGACGGTGACAGTCGACACGCCGCTGGTGGTCGTCAGCGTCTGCAGATTGACGTAATCAGTGCGGAAGCCCGTAACGTTAAACGAGATGGCACGATTGAGCAGTGTGGTCTTGAAGCCAGCCTCGTAGTTCTTGGCCTTCTCCGGCGGTGCGATGACCAGGGCAGTCGTTGGCGTCGGGCCGGCCGAGAAGTCACCCGTGCGATAGCCCTTGGAGAAGGTAGCGTAGAGCAGCAGTGAATCGATCGGGCCCACGTCGGTCCAGGTTCCGCTGAGCGTCACCTTCGGGCTGAACTGATTGGAGCTCAGAGACCGTTGTAGAGAGAAGGTGGTCGGGAAGTTGAACACGCCGACGACGGCGGAAGCCGTGCCAGAATTCTGATAGCGCGCGCGCTTCTTGTCCCAATTGTACCGCCCGCCTGCGGTGAGGGCGATGACCTTGCTGAAGTTGAAAGTGCCTTGGGCGAACACCGAATAGCTCTTGGCGCGCACGTTGAAGAGCGGGTTCGCGATGCTCTCGGTCCTCACCCCCTGCTGGAACAATTGGGTTCCAGGCGCCCCAAGCGTACGGTAGAATTGATCCTGTGACACGTCGTCGTTCAGCAGGAAGCCACCGGCTTGCCAGGACAGGCGGCCGCTTCGCCCCGCAATACGCAGCTCCTCGGTATAGGTGTCGCTTGAGTTGGAGCGATCGACGGTCTGGTAGGCAACCGGATCGGTCACGAACGACTGACCGGACACGAACGGCCGATTGCGCTGGTACGACGAGATGCTGGTCAGCGTCGCGCCGCCCAGATGGTAATTGACGATTAGACCGAAGTCCAAGCTGTTGCTGTCATAATAACCGTCGAAGACCAGTCGCGTTTGCCGCCATTGTGGAACGACGAAACGTTGCGGGTCGCCAAGGATGAAGTTGCGCGGAACGCCGTAGGTCTTGTCGGACATATACTCGGCGATCAGCTTGACGTCGAGATCATCGGTCGGGCGCCAACGGGCTTTGAAGCGCGCGCTGAAGGTCTTGAGCTGATCCAGCTTGTTGCCCGTGACGAGGTTGCGCTGCCATCCGTTCGAGTGCGTGGAATAAAGCGCCAGCGACATGGCTAGCGTGTCGGCAACGGGCACGCTGACGAGGCCGCCGGCCTCGATACGACCGAAGCTGCCATAGCTAGCCCGCGCTTCCGCCTCCAGCTTATTGCCCGGGTCGACCGTCCGGATATTGATAAGTCCGCCGGTGACGTTCTGGCCGTAGAGCGTTCCCTGCGGGCCGCGCAGCACCTCGACCTGGCGGATGCCGAACAGGTTGCCGCCAAGATTGTTGGTATGGATGAATGGAATATCATCGATGTAGAGCCCGACGGCCTGACCCGATCCAGGAGACGTGGAGGAGGCGAACGCACCACGCAGACCGAGCCGAAGCTGATCGCGTGAGTTGCCGTCCAGCTTCAGCCCGGGCACCAGTGTGGCCAGATCGGCGACACTGTCGGCATGCAAAGCATCGAGCGTCGCCCCGGACACGACGTTGATCGGCGCGGGCGCCTTCTGCACCGAGACGCTCTCGCGGGTAGCTGTTACGACGATGTCGCCATCGGTGGGATTGCCGGCCGCGACCGGCGCCTCCTGCGGCACGGGGCCATTTGGGGTCTGCCCATGGGCTATGCTTGCCATGGTGACGGCGCATGCTGCGACGCCGATAAACTTCGCCTGCATTGGATCCTCCCTATGATCAGATGCGGCTCTTTCGTGCGGCCGCTTCGATTGTCGATGCCGAGGCAAGCGAGCCTGCCTGGGCGAATTCCCCATCCAATCGCAACAGATAGGGAAACCGGGTGTCTAGCATTTTACCGCTTGTATGACTTAGTGTGACGGAAACGACAGAACTGGTCAATAGTGACGATCGAGGCTGGAGCAACGGTCCGCGTCCGAGTTGTCAGCGCAGATCTTTATGGGATGCTTACTTGCCGCTCGTAACCCACGGTTCCTGCACGCGCAGCATGGCGGGGTTGGACTCGCCGCCATCGGGCTCGTGATTGAACACGGTGACCCGGGCCGAATGGTCGCCCGACGCGCCGGGATCGATACCGACCTCCGCCACCTTGAAGCGGTTGCGCTGGCCAGGGGCGGCGACGGACGCCGGCACGGACGCAGTCAGTCGACGGGTAGAGACGAACGTGGTCGCCATCGACAGGCCATCGATGCGAACGACCGAGTCGCGGAAGAACCCGTTGCCTTCAACGGAGAGTGTGAAGGCGCCGCCATCCTCCTTCACCGCGCTGGGCGAGATCGACGCGATCTCCGGCTCAGGAATGGAAGGTATCGCCTTGATCTCCTCGGGCGGGGTGGGAGCATACCCCTTGGTGTAGCCTAAGCGGATGAACGACCCGCCCTTCATCACCCGCTCGATTCGACGGGTGTTGTCGATGTTCGCCAGTGGATCCGCACCCAGCACGACGAGATCGGCCAAGGCGCCCGCGCGAAGATGTCCGACCGGGGGAACGGTGGGCGTCTTGCGCCGCGCCGTCATCACCTCGGCGCCCCAGATCGTCGCCGCTTTCAGAGCCTCCATCGGAGTGAGGCCAGCCTCGACCAGCATCGCCATCTCGAGGTGGATGCTGAGCCCCGCAGTGCCGATATACGGATCGTCGGTGCCGGCCACGATCTTGCCGCCCGCGGCGACATAATCGTGGACGAAGCTGCCAAGCAGCGCATTGTCGCGCCGGAGAGCGGCAGCATCCTGAGACGAAAGGGCATCGACAGGAACATAGCCGCCCAGGCGGCTAGCCGTGACCCACAGCGAGCGGATACGCAGCAACAGCCCATCGGCAAGATTGTGCGGGTAATAGGACATCAGCGCGCCGTCGGCGTAGAGCCTGCGCATCAACCCTTCATATTCTGCCGCGTGCGAGCTTAGGGCGCCGAAGCTGTAAACCATCGTCGGGTTCAGATAGACGCCGCGCCGGACGCTGTCGGCGATCAGGCGGCTGATCCCAGCCTTGTCGGTCCCTCCCAGCCAGGCGGCCCAATGGAGCGCCTCGCCGCGACGATAGGCGTCGGTCTCCGCCGGCGTCATCAGTGATCCGGAATAGCCCCATGCATGTTCGACCACATCCTGGCCAAGCGCTATCGAGGCGGCCGCATTGCGGGTGTGGCCGTAGACCATCAGGCCTGCGTCATGCAGGTCCTCGGCCGCCCATCCGTAGGTTTGCCGGTTGGGCCCCAGGTAGTCCTCGACATTGGCGAAGGCGGTATCGGGCTTGACCGCGCGGCGCACCGCCTCTCGCACCTCTTCCCGCGTCGATCGCGCGCCGTGGGGGAAGGTAACCCGGACACTACCGTACAGACGCGGCCAACGGGCGTCGGCGAGTTGGCTATCTGCCCAATAGGAGTCGTCGATGCCGCCCCGCACGCGCCACATCGCAAGTGCAGTAGTGACCCCATGGTTGAGGTAGAGTTCGCCCAGGATCGGGCGATAATGGGTGTGGGAATCGATCAGGCCCGGGATGACGTACTTTCCGCGCAGATCGACCAGAGTCGCGCCCTTGGGAATGGGCGTATCCCGGCCTCCGCTGGCGAGAATCCGCCCGTCGTCGATCACGATCACGGCATTTGGTACAGCACGGCCCGCCACGACATCGATCATCGTGGCGCCGCGCAAGGCGACGGGCGCAGCGTGAAGGGCGGACGCCGCGACTGTCATGCAGGACAGTACCGACCATGCCAAATACCTCAACGAGCTCATTCGTCCCTCCCGTCGCGCGAACCTGAGCTCGCGCAGATCCCGGCTTCGTTGAGGCCGAGCACCAGATTGACGATAACAATATAAGATTACAGCTGGATATCAACCATGCGGTGTGTTTATGGGCGTCAATGCGGGCCTCAATGCGGGCCGGTCGACCAATCTGCTTCTATGGCCAGCTAGTGGCAAGGTGCTGATGGCCGCATGCCCGTCGTGGGAGCGAACCGGTGGTCAGCAGCGATCACGTAGAGTGGGCTCCCACGTCTTGCGCGCCGAGAGGGAGATGTTCGATGCAGTTGCCGGATGTGAAGCTCTTCTGGGCGCGAGGTACATGTAGCCTCGCAGCGATGGGGGCTTTGGAGCAGGCCCGCATCCCCTACGTGGAGGAGGAGATAATTTTGGCGGGCGACAGGCAGCCGTTGCGCCTCGTCTCGGCCTCCGCGCGCGTACCGACGCTGGTGCTCGGCGACGAGGTGATAACCGAGACACCCGCAATATTGCTTTGGATCGCGCGCGCAGCGCCCGCCGCAGCGATGCTGCCGGACGACGGGCGGATCGTGAACGACGTATCCCTGATGTCGTGGCTCGCCTCGCGAGTCCACATCCTCCGCCGTCAATACGCGCGGCCGATGCAGTTCTGTGCGGACGACACAGTTGCGGAAAGCCTGAAAAAGGCCGCGCTGCCTAAGTACAGGGCCGCCATCGACGAACTCGACGATGCCGTTGCTCGCGGTTCTTTGGAAAGTCTCGCCTTGCGCTGCTATGCCTTGCCGATATTTCACTGGGCGAGAATCGACGACGTCCTTTTGGATCGGCATCGCGCCCTGCGCGATCTGGTACGCGAGTGCGAGCGGGTGCCGGGCATCGCGGAAGCAGTGTCGCGACACGGATACCTTCCGGCCTGAAGCGCGGCGGATCCAATCACTATGGATGCCGGTATTTCGTGCGTGAATTCGACAGCAGATGGAATGAACTTCCGGCAGCGCACCGTTCCGCTATCCTCGCCCAAACGTGTCGCGAACGCGAGCGTGACGATTGGAGAGGCCATGACCGACCATTCCGGAGAGGCCCGCCACCGGCGGCCGTTGGCCGCCTTGGGCTTGAACCCCAACCTGCGGTATCTTGACAGGCTTGGGGCACATCGAAGTGCGGCATGCATCGCCCAGCCGGGAAATAAACACCTCCGACAAGATCGTGGTCGCGGTGCGTGACCGCCCCAGCATGGAACGGCCTCAAACGCCGTTCGCAGACAATGAAGGGAACTCGCCATGACCGAGTTTAGAGTCGACGAACTCGCCTACGTCCGTGTTCAAGTGCCGGACATCGCGCGCGGCAGCACCTTCCTGCGCGATTTCGGCCTCCTCGAGGTAGACGCGCCATCGCAAGACGACGGCCGTCGGTTCTTCCGCTCCAGCGATGACACCCCGTTCTGCTACGAATTGGTCGAAGGCGAACAGCGGTTCCTGGGATTCGGGTTCAACGTGTCGGATCGAATGGTCCTCGAACGCGCGGGACAGAGCGGGGATGCCCCGGTTCAGACCGTCGAGGGCCCAGGGGGAGGCGAGTTCGTCCGTCTGGTCGAGCCCAACGGCTATGCGATCGACCTTGTGCATGGCCGGGGCACGGTGGCGCCGATCGAGCTCAAGCGGCAATTGCTGAACACGGGTGCGCAGCCATTTCAGCGCAAGGAGCTCTTCCGCCATCGGCGCGAAGACATCGTACCGGTACTGCGTCTGGCACATGTGGTGCTGGGCTCGCCCAAGGTTGCCGAGACGGTCGGTTGGTTCCAGGACACGCTGGGAATGCTCATCTCCGACGAGGTCGTCGCCGGCCCGGACGAGCAGCTGACCGGCGCATTCATGCGGCTCGATGCGGGTGATCGCCTGGTCGATCATCACACGGTCTTCGTGGTCCGGTCGCCCGAGGCCGGCCTCCACCACATATCGTTCGAGGTTCACGACGTCGACGCGCTGCTGGCAGAGCACAATCGTCTCAAGTCCTTGGCGCTCTACGATCATGTATGGGGAATCGGCCGCCACACCCTCGGGAGCCAGATCTTCGACTATTGGATGGATCCATTCGGCTACCTTCACGAACATTGGGCAGACACGGACCGGTTAAATGCGGATACGCCGCCCAACCGATGGGATGTGCGGCAAGGCATGGTCACCCAATGGGGCGACCCGACGCCGGAGCGCGTCCGTCACGCGGCCCGCCCATGAGCGCCGCCAAAACCCATAGCGGTCGCGTGATTGCAATCGAGGAGCATTATTGGGATCAGGAATTGTCGAGCCACTTCGAAGGGGCTGAGGCTAACCAGTACGGACCGATCGGCAAGCGGCTGTTCGACTTCGACGACGAGCGCGCGGAGGACATGGCGACGGCCGGCGTGGACTTCACGGTGCTGTCGCATGGCGCACCTTCGCTGCAGCGGCTCGACGGGAAGACCGCGGTTCCGCTGGCGCGCCGCGTGAACGATCGGCTGGCGGCGGTGGTGGCGGCTCGCCCGGATCGCTACGCTGCGTTCGCGGCGTTGCCGACGGCGGATCCCGAGGCCGCCGCCGACGAACTGGAACGCTGCATCGGCATCGGGTTCAAGGGTGCGATGGTCCATGGCCTGGCCCAAGGGGAGTTCCTCGACCTCAAGAAGTTCTGGCCCATCTACGCGCGGGCCGAAGCGCTCGACGTGCCCATCTACATTCATCCGTCGCTGCCTCATCCGGCGGTGATCCAGGCTTATTACGCCGACTATATGGAAAAGCATCCGATGTTCGCCCGACCAGGCTGGGGCTTCGGGGTAGAGGCAGGGACGCAGGCGGTGCGCCTGCTGCTGTCGGGGGTGTTCGAGCGCTACCCAAAGCTCAAGATCATCCTCGGCCACCTCGGAGAGGGACTGCCGTTCCACATCTGGAGGATCGATAGCGCGCTCTCACGACCAGGAGGGACGAGCACTCCGCTCCGGGACATCTTCAACAACAACTTCTGGATCACGACCAGCGGGTTCTTTTCCACTCCGGCTTTGATGTGTTGTCTTATGGAAATGGGCGCGGATCGGATAATCTTCGCTGTGGACTGGCCGTTCGTCTCCGAGAGTGCGCCGGGTGTCGCATGGGCGAAGTCTCTGCCGATCTCCGCAACGGATCGGGACAAGATCCTTCACCGCAACGTCGAGAGCTTGCTTAAGCTATGACGGCGGAGCCGCAGGATGGGAGAGCGATACGCCTGGTCGCCTTGTCGGAAGGTTTTCGGAGCCCATCATATTGTACGTCAATATCGAAAACGATGACGCGCCGCCTTTCCTCAGCCGATCTGGAGGCTTCTCCGTACAACGACCTGCAGCATTACAATCGGGACGAAGATCTGGCGGAGCCGCTGCCTGCAGTCCAGTCGCCGAGGACGGCTATTGCCGATGTCGAGGGACTGATTATCGTGAAGCCCGACTTCAATCATGGCATTCCTGGCGGCCTGAAGGATGCGCTGGGCTCGGCATCCCGTCCGGGGTCCGCAGCGCTTACAGACAAAGCGGCTCTGAACATTACCTGTTCGCCCGCCGTGACCGGCGGCGTACGCGCCCATGCGCAACTGCACGACGCGCTGCTCTCATGCGGATCGCGGATCGTTGTCCGGCCGCAGGCGGTCATCGGCATGGGCCATCCGACGCTTGTCGACGATGAGCTGATCGACGATGCTTCGCTCGCCCTCTTCGACGCCCCCCTGGCGGACCTGATTGCGATGGTCGCACCCCAAAACGAAGGACCTCGAGCATGACGGAGTCGGACGATGCCGTGATTCGCAGGCTCGTGCAGGCCTGGGTCGTGTTGCGCGATTGCGGCGACTGGGATCGGTTCGCCGCACTGTGGCATCCCGACGGCCGAATGGTCGCGACATGGTTCGACGGACGGGCATCCGACTTCATCGCCAAGAGCAGGGCGGCGTTTGGTGGCGAGACCATCGCGCATCACGTGCTAGGCGGAACGTCCGTCGAAGTGGTCAGGGAACGGGCCGTTGCGACCAGCCGCATGGTGCTTCATCTGCGCACCCGCGTCGACGGCATCCTGTGCGACATCGCCTGCATGGGGCGCTTCGTCGACTTCTTCATCCGGTCGGACAGCGAGTGGCAGCTGGTTCTGAAGCAACCCGTTTACGAAAAGGACCGCATCGACCCGGTCGTGCCTGACGAGACGATCAATCTGGATCGGTCGCTCCTGGAGTCTTTTCCGGCTGGATACCGGCATCTCGCATATGCGCAATCACGCATCGGCATGACGGTCGATCGCAAGCTGCCCGGAGCGACGGGTCCGGCTGCAGATAGGCTGGCTGCTGCCACACGCGGATGGCTAATGGGCGAGGATCTCCCGCAGCATCGCAACGAGCAAGACGAACGGATTGGGGAGGTATCGTGATGACTAATGATCAGACTGGCTCGTTCTCGCTGGGACGATTCCGCCACCAAGATGGGGATTTCCTCGGACTCGTTGTGGCCGGGCGGGTGCATCGGGTGGACGAGATCGAAGAGGGTCAGTTTCGACGGGGCATAGGGCTTCGCGATCTGCTGGACGACTGGGCGCTGAGTTTCGAGGCGCTGCGCCGCGCCACGCTCGCTCTGCCGGCGGACGGCGGCGTACCGGTCGACGGGCTCAAGGCGCTCGCCCCGCTTCCGGACGCTAGGCAAGTCTTCTGCTGCGGGGCCAACTACGCGAAGCACGTCAAGCAGATGATGCTGGCGACGAACGTGCATCCCGGCCTCACCGGCCTCGACGATGCTGGACGGGACGCCTTCGCGCAGGCGTTCGTGGAACAGCAGGCCCGTGAGTCCGATCCCTACATCTTCATGAAGACGGTCACGTCGATCTGTGGCCCGGATGCCACCGTCGATCTGCCGGCGTTCTCAAGGAGCATTGACTGGGAGCTGGAGCTCGCCGTCGTTTTCGGACGCGAGGCTCATCTGGAGACGGCGGACAGCGCCCTGTCAGCCATCGCCGGTTATATGGTGGCCAACGACCTGACCGCACGAGACAAGGTGCGCCGCACAGATCCTGGCTCGATCGGGGCGGATTGGGTCATGGGGAAGGGCGCGCCCGGTTTCCTGCCAACCGGCCCCTACTTCGTACCCGCCGCCTTCATCCCCGATCCGCTAGACCTAGAGATGCGGCTGTCGGTGAACGGGACGCTGCGCCAGCATGCGAACACCGGCGAGATGACCTTCGATCTGGTCCGGCAGATCGTCCACCTGACGGGCTATGCCAAGCTGATGCCGGGCGACATACTGTGCACCGGCACGCCGGACGGCAACGCCGTCGCTGACGGCAGCTTCCTGCAGGACGGCGACGTGGTCGAGGCCGACATCGCCCTGCTTGGCGCACAGCGGGTGACATTCCGGCGGACAGTTTGAGCGCCGATCAGTACGACCTCGTCGTCGTCGGCTGCGGCCCGGTCGGCGCCTCCGCTGCGAACCTGCTCGGCGCACGTGGACTTCGGACGCTCGTCCTAGAACGTGACGTGGAGCCCTGCACGACGCCCCGCGCCATCCACTTCGATCATGAGATCATGCGGATATTCCAGTCTGCAGGCATGGCGGCGGCGATCGAGCCACATACATATTCGCCCGAAGGCGCCATGTTCTTCGGTGCGCATCGGCGCCCGATCCGCCGCTTCCAGCCGAACCAGCGCACCGATCGGCTAGGATGGGCCTCCGCAAACTATTTCTACCAGCCCGAACTCGAGCGCGTTCTGAGGACAGAACTCGAAAGCCGCTCGTGCGTCACGGCGCTCTTCGGCTGCACCGTTACGGACATCGACCAGCGCAGCGATGCCGTCAGGTTGACCTTCGAAGGCTCGGACGGCAGCAGGGATGTTGAGGCGCGCTACGTCATAGGATGCGACGGCGGCCGAAGTACCGTCCGCCGTCTTCTCGACGTGGAGCTCGATGACCTTGGCTTCGAGGAACCTTGGATCGTCGCGGACGCCTTCGTCGATGGTCCGATCACACTCCCGGAGTTGCACGACACGCCGGCTGGCGTCGACATGCAGGAGGTACTGTTTATCGTCGGCGATCCCGCTCGACCTACCTCCGTCATCCCAGGCATCGGTCGCCATCGGCGTTGGGAATTCATGCTGCTGCCGGGCGAGGCGCCCGAGAGTTACGAAGATGGGGGACTGACGCGGGCGCTGATAGAGCCGTTCGTACCGAGCGGCGATTTCGAGCTGATCCGGACCGCGGTCTACCGTTTTCACGCCCTAATCGCCCGCCGGTGGCGGCGTGACCGCGTCTTCCTGGCCGGGGACAGCGCGCACCAGACACCTCCATTCTTCGGCCAAGGCATGTGCCATGGCATTCGCGATGTCGCGAACCTGGCGTGGAAGCTCGAGTGGGTGGTTCGGCGCGGTGCCGACCCGTCCCTCCTGGACACGTACCAATCCGAACGGGAACCACAGGTGCGAAGCATCGTCGAGGCTTCGGTGCGCGCTGGCCGGCTGCTCTGTACGCTCGATCCGGAAGTCGCGGCGGCACGTGACGAGCGGATGAGCGCGGAGGCGCTGTCCCCGGCGCCTGCCTACGTCGATCTGATACCGCCGATCACCAGCGGTATCATCACCGCGGGAATAGAGCAGGCGGCTTGCACCGCACGGGGGGCGCGCTTCATTCAGCCGCCGCTGACCGATGCCGGTGGCACGAAGCGCCTCCTCGACGATTGGGCGCCGCCCGGCTTCCTGCTCGTCGCGTGGGATCCCCCGTCAGATCCCGACCGCATCGTCCAGCCGCTGCCGGAAATCGCCGGCCTCACCACCTTGCGCGTTGGTCCTGCGGGCGGTGGGGAGCTGCAGGATGTATCGGGTGAGCTGCGCCGCTGGTTCGATGAGCGAAGCTGCTCGTGCGTGCTGG
>CAXSDY010000004.1:0-43326 GCA_964235835.1 uncultured Sphingomonadaceae bacterium | reverse complement strand
CGTCCACGCGCTGGAACTGCGCATGCCCGTGGGCGAGACGGAGACGATCTACGCGGCCCGCCCGGAGGGGTCCGCGTCGAAACTGTCGACCTACCGCGATGGGTGGCGCATCCTCAAGACGATCGTCACACTTTACCGGATCGAGCGCCCGGTGCTGTTCTTCGGATCGATCGGGCTGTTGCTCGTGATCCTTGCGGCATTCCTGTCCGTGCCGCTGATCACCACCTATCTTCAGACGGGCCTGGTTCCGCGTTTCCCGACCGCGATCCTGATCACGGGGCTGTCAATCATTGCTGTCCTCTGCCTGTTCGCCGGGTTGATCCTGGACACGGTGACGCGCGGCAGGCGGGAAATGCGGCGGCTCATCTACCTGGCTCAGCAGGCGCCAGGCGCTTCAGGGCCGTCGGGACTTGAGACCTGGGCGAGCGATGCGCCACCACACCTTGAACAATCCCGACCGGCGCGCGATCTTGCCGTAAACAACGAAGGAACGACAACCCCATGAGCCGCCCCGACCACGTCGACATCATCTCCGGCCTTGTGCCGATCGTCATCGAGCAATCGAACCGCGGCGAGCGCAGCTTCGACATTTTCTCGCGGCTGCTGCGCGAGCGGATCATCTTCGTGACGGGCGGCGTCGAGGATGGGATGGCGTCGCTGATCACGGCGCAACTGCTGTTCCTGGAATCGGAGAACCCGAAGAAGGACATTTTCATGTACATCAACTCGCCGGGCGGCGTGGTGACGGCGGGGCTCGCGATCCACGACACGATGCAGTACATCCGCCCGCGCGTCGGCACGGTGTGCATCGGCCAGGCAGCGTCGATGGGCAGCTTCCTGCTCGCGGCCGGCGAGCCCGGCATGCGCGTCGCGCTGACCAACAGCCGGATCATGATCCACCAGCCGTCGGGCGGTGCGCAGGGCATGGCCGCGGACATCGAGATCCAGGCGCGCGAGATCCTGCGCATGCGCCATCGCCTCAACGAGCTTTACGCGCAGTATACCGGCAAGACGCTGGCCGACATCGAGCTGGCGATGGACCGCGACAAGTTCCTCGAGGCCGACGAAGCCAAGGAGTTCGGCATCATCGACGAAGTGTTCGGCAAGCGTCCCGACGCCGCCGAGGGCGACACCACCGGCGCGTCGCAGATCACGCCGGCCTAGGCTCAGGCTTCCGTTTCGACCTCGAAGGTGACCGTCAGGCTCCGCTCCTCGCTCTGCGCGAGGAGCTGGAGTCCCGCATCCTTCCACTCGCCTTGCGGCCGGTTGAGGGCCGCATTGGCGTTCTCGACCGGCTCGGCGACGAACAGGCCTCCTGACACCGGGGCGTAGAGCTGGAAGCGGGGGGCGGCGGCACGCATCCGCAGCCTGGCGCCGCTGCCCCAATCGATCAGCGCCTCGCCCGACCAGCCCTCGTAACCATGATCGAGCCCCCGCCCGCACACCGGGCCGTTGGAGGGATCGAACTTGCCCGTGGCGGGGACGAGTGCGACGGGCAGGACATCTTCGTCGATCGTCCACACGTCGGCGACGTTCGTGATCAAACGGGTCTGCGCGTCGCAGAGGAAATAGGGATGGAGGGCGAGGGCGCAGGGCATGCGCTCGGGTGACAGGTTGCGGCAACTGAGCTCGATGACGAGCTGGCGATCCGTCAACGTGAACCGCTGCTTCGCCTCGTAGCGCCACGGCCACTCGCCTGGCTCGTGAACGAAGGAGATCGTCGCGGACGTCTCGTCGGCCGTCTCGACCGACCAGGCACTCCGCCAACCCTGCCCATGCAGAGGACTCTTGTCACCTGGGAGGTTCGGCGAGAGGCGGACAGTTCGTCCGTCGCAGGCGAACGTTCCGCGCCGGATGCGATTGGAGAAGGGCACGAGCGGGAAGCAGGCCATCTCGCCGGGGTCTGTCGATCCCTCCGCCGCCGGCCGCATCAGGTCCTGCTCGTCGCACCAAAAGCGGGCGATGCTGCCGCCGATCTCTGGCGCCAACTCGACCGCAAGCGCCCCTGAACGCAACCTAAGCCCGGTCACAGCTTCGCCAGCCGTCCGCCATCCACGGCCAGGCTTGCGCCGGTGATGAAGGCGGCGTCGTCCGAGGCGAGGAAGGCGACGGCGGCGGCGATGTCCTCCGGGCGGCCAACGTCGGCCTTGTCGATCACCTCCGCCCCGGACTTCACGTTCGGGTTCTCCCACAGCATCGGCGTGTCGATCGCGCCGGGCAGGATGGCGTTGGCGCGAATCTTTAGCGCCTTGCCTTCGATCGAGGTGGTGCGGGTCAGCGACAGCAACGCGGCTTTCGCAGCGGAATAGGGCGCCGCGTTCCCGCTGGTTTCGATCGCGTGGACGCTGGCGATGTTGACGATCGAGCCGCCGTCCTGACCAACATGGCGGAACAGCTGCTTGGTGAAGAAGGCGGCGCCGAGCAAGTCGACCCGCAGCACCTTGAGCCAGTCGTCGCCGGTCCAGTCGGCCAGCCCCTTGAAGGTCATCAGGCCGGCATTGTTGACGATGACGTCGAGCCGCCCGAACTGCGCCAGAGCGCCGGCGATGCATGCTTCGACGGCGGTTTCGTCGCCCACGTCGCAGGCAGAACCGATGGCGCCCGGCAGGGTGCCGGCAAAGCCCTGCGCGGCGTCGCCCTTGAGGTCTGCGATGACGAGACGAGCGCCTTCGCTCGCGAACCGCCGCGCGATCGCCGCGCCGATTCCGGACGCACCGCCAGTGACCACCACGACCTTGTTATCAAACCTCGCCATGCTCATCTCCCGCCCTCAAGCCAATCGAACCGTCACGGGGCGCAACGCGCCTTACGGCCGAAAGACGCCACTCCCGCTGCCTTTCGGGGCCTTGCCGCGGACCGGCCGCCCCTCCATATTCCAGGCAGGTCGGTGCGGGTTAACGATGCGTGTTAACTCGTCTCCAGTTTGATTGTGCCAAAAAGCGGGCTAGCATAGCCTGCGATCCGAGCCCCAGCTCGTTGCGAAGGATGATTATGACCAAGCTTTCAGGCGGCGGCGACAGCAAGAGCACCTTGTACTGTTCGTTCTGCGGCAAGTCGCAGCACGAGGTGCGGAAGCTCATTGCCGGGCCGACCGTGTTCATCTGCGACGAATGTGTCGAGCTGTGCAACGACATCATCCGCGAGGAATCCAAGTCGGCGCTGGTCAAGACCCGCGACGGCGTGCCGACCCCGCTCGAGATCTACAAGGTGCTCGACGACTATGTGATCGGGCAGTCGAAGGCCAAGCGCGTCCTTTCGGTCGCCGTCCACAACCATTACAAGCGGCTCAATCACGGCGCCAAGAATGCCGAGGTCGAGCTCGCCAAATCGAACATCCTGCTCGTCGGGCCGACCGGCTGCGGCAAGACGCTGCTCGCGCAGACGCTGGCGCGGATCCTCGACGTGCCGTTCACCATGGCAGATGCGACGACCCTGACCGAGGCCGGCTATGTCGGCGAGGACGTCGAGAACATCATCCTCAAGCTGCTCCAGGCGTCCGACTACAACGTCGAGAAGGCGCAGCGCGGCATCGTCTACATCGACGAGATCGACAAGATCAGCCGCAAGTCGGACAACCCCTCCATCACACGCGACGTGTCGGGCGAGGGCGTCCAGCAGGCGCTGCTCAAGCTGATGGAGGGGACCACCGCCTCGGTCCCCCCGCAGGGTGGGCGCAAGCATCCGCAGCAGGAGTTCCTGCAGGTCGACACGACGAACATCCTGTTCATCTGCGGCGGAGCGTTCGCGGGTCTCGATAAGATCATCGCCGACCGCCTGCAGGGCAAGTCGATCGGCTTCGGCGCCCATGTCGCCGCCCCCGAGGAGCGCCGCACGGGCGAAGTGCTCAAGAATTGCGAACCCGAGGATCTGCTGAAGTTCGGCCTCATCCCGGAGTTCATCGGCCGCCTGCCGGTGATCGCGACGCTCGAAGACCTCGACGAGACCGCGCTGGTCAAGATCCTGATCGAGCCGAAGAACGCCCTCGTCAAACAGTATCAAAAGCTGTTCGACATGGAGGACGTCGAACTCGCGTTCAGCGACGACGCGCTCTCGTCGGTCGCGAAGAAGGCGATCGAGCGCAAGACCGGCGCTCGCGGGCTTCGCTCGATCCTCGAGTCGATCCTGCTCGACACGATGTTCGATTTGCCCTCGATGGAGGGCGTCGACGAGGTCCATGTCGACAAGGACGTGATCGACGGCCGCAAGGATCCGGTGCGCGTCTATGCCGGCAAGGACAAAGCGACCGGGAGCGACGCTGCGGCGTAAGACGCCGTGACCTCGGGAGCCGGGCGCGAGGCATCCAGCCAAGCGCCGTCTCTCCTCGCATTACCGTTCGACCGCGGGCTCCTGCGCCTGCTCCCCACGGCAGTTCGGCAGCCCCGCTCCGCCTGGCGTTCGGTCCTCGTTGGCTGGGCGACCGCGTTCTTGCCGAGCGTCCTGTTGGCGGTGTTGACCGCAGCCGGCGCCCCGCACCTCGCCCGTCCGCAATTCGGCCCGCCGGGACCGCTCCTCGTGATTCTGCTGGTGCTCTTCTCGCCGCTCGCCGAGACGCTGATCCTGGCGGGTGCGTTGGAGCTGTTGCGGCGCGTCTTGGCCCCGCCGCGCGCGGCCTTCGCCAGTGCGCTGGGCTGAGGCATCGCCCATTCGCTCGCGGCGCTCGCCTGGGGGCTGATCATCTGGTGGCCGTTCCTGATCTTCTCGGTCCTTTACCTTGCCTGGCGGGAGCGAGGCGCCGCGAGGGCGATCGGCGTCGTGTTCGCGACCCATGCGCTTCAGAACCTGCCCGTGGCCCTCCTGCTGTGGTCGCGCTGATCGCCGCATTGCGCCTCCGCAGCACGCCGCCCATATAGCAATGATGACCCGTACCCTTCCGATCCTGCCGCTGCGCGACATCGTCGTGTTTCCCCACCGTATCGTGCCCCTGTTCGTCGGGCGCGAGAAGAGCGTCGCGGCGCTCGAATCCGCGATGGCCGGCGACAAGGAATTGTTCCTTGTCGCCCAGCTCGATCCGGCGGAAGATGATCCCGACCGCGACGCGCTTTACGACCTCGGCGTGATCGCGACCGCGATGCAGCTGCTCAAGCTTCCGGACGGGACCGTGCGGGTGCTCGTCGAGGGCATCAAGCGGGCGCGGCTGGTCGGCCTATCCGAGCAGGAGGGCCACGCCGTGGCCGAGGTCGAGGACGTCGACGACGTGGAAGCGTCGGGACCGGAAGCGCAGGCGATGATGCGCTCGGTCATCGAGCAGTTCGAGAACTACGCCAAGCTCAACAAGCGGCTTCCGGCGGAGACCAGCGTTCAGCTCAGCGAGATCGAGGAGCCCTCCGCGCTCGCCGACGCGGTCGCCTCGAACCTGTCGATCAAGGTCGCCGACAAGCAGGCCTTGCTCGGCGAACTCGATCCCTCGCGCCGCCTCGAGATGGTGTTCGCCTTCATGGAGGGCGAACTCGGCGTGCTGCAGGTCGAGAAGAAAATCCGTAGCCGGGTCAAGCGCCAGATGGAGAAGACCCAGCGCGAATATTACCTCAACGAGCAGCTCAAGGCGATCCAGCGCGAACTCGGCAACGAGAGCGAGGAGGGCGGCGACGAGCTGGTCGAACTCGCCCAGAAGATCCGCAAGACGCGCCTCAGCAAGGAGGCGCGCACCCGCGCCAATGCCGAGCTCAAGAAGCTCAAGGGCATGGCGCCGATGTCCGCCGAGGCGACGGTCGCCCGCAACTATCTCGACGTGCTGCTCGGCCTGCCGTGGGGCAAGAAGTCGCGGCTCAAGCGCGACATCGCCGAAGCGCAGGCGGTGCTCGACGAGGACCATTATGGGCTTGAAAAGGTCAAGGACCGCATCGTCGAATATCTCGCCGTCCAGGCGCGCACCAACCGGCTCAAGGGCCCGATCCTGTGCCTCGTCGGGCCGCCAGGCGTGGGCAAGACGTCGCTGGGCCGCTCGATCGCGCGCGCCACGGGCCGCGAGTTCGTTCGCCAGTCGCTCGGCGGCGTGCGCGACGAGGCCGAGATCCGCGGGCACCGGCGGACCTACATCGGCTCGCTGCCCGGCAAGATCATCTCGAACCTCAAGAAGGCCGGAACGTCGAACCCGCTGTTCCTGCTCGACGAGATCGACAAGCTTGGCCAGGACTTCCGCGGCGACCCGTCGTCGGCACTGCTCGAAGTGCTCGATCCCGAGCAGAACGCCAAGTTCCAGGATCATTACCTGGAACTCGACTACGACCTCAGCGACATCATGTTCGTGACGACTGCGAACTCGCTCGACATGCCGCAGCCGCTGCTCGACCGGATGGAGATCATCCGGCTCGAGGGGTATACCGAGACCGAAAAGGTCGAGATCGCGCGGCGGCACCTCATTCCCAAGCAGGTCGAGGCGCATGGGCTCAAGGACGGCGAGCTGATCTTTGAGGACGACGGGCTGCGCGCGATCATCCGCCACTACACGCGCGAGGCCGGCGTGCGCACGCTCGAGCGCGAACTCGCCAAGGTCGCGCGCAAGTCGCTGCGCCAGATCCTCGAGCACAAGACCGCGTCAGTCACGCTGACCGGCGACAATGTCGGCGAGTATCTCGGCGTCACCCGCTACCGCTACGGAGTCGGCGAGGAGGAGGACCAGGTCGGTGCAGTGACCGGCCTAGCCTGGACCGAGGTCGGCGGTGAATTGCTGACCATCGAGGCGGTCACCGTGCCCGGCAAGGGCAACATCAAGACGACGGGCAAGCTCGGCGACGTGATGCAGGAATCGATCGCCGCGGCGATGAGCTTCGTCAAGGCGCGCTCGCCCAGCTACGGGGTCAAGCCGTCGATCTTCGGTCGCAAGGACATCCACGTCCATCTGCCCGAAGGCGCGGTGCCCAAGGACGGTCCGTCCGCGGGCATCGGCATGGTGACGGCGATGATCTCGACGCTGACCGGCATCCCGGTACGCCGCGACGTCGCGATGACCGGCGAAGTGACGCTGCGCGGCCGCGTGCTGCCGATCGGCGGCCTCAAGGAGAAGCTGCTCGCCGCGCTGCGCGGTGGCATCCTGACCGTGCTCATTCCTGCCGAGAACGAGAAGGATCTGGCGGAAATTCCCGCCGCCGTGAAGGAGCAGCTGCAGATCGTGCCCGTATCTCACGTCGACGAGGTGCTTGCCCGAGCGCTGACGCAGCCGATCGTGCCGATCGAGTGGACCGAGGCGGACGAGCATGCGGTCGAGCCCGTTTCTTCTCACCCCGTGGGTCAGGGCGCCCCACTTCGGCACTGACCTCACGGCGGCTTTGACTCGCGCGCCGGAGTTCGCTTGAAGAGCGCGCGCCGTCGACTCCGGCGCGGCTGGAGATTGGCATGAACAAACAGGAACTGATCAGCCAGGTGTCCGACCGCGCGGGTCTCAGCCGGACCGACGCGTCGCGCGCGATCGAGACGATGCTCGAGCTCGTGACGAGCGCGCTGAAGCGCGGCGACGAAGTGCGGCTGGTCGGGTTCGGAAATTTCTCCGTCACTCGGCGCAAGGCATCGACCGGCCGCAATCCGCGCACTGGCGAGCCGATGCAGATCAAGTCGAGCGCACAACCGAAGTTCCGCCCGGGCAAGATCCTCAAGGACGCCGTCCAGTAGCCCTGGAGGTCGGGCTGGACAGCCCTTTTCGGCTCGCCTAAGCGCCTCCGACTGACGCACGGCCGGGTGAGCAGGCCCGGATCAGCAGGCATCGGGCGCGTAGCTCAGTGGTAGAGCACACCCTTCACACGGGTGGGGTCGCAGGTTCAATCCCTGCCGCGCCCACCATGCCTCGGTGACGCTAGCGGACTTTGGCCGGGTCGGGCTGCCACTCGGGACCGCGCTCGGCGCGCTCGGCGGCGAGGCGCTTCCCCTCGGCCCCTACCAGATCGAACAACCGCTCCGGATCGAGCCGGCGAAGTTCGAGCGCCTGCGCTTCCATCCCCTCGGCGACGACGATCTCGCGCTTCCGTTCGGCAAGCCGGTCGGCGATAAGCCGCGCTGCAGTTTCGGCCGGCATGCCCGCGGCGATGTTCGCGTCCGTTCGCCCGCGCGCTTGTCCGCCGGCGGTGAGGGCGTTGACGGCGACATCCGTCTGCACCGATCCCGGCACGATGACGCTGACCCCGATGCCGTAAGCCGCCTCCACCTCGGCCCGGAGCGCATCGAAATAGCCGACGCAGGCGTGCTTGGCGGCGCTGTATCCGGCTCGCAGCGGCACTCCGAGCTTGCCGGCGACCGACGTCACCACCGCGATCTGACCCGATCCGCGGGTGATCATGTGAGGCAGGATCGTCTGGGTGAGCAGCAAGGGCGCGAAGAAATCGACCTCCATCAGCGTGCGGAACACGCCCATTTCGGTGTCGACGGTCAGGCTGCGCTGGCTGATGCCCGCGTTGTTGACGAGCAAATCGACACCGCCGCTGCGATCCACCGCCGACGCGACTGCCTCGCGAGCGGCTTCCTCGTCGGTCGCCTCGAACGGCAGGATCATCGCATCGCCAGACAGCCCGGACGCGAGCGCTTCGAGCGCGTCCTGCCTTCGACCCGACAGGATCAGCCTTGCTCCCCGCCCGGCAAGTTCCAGCGCCAGTGCGCGGCCGATCCCGGACGACGCTCCTGTGATCCACGCCGCGCGGCCGCTGTAGTCACCCATTGCTTCTCTCCAACCCAGTTGCGGTCTCTTGGTGGGCGGACCTGCCGATCGCAAGCGCGGGGGGCGTTGGGCCGCGTCCGCCTGACCTCGCTTGCCAACACCCGACCCGCGGCATAAGGACCGCGCGCGCCCTCCGCGGCGTGCCGTGGCGATCGTAGCTCAGTTGGTTAGAGCATCGGTTTGTGGTACCGAGGGTCGCGGGTTCAAGCCCCGTCGATCGCCCCACTCCTCCTTGTCGAACAAGAGCGATCCGGATGCTGACGCCGTGGGGTTTCCCCGATTTCGATGCCCACGAGGCGCTCCACTTCATCGCCGAGCCGGAGAGCGGCCTGCGGGCGATCATCGCGGTTCATTCCACTCACCTCGGCCCGGCGGCCGGCGGCACGCGCTTCTGGTCCTATGCCGACGACGCCGACGCGCTGACCGATGCCCTGCGCCTGTCGCGCGGGATGAGCTACAAGAATGCCATGGCCGGACTCCCCCTCGGCGGTGGCAAGGCGGTGATCCTGGCGTCGGAGCAGCGAACCAAGTCGCCTGAGCAGCTGGCCGCGTTCGGCAAGGCGATCGACCGGCTCGGCGGGCAGTAGGTCACGGCCGAGGACGTTGGCATGAGCGTCAGCGACATGATCGAGATCGCCCGCCAGACGCGCTTCGTTGCCGGCTTGCCGGTCGAGGGAGGCGGGGTCGGCGGAGACCCGGGCCCGCACACGTCGCTTGGCGTGTTCCTGGGCATGAAGGCCGCAGTCCGCCGCGCGCTGGGAAAGGAGAGCCTGGCCGGCTTGCACATCGCGCTGCAGGGCGCCGGCAGCGTCGCCACCGGTGTCGCCATGCACGCCGCGGCCGATGGCGCACGTCTGACCATTGCGGATGTCAACCAGGCGCGGGCGCAGCAGCTTGCCGGCGAAGTGGACGGAACCGTCGCGGACCCGCGGGATCTGCTCACGCTCGAAGCGGACGTTGTGAGTCCGTGCGCCTTGGGCGCGATCCTCACCGAGGCGAGTATCGCCGCGCTGCGGACGCCGATCGTGGCGGGGGGCGCCAATAACCAGCTCGCGACGTCGCTGGACGGCGAGCGACTTCAGGCCCGCGGCATTCTCTACGCGCCCGACTACGTCATCAACGCCGGGGGGATCATCAACGTCTCTACGGAGTATGTCCGGGATGGCGACGCAAGCGTGGTGCGGCAGCGGATCGAAGCCATTCCCGCACGTCTCGAAGAGATCTGGACACGCAGTGCTTCCAGTGAGCTCGACCCCGCTGCGGTCGCCGACGCGATGGCGCAGCAACTGATCGGCCGAGCTGCCGAGGACGCCAAGTAAAGCGCCGCGTTTGCATCTCGCGGTGCGCTAGCCTATGTTATCCGGGCTACCAGTTGCCTGATCGGGTCTGGCTCTACGAGTCCTCTTCCTCTTCTAAAGCACTTCTAGCGGGCGGACGGTTCGCGTCGCGCCGCAAAGGGAAAAGGAACCCGTCATGATTTCAGGTACCGTGAAGTTCTTCAACACCGACAAGGGCTTCGGCTTCATCAAGCCGGATGACGGCTCGAACGATGCGTTCGTGCACATCAGCGCCGTTCAGGCCGCCGGCATGCAGACGCTCAACACCGATCAGCGCGTCAGCTACGAGCTCGAGCCCGATCGTCGCGGCCGCACGAGCGCGGTGAACCTCCAGGCCGCCTAAGCCTGCCGGTCCGGGCCTTCGGGTCCGGACCACTCGTTTCTGCTACCGAAGAGGAGACTACCGATGTCCAGCCAATCCCTCTTCTTCGTCGAACGCCGCGATGCCGAGCAGAAGCTGGCAGACGCCGCCACCCTCGCCAACGTGCGGGACAATCATCTGCGCGCGGCCGCTGCGTGGGACGTGCTCGCCAACCGCTCGGTGAAGGGCGATCGCCTCCGTGCGGAGGAACAGCGCCGCAAGGACGAAGCAAGCGCTTCCTGAGCCTCGCTGGGCAGTTCCTTCTTCGCCACGGAGCGGCTAATCGCTTCTCGATGCACGGTTTCGCCAATCCTGCCCGGTTTTTGCGCTTCGCTCGCCCCGCGACCTCATGGTTCCTGGCGGCCGGCCTGCTGCTGACGGCGGCCGGGCTCATCGGCGGACTGTTTCTCACTCCTCCCGACTATCTTCAGGGTGAGACCGTCCGCATTCTCTACATCCATGTACCCGCGGCCTGGCTCGGCATGGCGGGGTGGGCCGGGATCGCCGCAGCCTCGCTTAGCCAGATCGTCTGGCGTCACCCGCTGGCCGCCATTGCCGGACGTGCCATCGCTCCGGCCGGCGCGACCTTCGCCGCAGCCTGCCTTTTGACCGGATCGATCTGGGGTCGTCCAACCTGGGGCACCTGGTGGGAGTGGGACGGACGACTCACTTCGATGCTGATCCTGTTCTTCCTGTATCTGGGCTACATCGCCCTCGCCGCGGCGGAGCGGGAGCGCGGCGGCGACGGGCGCATGGCCGCGATCTTCGGCCTTGCCGGCGCCATCAACCTGCCGATCATCCACTATAGCGTGCTGTGGTGGCGGACCCTGCATCAGGGCCAGAGCATCTCACTTGGCGGGTCGACCATCGCGCCCTCACTTCTGTGGCCGCTGCCGCTCACCATGCTGGGGTTCACGGCCCTGTTCGCCGCGGCCGTCCTGATGCGGATGCGCGCGCAACTCGCGGAGCAGCGGCTCGAGGCGCGTGTCCGGAGGGCCGCAACGACGTGAACCCCTGGCCGTTCGTGGTTGCCGCCTACCTCGTCATGCTAGCCGCTACTGCGGGCTTGCTGGCGTGGGCCTGGAGCGGGATGGGGCGCGCCGAACAGGCGGCCGACGCCCTCAAGCGCGAGCGGTGAGATCACGCGCGTGAAACCCAAGCACCAGCGCCTCGTCCTTGTCGTCCTCGCGCTCGTCGCGGTGCTCGGTGCCGTGCTGCTCGCGATGTGGGGCCTGCGCGATCGCGCCTCCTACTTCTACACACCCGCAGACATCGCGGGGGGCAAGGGGGTTTCGGATCGCACGGTGCGGCTCGGCGGCATGGTCCAGAAGGGGTCGCTCGTGCGAGGCGCCGATGGGGTCACGGTCTCGTTCCGCGTCACGGACGGGCCGGCCGAGGTGCCGGTCACTTATCGCGGCATCCTGCCCGACCTGTTCCGCGAGGGAAGCGGCGTCGTCGCCGAAGGACACCTGACCGGCGCCACGTTCACCGCCGATACGATCCTTGCCAAGCACGATGAGCGGTACATGCCGCCACAGATGGGCAACCAGAGCGCCGAGCATAAGACGGGTCGGACGGTGGCGCGATGACGGGGAGCCAGCGATGATCGCCGAGTTCGGTCTCGCCGCCCTGTGGCTCGCGACGGCGATGGCGCTGCTCCAGATCGTCCTCGGCATCGCCTGGGCCCGGCAGGGGATCGGTGGCGAGCGGGTCGCCCGGCGCCTGGCGATCGGGCAAGGGGTGCTGACGCTTGGCGCGTTCCTTGCTCTGCTCGCCGTGTTCGCGCGCACCGACCTGTCCGTCGCGCTCGTGGCCGAGAACAGCCACACCGCGAAGCCGATGCTCTACAAGATCGCCGGGGCGTGGGGGAACCACGAAGGCTCGATGCTGCTCTGGGTGACGGTGCTCGGCGCGTCCGGCGCTGCCCTCGCGCTGCTCTCGCGGCGGCTGGACGAGTCGATGATCGTCGCGACCTTGGCGACCCAGGCGACCATCGCGCTTGGCTTCTACGCCTTCCTCCTGCTCGCCTCCAATCCGTTCGCCCGGCTCGATCCGGCGCCTATCGAAGGCCAGGGGCTCAACCCGCTCCTCCAGGACCCCGGCCTCGCCTTCCATCCGCCGACGCTCTACCTCGGCTACGTCGGCCTGTCGGTCGCCTTCAGCCTCGCGGTGGCGGCGTTGCTGACGCGGCAGGTCGGACCGGCGCTGGCCCAAGCGATGCGGCCGTGGGTCCTGGCAGCGTGGATCTTCCTGACCCTCGGCATCACGGCCGGCAGTTACTGGGCCTATTACGAGCTCGGCTGGGGCGGATGGTGGTTCTGGGATCCAGTCGAGAACGCCTCGCTGATGCCATGGCTGGCGGCGACGGCGCTGCTCCACAGCCTCAACGTGCTCGCGGCACGCGGCGGCCTTCGCGCCTGGACGATGATGCTTGCAGTGGTCGCCTTCTCGATGTCGATGCTCGGCACCTTCCTGGTCCGCTCGGGCATCCTCACCTCGGTCCACGCGTTCGCCGTCGACCCCACCCGGGGCGCCTTCATCCTGGTCCTGCTCGCACTGTACATCGGCGCCGCGCTGCTGCTGTTCGCCAGCAGGGTGGCGACGGTTCGGGAGGGCGCACCCTTCGCGTTGTGGAGCCGCGAGGGCGGCTTGGTCGCGAACAACCTCCTGCTCTCCGCCATTCTCGGCATCGTGCTGGTCGGCACGCTCTATCCGTTGCTTGCCGAGGCGGCGACGGGAGAGAAGCTCTCCGTTGGTCCGCCTTACTTCGACAGCACGGCCGGCCCGCTCGCGCTGCTGCTTGTCGGCTTGTTGCTGTTCGCGCCGCTGCTGCGCTGGCGCCATGACGGCAGGGCCAAGGCCGCGCGAATGCTGCCCGGCGCGCTGGCGGCGGCGGTGGCGCTCGCGCTGAGCTTCGCCGGACCGCCGATGGCGCTGCTCCCGCGGCTCGGCCTGGCGCTCGCCGGCGGACTCGCGGTCGCCAGCCTCCTGCCGCTCGCCGGACGAAGCCTGCGCCGCATGCCGCTCGCGACATGGGGCATGGTGGTTGCTCACTTCGGGGTCGCCGTCGCGCTCGCCGGCATGGCGATCGACAGCGCATTCACGGTCGAGAAGCTCGCCGCGGCCCGCGAAGGCGAGACGCTCGCCGTCGGTCCGTGGTCAGTGAGTTTCGCCAGCCTCGAACCGGTCGTCGGGCCGAACTGGACCGCGCTCGAGGCAAGGCTCGATGCCTCGCGCGGTGACGAGCGCATCCATCTCGCTCCGCAGGCGCGCACCTTCACCGCGCCCCCGACCCAGACAAACGAGACCGCGATCGCCACTTTGTGGAACGGCCAGCTTTATACAGTGCTAGGCCGTCCCGACGGCACGGGCCGCTGGCAGCTGAGACTATGGTGGAAGCCGTTCGTGACACTGATCTGGCTCGGCGGCGCGCTGATTGCGCTCGGCGGAGCGCTGGCGCTGCTCGGTCGGCTGTGGCGCGAAGTCGGACGTTCCTGGTGGCGCAGGCGCATCGCTGCATGAAGTCGCGCTACGCCCCCATCTTCGTGTTCATCGCACTGGTCGGCGCGCTCAGCTGGCGGCTGGTCCATCCCGCCGGCACCGCAGTCTACTCGCAGATGGTCAACCGCCCCGTCCCGGCGTTCAACCTACCGTCCGGCAGGGCAGGGGAGGAGCCCCTGACGGCCGCGTCCCTGGCGACCGGGAAGCCGCACCTGCTCAACCTGTTCGCCAGCTGGTGCGTGCCATGCATGGCCGAAGCGCCGCACTTGGCTCGCCTCAAGGCGGAAGGGGTGCCGATCGTCGGCATCGCCATCCGCGACCGGCCCGGGGCCGTGCAGGCGTTTCTGGCCGAGCATGGCGATCCCTTCAGCCAGGTCGGCCTCGACAGCGGCAGCAACGCCCAGGTCGCGCTCGGCTCGTCCGGCGTTCCGGAGACGTTCGTCGTCGACGGCCACGGCGTGATCCGGCGCCAATTCATCGGCGGCATCGACCAGGACGCCCTGCCCGAACTGCGGCGGGCACTCGCCGAGGCCAGATCGTGAAGCGACTGCTCCTCGCGCTGGCCCTGGTCGCCGCGCCGGTTTGGGCCGACACCGACCTGCCACCGCCCCGGTGGGCCGACACGCAACTGCCCGACCCCGCCAAGGAGGCGCAGGCGCAGGCCCTCATGGCGACCCTGCGCTGCCTCGTGTGCCAGGGCCAGTCGATCGCGGACAGCGACGCGGACCTCGCCGGATCGATGCGCGCAATGGTCCGTACCCGTATCGCCGCGGGCGAGAAGCCGGAGGCGATCCGCGCCTGGCTGGTGTCGCGCTATGGCAATTGGGTGAGCTTCGCACCGTCAGTGCAGCCGCTCACCTGGCCGCTTTGGGCGGCGCCGCTGCTGTTCGTTCTCGTTGGCCTGTGGATTGCGCGCAAGCGGTTCAGGCCGGCCGCGCGATGAACGGCTGGCTGATCATGGCGCTGCTCGTCGGCGCAACGCTGGGCCTGTTGTGGCTGTCGAGGTTGCGCGGCGGGATGCTGACCCTTGCCGCGGCGGCGTTGCTGTTCGGCGCATCGGGCTATGCGCTCCAGGGTCATCCCGCGCTTGGTGGCTCGCCGCGCGGACCTGCCGACGAGGCGCCACCCTTACCGCTCGAAGGCGCGCGCCACGCTTTCTTCGGCACCTTCACACCCGCCGAACGCTGGCTGATCCTGGCAGACAGCTATGCTCGCTCGGGCGATACGACGAGCGCGGTGCAGACGATCCAGTCGGCCCTACGCGCCCACCCGGAAGACGCGGAGCTTTGGGTCGGTCTCGGCAACGCGTTCGTCGATCATTCCGGGGCGCTGACACCAGCGGCTCGCGTGGCCTACTTCCGCGCGATCGAACGGGCGCCCGACAGTCCCGGACCGCGGTTCTTCTATGGCCTGGCACTGGTGCGGTCGGGCGATCGGGCCGGAGCGCTCGCCGAGTGGAACCGGGTCCTGGCGAGCGCCCCGGCCACCACTAGCTGGCGGCCGATGGTCGAAGGCGCCGTGGCGCTGCTCAACCGCTGACGGGCGCTACGCCCCGCGGCCGGTCTTCTCCTGCAGCGCGTCGATTTTCTTGGACGCTTCCGCCTTGCTGAGTTCGGGGTCGAACTCTTCGCCCGCCTCCTCGCTCAGGGTCTGCAGGTAGGAAGCCTGGGCGCCGGTCATCGGCTGGTCGCCGGTGGTCCAATGGTCCGGGTCCTTGACCGCATTGCCGGTCGGGTGCGCCTTGGGATCGTCGTCGACTGCATCGCTCATCTTCATGCCTTTCCAACTTCTTGGATCGACCCGACAACGCGCGCTGTTCCTGTCTTGTTCCGCGCTAGGCGGCGGCTTCGAACGTGAGGTCGAGCGCCTCGGCGACCGCCTGATGCCGGATCTTCCCACCCGACACGTTGAGCCCATTGGCGAGATGCGGGTCCGCTGCGAGCGCTGCATCCGCGCCGAGGTTGGCGATCCGCAGCGCGAACGGCAGGGTCGCGTTGTTGAGCGCAAAGGCCGACGTCCGCGCCACTGCGCCAGGCATGTTCGCGACGCAGTAGTGGATGACGCCGTCGATCGTGTAGACCGGGTCGTCGTGGGTCGTCGCGTGGCTCGTCTCGAAGCAGCCCCCCTGGTCGATCGCGATGTCGACCAGCACGCTGCCCCGCTTCATCGTCTTCAGCATGTCACGCGAGACGAGCTTCGGCGCCGCGGCGCCGGGCACCAGGACGGCGCCGATGACCAGCTCGGCCTCCTCTACCGCCTGAGCGATCGCCGACTTGGACGCGAAGGCTGTCTTGATCTGGCTGCCGAAGTGGAGGTCGAGCTCAGCCAGCCGGTCGTTGTTGATGTCGTAGATGGTCACGTCGGCGCGCTGGCCGGTGGCGATCTGTGCCGCATTGATTCCTGCAACTCCGCCGCCGAAGATCGCGACTTTAGCGGGCGCTACGCCCGGCACGCCGCCGAGCAGCACGCCGCGTCCGCCCTGTTCCTTCTCGAGATAGTGCGCCCCCACCTGGATCGACATGCGTCCCGCGACCTCGCTCATCGGCTTGAGCAGCGGCAGCGCGCCTGAGCGCGACGTCACCGTCTCATAGGCGATGCAGGTCGCGCCGGACTTCATCAGCCCCTCGGCCTGACGCTCGTCGGCGGCGAGATGCAGATACGTGAACAGGATGTGGCGCGGTTCGAGCAGCGCGATCTCCGACGCCTGCGGCTCCTTCACCTTGACGATCATGTCGGCCCCGCCGAACACCGCCGCCGCGTCGGGCAGAATCGTCGCGCCTACCTTTTCGTAGGTAGAGTCGGGGAAGTCGATGCCCATGCCGGCGCCGGCCTCGACCACGACCTCGTGGCCCACGGCGACCAGCTCACCGACGGACGCGGGCGTGAGACCGACGCGATACTCGTGATTCTTGATTTCCTTCGGCACACCCACGCGCATGGTTCGTTCGCTCCAAAATGCTGATATTGCGCCCCTATAGTCCCGGAACGGTGGCCGGGCCACCTCGGGTAAGATTGCGAGACGGCAAACCTGCTGGTAGGCCGAGCGCCTGATGAACATCTCCGCAAACGGCGCGGCCGTTGCCGAGCCTGCCCAGGACGTCCCGCACGGGCACGCGCAAGGCTCGCTCGCGAAGCTCGCCGTAGGCGCGGTCGGCATCGTGTTCGGCGACATCGGCACCTCACCAATCTACGCGTTCCGGGAGACCTTCGCGGGCCACCACAAGCTCGTGCCCGACAGCGTCCACGTCTATGGCGTGCTGAGCCTGATTTTCTGGTCGATGATGATCATCGTGACGTTCAAATACGTCTCGATCATCATGAAGGCGGACAACAAGGGGGAGGGGGGCAGTCTGGCCCTGCTCGCCCTCATCAACCGCTCCACCACGGACACGCGCCGCTGGGCCAAGGGCATCGTCCTGCTCGGCGTGTTTGCGACGGCGCTGTTCTACGGCGACAGCATGATTACGCCCGCGATCTCGGTCCTGTCCGCCGTCGAAGGGCTGACGACGGTCCAGGCGCGCCTCGAGCCGTTCGTCGTGCCGATCGCCGTCGCGATCCTGATCGGCCTGTTCCTGATCCAGGCGCGCGGCACGGCCAAGGTCGGCGCCCTGTTCGGCCCGGTCATGCTGTTCTACTTCGTCGTGCTGGCGGTGCTCGGGGTGTGGCACATCCTCGATCACCCGGCCGTGCTGTGGCACACCTTGAACCCGCTCAACGCAGCCCATTTCTATGCGGTCGACCCGGTGCGTGCGTTCGTCGGCATGGGCTCGGTCGTGCTCGCCGTGACCGGTGCAGAGGCGCTCTACGCCGACATGGGCCATTTCGGGCGCAACCCGATCCGCGTGTCGTGGCTATTCTTCGTATTGCCGGCGCTCCTGCTCAACTACATGGGGCAGGGCGCCATGCTGCTTTCCCTTGCACCGGCGCAGGCGCTCGAGACCGTCAAGAACCCGTTCTTCTTCCTCGCCCCAGACATGCTGCGCCTGCCGCTTGTGCTGCTCGCCACGGCGGCGACGATCATCGCCAGCCAAGCGGTGATTTCGGGCGCCTTCTCCGTAACCCAGCAGGCGATCCAGCTCGGTTTCATCCCGCGGCTGCGCATCACGCACACGAGCGAGACGGCGGCCGGGCAGATCTACATCCCGGTGATCAACTGGGCGCTGATGACGATGGTGCTCGTCCTGGTACTCAACTTCCGCACCTCGTCGAACCTTGCGGCGGCGTACGGCATTGCCGTGACCGGCGCGATGTTCATCGACACGCTGCTGATCGGCGTGGTGCTGTTCACCCTTTGGAAGTGGAACCGGTTCCTGGCGGGCGCGGTGGTCGCGATCTTCCTCATCGTTGACGTCGCCTACTTCGCGGCGAACCTGCTCAAGGTGCCGGTCGGTGGCTGGTTCCCGCTACTCGTCGGCTTCATCGCCTTCACCATGCTCACCACCTGGGCGCGCGGGCGCAAGCTGATGATCATCCGCATGAACGAGGAGTCGATCCCGGTCGACGTGTTCGTCAAGTCCGCGACGTCGAGTGCGGCGCGCGTGCCCGGCACGGCGGTCTACATGACCAGCGCCGCGTCGGGCGTGCCACACGCGCTGCTCCACAACCTGAAGCACAACAAGGTGCTTCACGACCGCATCCTGCTGCTTACCGTCCGCATCGAGGACGTCCCATACGTCAAGACCACGGCTCGCATCGTGACCGAAGACCTTACCCAGGGTTTCTACCGCATCGTCCTGCGCTATGGCTTCATGGAGGACATCGACGTGCCGGCAGCCTTGTCCGCCCTCCACGGCTGCGGTCCGCGCTACCGGATGATGGACACGAGTTTCTTCCTGGCGCGCCAGACGCTGATCGCGTCGGATCGCCCGGGCATGGCGATTTGGCGCGAGAAACTGTTCGCCTGGATGCTGCGCAACGCGGAAAGCGCGATGGAGTTCTTCAAGTTGCCGGCCAACCGTGTCGTCGAGCTTGGCAGCCAGGTAGAAATTTAACGCGCCAGCCGCCCCAGGCTCGGCTAAGACGTTGCGCGACCGTTTCGCGCGTTGAGGATCGCCCCCGATGAATGACCAAGCGGCCGTGCAGGCTGGCTCCCCCACGGAGGAACCGCCGAGCAGCGAAGAGGCTTTCCATCAGAGCCACGGGCACGCACAGGGTTCGGTGAGAGCTCTCGCGCTCGGCGCCGTAGGCGTGGTCTTCGGCGATATCGGTACCAGCCCGCTCTACGCGATGAAGGAGGTGTTCGTCGGGCACCATCCGCTGACCGTCGACCCGCTGCACATCTTCGGCACGGTGTGCCTGATGTTCTGGTCGCTGGTGATCATCGTCTCCATCAAATACGTCGCCCTGATCCTGCGCGCCGACAACAAGGGAGAGGGTGGCAGCCTGGCCCTGCTTGCCCTCATCCAGCGATCGACCGGCGGTGGTCTATGGGGCACGAGCCTGGTTATGCTCGGCATCGCGGCGACCGCGCTTTTTTTCGGTGACGCGATGATCACCCCGGCGGTCTCGGTGCTCTCGGCCGTCGAGGGGCTCGAGACCGTGAACGCCGGCTTCACCCCGTTCGTCATCCCGACGTCGATCGTCATCCTGATCGGCCTGTTCCTGATCCAGTCGCGCGGTACCGACGTGGTCGGCAAGCTGTTCGGTCCCGTCATGCTGTTCTACTTCGCGGTGATCGCGGTGCTGGGTGTCCTCCAGATCGTCGGGCAGCCTTCGGTCATCTTCGGGCTCAACCCGGTGTGGGCGGTCCGCTTCATCGCCGCGGATCCGGGGCTGGCGTTCCTCGCGCTCGGTTCGGTCGTCCTGTGCGTCACCGGTGCCGAGGCGCTCTACGCCGACATGGGCCACTTCGGGCGGCGACCGATCACGCTCGCGTGGCTCTGGCTGGTGTTCCCAGCGCTGATCCTCAACTATCTCGGGCAAGGCGCGCTGATGCTCGCGCGGCCTGCCGCCGCCGACAATCCGTTCTACTTCATGGCGCCCGACACGCTGCGCCTGCCGCTGGTCATCCTTGCCACGGTTGCGACGATCATCGCCAGCCAGGCGGTGATCACCGGCACCTTCTCGGTGGTTCAGCAGGCGATCCAGCTCGGCCTCATGCCGCGCCTGCGCATCGATCACACGAGCGAGCGGGCGGCCGGCCAGATCTACGTGCCGTTCATGAACTGGACCCTGATGGTGCTCGTCATCCTGCTTGTCCTGGGTTTTCGCGAATCCACCAACCTCGCCGCCGCCTATGGCATCGCGGTCACGGGCACGATGTTCATCACCGCCCTTAATTTCGGCTTCCTGGCCCGGAAGGTTTGGAATTGGTCGCTGCCCATCGTGCTCGTCGTGGTCGGCACGTTCATGCTGATCGACGGCATTTATTTCGCGTCGAACCTGACGAAGTTCTTCGCCGGCGGCTGGTTCCCGCTGCTGATCGGCGCCATCGCCTTCACCCTGCTGACGACCTGGGCCAAGGGCCGCCAGCTGATGATCGCGCGGATGAACGCGGATTCGCTTCCCTTGAAAGTGTTCATCAAGTCGGCCGGCAGCGCGACCCGCGTGCCCAACACGGCGGTGTTCATGACCAGTGCCCGCGACGGCGTGCCGCCCGCGCTGCTGCACAACCTCAAGCACAACATGGTGCTTCACGAGCGCAACATCCTCGCCACGGTGCGGATCGAGGACGTGCCGTTCGTCAAGGAGGAGCGGCGGATCACCAACGAGGACTATGGGCAGGGCTTCTTTCGCATCACCCTGCACTACGGCTTCATGGAGGAGGTCGATGTGCCCACCGCCCTCGCCAAGGTCGAGGGTTGCGGCACCTCCAACCTGATGCGCACCAGCTTCTTCCTGTCCCGGCAGACGCTGCTCACCGCCGAGCGGCCGGGCATGGCGATCTGGCGCGAAAAGCTGTTCGCGTGGATGCTGCGCAATGCCCAGAGCGCGATGGAGTTCTTCAAGCTGCCGACCAACCGCGTCGTCGAACTCGGCAGCCAGGTCGAGATTTAGCAACTCGCCGGTCTCTGCCGCATTGGGGGTGCATGGAAAGTATCGCCACCTGGGTCGCGCCGATCGCCACGACCATCGCCGCCCTCATGACCGCCTCAAATCTCGGTAGCCGGGTGACCGGCTGGGGCTTCGCCGTCTTCACGATCGGCTCAATCGCCTGGATCGCGTTGGGCCTGGCGACGGGTCAGCCCAGCCTCGTCTGGCAGAACGCGATCCTAACCCTGCTCAACCTGCTGGGCATCTGGCGCTGGCTCGGACGCCAGGCAAAGCTTGAGGATGGTGGGGAACGGGCTTCCAAGGCGAGCGAGCGAAGGGCAGGGGAGACCCTGTTCCCGGTCTCGCTTCTGACGAAGGCCAAGCTGCGCGGTGCGGACGGGAGCGATCTCGGCGCGTGTGTCGACGCGATGGTCGGCTGCGAGCAGGGCCGGTTGGCGTATCTGGTGGTGGCCAGCGGCGGGGTCGGCGGCGTCGGCGAGACGATCAGGCGCGTGCCGTGGCGCGAGGCGCGGGTCGACGAGGGTGCGGTCGCCACCGGGCTCGATCAAGCCCGGTTCGAGCAGATCGCACCGGTGCCGAAGGATGATTGGCGATGAGCCATCCGCTGATCGTCACCGCGGAATTCGGCGCCACCGACTTCGCCTTCTTCGAAGCCGAGCGCCGGGCCCATTTTCCGCCGGAGCGCAACATCCTTGCCGCTCACCTGACGCTGTTCCACGCCCTTCCGCCGTCGGTGGAGCCAGAGCTCAGGCGCCGTCTTGCGGTGCTCGCCGATCGGCCGGCACCCGCCGCGACGATCGCCGGCTTGCGCAGCCTCGGCTCGGGGGTCGCCTACACCATCGTCTCGGATGGGCTCGACATGCTTCGCGATGAGCTGGCCGAGGCTTTCGCCGGCTGCCTCACCTCTCAGGACGCGCAAGGCTGGCGCGCCCACGTCACCATCCAGAACAAGGTGGACCCGAGGGTCGCGCGCGAACTCCTGGCCGAGAAGGAGCGTCACTTCCGGCCACGCCCGGTCGGGCTGGCGGGCGTCGCGCTTCACCGGTATCGCGCCGGCCCGTGGGATTTCATCCAGCGGTGGCAGTTTCGCGCCGGCTAGGCCGCGCTAAGTAAGGTCGCCGATCCCTTCGCAGGTGAGGTCGAACGCCGCCATGCCCGATTCCAACACGGAGGCGAGCATCGGCATGTCGAGCAGCTCGGCAACGACGCCGGCGCCCTCATCGGTCGCGGCCTCCATCGCCTCGTCCCAGTCCGCAGCGTCATAGGTCCCCTGGCCGACCCAGCAGAAGGCCAGCACCTCCGCCAGCTGGTCCTCGCCCAAGTCTTCGAAGGAGCTCTTCAGTTCTTCCTCGACGCTGTCGTTGATCGAATCGTCGAGCACCGAGAGTCGCTCGCCGCTCTCCTCGTCATCGACGTTCTCGGCTGCTTCCCCGCCGTCATAGTCGGTCGGCACCTGCGCTTCATATTCGCGGGCGCGCAGGATGATCCGGCACAGGGTTTCTAACGGCGTCAGCGGGTCCATCACGATCTCCAGTTTCGCGTTGAACGACACGGCTCCGCGGGTGGTTCCTTCCTTACTGCCCGCTAGCGGATCGCGTTGACCCCCGCTGACCGCCGACCTATAGGCACGCCGCGCCCGCGGCCCGCCCGCAAGCCCTGGGGCGGAGTAGCTCAGCTGGTTAGAGCAGCGGAATCATAATCCGCGTGTCGGGGGTTCAAGTCCCTCCTCCGCTACCATCGCGCCATCCTTCGGAACCAGTGCGCTTCCGACAGCGTTAAAAATTGATTAGGAGCGAATCGCTAAGTGGTGCTCCACTGAGGCGGAACAGGGGGACATGTTTCATGCGCATTCTATGGGCGCTTGCGCCGCTTACGGTGGCGATCGCCGCACCTGCTTCGGCGACCGAGCTGCGCACCTACACCGCGGACAGCCTCGACGCGCTTCCCGGGGCGTTCACCGGCTTCAACCCTGCGCTGGGCACGCTGACGGGTGTGACCCTGACTGCCCAGACGATCAGCCGGCGCGCGCTCTACGCCACCGGCACTACGTCCGTCGACTGGGCGATCGACGGCGTGATGAACCTCTATTTGCGCCCGTTCCCGAACGGCGCCTCACTCGCTCCGCTGCAGTTCACCACGCATGGCAGCGGCACCGGCAGCCGGACCGGCGAGGGCGAGATCATGATGTCGGCTACCGGGTCGCACACGTTCAATCTCGATCCGAGCCTGTTTGGCTTTTTCCTCATCGACCGTGGCCCGACCTTTGATTTCAGCATCGACGCGGTGGATCCGGGCCTGTTCAGCTACTCGGACGTGTCCTTGACCCCGGTGAATGCACCCGTGTTCGCGGAACTGAACGGGTGCGGCAACGGGCGCCAAGGTTCGGACGCCTGCAACCGCACGACCTACTCGCTGACCTACGCGTTCAACTCGCCGGTGCCGGAGCCGGCCAGCTGGGCGATGATGATGATTGGATTCCTGGCGATTGGAGCGCTGCGACAGCGCTGGGCGCCGCGGCGTTCGGCGAGCTGCTGACGAGGCCGCGCCGCATCGGCCCGATGACCTGCTCGGCGAAGCGCTCCATCTCGTCCTCCTGCGGGCTGAGCTGAAGCAGCAGCAGATTGAGGCCTGCATCGCCGAAGGCCTCGATCCGCCCGCGCACCTGCTCGGGCGTGCCGACAAGGTCGGGCCGCAAGCCTCGGTTCGAGACCGAATATTCCTGTAGCTTGAGCTGGCGCTCCAGCTTCGTCCCCGAAAGCCACTGGTCGAAGTTCGCGAAACCCTTGGGCGGCTCGGGCGGCAACTGGGTGATGCGTTCGAGTTCGCGGCGCGCCTCCGCCTCACTGTCGCGGACGATGGCGTAGGCCGCCATCCCGAACTGCATCGGCGTCCCGCCCACGCTAGCGCGCCGCGCGGCCATCGCCGCCACCTTGGTGCGGACCACTTCGACCGGGTCGCCGTGCATGACATAGGCGTCACACTGGCGGGCGATCAGGTCCTTGGCGCGCTCGCTTTCGCCGCCGGCGTAGACGGTGGGCCGGGCGACCGGCTTGGGCGAGCAGATCGCCTCGTCCAGTCGATAGTGCGTGCCCGCGAAGCTGAACCGGTCCTGCGTCCACAGCCCCTCGACAACTCGCAGCCACTCCGCGGTCCGCCCGTAGCGGTCGTCGTGCTCGTCGAACTGCAGCCCATATTGCCGCGCCTCGTCCGCCCACCAGGACGACACGACGTTGAGCGACAGCCGCCCGCTCGAGATCCGATCGATGTTGGCCGCGGCCTTGGCGAACAGGGCAGGGTGGTGGAAGTTGGGCCGGACCGCGACCATCAGCTCCAGCCGGCTGGTCACCGCGGCGAGCGCGGCCGCCGTCGACCAGGCGTCGAGCGCGGGCGCGTCGACGCCCTTGATGTCGTTGAGGAAAAGCTCGGCGATGAGGGTCAGGTCCCAGCCGGTCTGCTCGCTGCGTTGGGTCAGCCGCCTGACCACCTCCCAGCTCGCCTCCGGCCCCTCGTGCGGGTCGTTGCGCAGCCAGCCGCCGAACACGGGCATCCAGTAACCGAACCTCACGACGCCTCCGCGATACGGGTCTCGAGGAAATCGACCAGCCGCTCGTGCGGGTTCCACCCCAGAACGTCGAGCGGGTTGGCGACGAAGTTCGACAACGCATTGATGTCATAGAATCGCGGGATGGCGTCGCGGTCGTCGATCACGACTTCGACACCGCCGATGTCCATGCCTGCGGCCTGTGCAATGCGTTCCGCCGCGTCGACGATCTCCGCCCGTGGGCTGACCGCACGCATGGCGATCGCACGGCGGCCCGGCTGCGCCAGGCAAGCGTCGGCGGGGCAGAGGTCGAAGGACTCCCCGCTGCTCTCCACTTCGAGCGCGTAGAGGAAGCGGCCGGCGAGCGTCTCGATGCGCATGATGGTTCCGCCGCGTGGCGGGACATAATCCTGGAGCAACAGCACTTTGTCGATCGAACTCGGCACCGATGCACCCTCCACCGCGTCGACCAGATCGGTCATCGCATGGTAACGCGCGATGCCTGCTCCCGAACCGCCGATGTTGGCCTTGACCAGCAGAGGGAAACCCATCCCGTCGGCAGCCGAGGCGAGGTCCTGTGGGCGGTGAACCACGCGGGTGTCCGGAATCGTCAGGCCGAGCGATCGGATGAGCGACAGTTGCCGAGCCTTCGACGAGTCGATCGCAAGCGCTTCCGGTCCGTTCAGCACCTGCGCGCCTTGCCGCTGCCAATGGTCGAGCAGCGCCGCCGTGTAGAAGATCGGGTGGTCGGGCTCGCGCAGGAAGCCAGACTGGGCGACCCGGTTGAAGATCAGCGGGGCAGGGGGGAGTTGGCCCAGGCCGAAGCCATGGTCCGACAAATCGATCGCGAGATACTCGATCCTGCGCCGATCCAGCGCCTCGAACAGCGGCAGGAACCATTGCGGGTGCTCGTAGAGGATCGCCAGCGCCGCGGTCATCGATCCGCCATCGGTCGTTCAGGGGTGCGGCGCAACCCTCATCGTCGACGAGCGAGGGTGGGGCCCGCAACGAGGAGAGAGCGCCGCCCTCACCTCGTCATGATCATCCCTAGAGCGCCACCTCGGCCTGGTTCTCGCGCTGCTGGTCCTTGCCCGGGTCGCGGCCGAGCATCTTGATGAAGGCCGCCTTCATGCTCTGGCCGGTGTGCGCCTCCCACACATCCGCCTTCTCCGTGTCAAAGCGGATCAGCGCAAGATCGGGATCGTTCTGGCCGTCCTTGTACCAGCTCGCAACCATCGGGTTCCACAAGCGATCGATCACGCCGCGATCGTTCGTGATCGACAGGGTTCCGTGAATGTGCGCGAAGATCTTCTGATCCTTCGAGACATAGGTCGCGTTGGCACGATGCGACTGGCCGATCCCCTGTGCGAGCGCCTCGCTATGGGCACCGAAGAAGTAGATCTGCCCGCCCCGCTTCGAATTGCCGTCCTCGCCGGCGTCGACCTGCGCGGTCATCGGCCGCGTGCGGCTGTCTTCGACGCCTTGCAAGCCGAGCATGACGAACGGCGAGCTGTCGAGCGCCTCCCACAAGGCTTCCTCCAGTTCGGCCACGCGCTTGGGATCGTCGGTCATCGCCATTCTCCTTCGAAGATTTGTCGGGGAACGGGCGGAAGCGGGCAGGGGTTCCCGCTAGCGCAGCCGCTTGACGATCAGCCGACCGTCGCCGCCGGGCCTGACCTCGAAGTTGGGCACGGCCTTGATGAGATCGCTCAACCGCGAGAAGCCGTAGTTGCGCACCGCGAAGCTCGACACCGCGGTTGCCCGCTGGCCGACCTCGCTCAGCGAGGCGAAGCCTTCGTCATCGCGCTTGGAAGCCTTGTAGGCCGCGCCGAGGATCTTGAGCAGTTCCGCGTCGATCGTGCGCTGCCCCGCGCTCGCAGGGGGAGCTTCGAGCGCTTCGGCCTGGTCCGCCGCGAGCGCCGCGACGTCGAAGAACCGCGTGCAGGCCTGCTGGAAGCTCTGCGGCGTCTTTGTCGTCCCGAAACCATAGACCGGCAGCCCGTCCTCGCGGATGCGCTGCGCGAGCGGCAGGAAGTCGCTGTCCGATGACATGATCCCGAATCCGTCGACGTGGCCGCGATAGAGCAGGTCCATCGCGTCGATCGTCATCCGCATGTCGGTCGCGCTCTTGCCCTTGACGATGTCGAACTGCTGCAGCGGCATGATCGAATGAAGGCCGGTGAGGTTGCCCCAGCCCTTGAGGCTGGGCTTCGACCAGTTCCCGTACGCGCGGCGGATGTTGATCGAGCCGAGTTCGCCGAGCACGATCAGCACCTCGTCCAGGTGGTCGGGCGAGGCGTTGTCGGCGTCGATCAGCAGCGCAATGTTGAGCGCTGAGGAGCGCGAATCCGAAGGCGAGGTCATCCTGCTTGTGCTCCGTTTGGCCGCTCATACCGCATCGGGTGCGGAACGAAATGGATGGTTCGCTCGCTTTTGCAGCTTACGCGAGAACACTGCGAGAGGAACGACCATGAACAAGATGATGTTGGGTGCCGTGTTGGCCGGCGGCCTGTCCTTGTCGGCATGCGCCACCAATCCCAACGGCTACAACGACGGGTACAATCGCCCATACGGCACGCAGACGACTGCTGGACGTGCCGTGGCCGGGGCAACCCTGGGCGCGGTTGCCGGCGGCGTCATCGGCGCGATCGTTCCTGGCGTCGGCGTGGGCACGGGCGCACTGGCCGGTGCGGCGCTGGGCGGGGTCGCAGGCGCCGTGTCCGGCGGGCACCAGTGGTACCGGGACACGCGCGGCTATTGCTACTACGTCGATCAGAACGGCAACCCGATCTACGACTATAATACGCGCTGCTAGGCCGTTCCTCGCTTAAGCCGGGGCGAAGCGATCCTCGGCCTCGTCGAGCAGGTAGAGCTGGCCTTTGAAGATCGAGAAGTGGCAGCCGTGGAGCGAAAGCTTCCCGGCTGCTTCTCGGTCCGCGACGAACGGGAAGGTGCGCAGGTTGGCGAGGCTCTGGCGAATGCCGGCCTCCTCCAGTAGCGAGGCCGCTTCCGGTCCAGTGCCGTGTGCCGCAGTGATTTCGGCGCGCGGGCCTTCGAGTACCTCCATCCACTGCGCGATAAAGCCGCCTTCACCTGGGCTGCTGTGCGCAAAGCGGCCGCTGAGTGACGCCTCGATCCCGCCGCATCGTTCGTGCCCCATGACGACGATCTGCGGAACTTTGAGCTGGGTGACGGCGAACTCCAGCGCTGCCGACACGCCGTGGCGCCCGCCGCCGGGTTCGAATGGCGGCACGAGGTTGGCGACATTGCGCACGACGAAGATCTCGCCGGGATTCGCGTCGAAGATCGTTGCCGGATCGGCGCGGCTGTCGCAGCAGGCAATGATCAGCGCGGTGGGCGACTGGCCCTCGGCAAGCTCGCGCCACCGTGCGCGCTCGCCGGCGTAACGATCTTCACGGAACCGGCGGTATCCCGCCAGCAGCTCACCGATCGCCATGCCTTCGTGCTCCCTTTGCGCCCCGCGCCTAGGGTCGACCGTGAGGGGTGGCAAGCGGGGGCACGCGTCGCTATCTGCAGCCCATGAACGCTCCGCTGATTGCCGCCGCTATACCCACCCGCGCGCGCAAGCCCGACTGGATCCGGGTCAAGGCACCGACCAGCGAGGCCTACGCCGAGACACGCCGGCTGATGCGATCACTGAACCTCGCGACGGTGTGCGAGGAAGCCGCATGCCCCAACATCGGCGAGTGCTGGACCAAGAAGCACGCCACGGTGATGATCCTGGGCGATACGTGCACGCGGGCCTGTGCGTTCTGCAACGTCAAGACCGGCATGCCGCGCGCGGTGGACCCGCTCGAGCCGCAGCACACCGCGGACGCCGCTGCGGCGCTCGCGCTGGAGCACATCGTCGTCACCTCGGTGGATCGCGACGACCTGCCGGACGGTGGGGCGAGCCAGTTCGTCAAGGTGATCGAAGCGCTGCGGCGGACGACGCCGAATACGACCATCGAAATCCTGACCCCCGACTTCCGCAACAAGGCGGATGCTGCCGTCGAGGCGATCGTCGCGGCGGGACCCGACGTCTACAATCACAATCTCGAGACGGTGCCGAGGCTCTATCCGACGATCCGGCCGGGCGCGCGCTACTATGCCTCGCTGCGGCTGCTCGAGACGGTCAAGCGCCATGCGCCGAACATCTTCACGAAGTCGGGCGTGATGGTCGGCCTCGGCGAGCAGCGGCTCGAGGTCCACCAGGTCATGGATGACATGCGTTCGGCCGGAATCGATTTCCTCACCATGGGTCAGTATCTCCAACCCACGCCGCGGCACGCGAAGGTCGAGGAGTTCGTTACCCCCGACCTGTTCCATGCCTACGCCTCAATCGCCCGCGCCAAGGGGTTCCTGCTGGTCGCGGCGTCGCCGTTGACCCGGTCGAGCTATCATGCCGGCGACGACTTCCGGAAGATGCAGGAAGCACGCGCGGCGCAACTCGCCCGCGCCTGACGTCCATGCCTCGCCACAGCGAGACCAAGCATCTACCCTACACGCCGGAGCAGCTCTTTGCGCTCGTGGCGGACGTGAAGCGCTACCCGGAGTTCCTGCCGTGGGTGGTCGCGGTCCGGGAGCGGTCGTCGACCGACGCCGAGACGATCGCCGATCTGGTGGTCGGCTTCGCGGCGTTCAAGGAGCGGTTCACCAGCCGGGTCACCAAGCAGGCGCCCGGCGCGATCGTGGTCGACTACATCGAAGGCCCGCTGAAGTACCTCAAGAACGAATGGCGGTTCCAGCCGGCGGGGGACGGGGGCACCGACTTGTATTTCTCGGTCGACTTCGCCTTCAAGTCGCGGCTGTTCGAGCGGATCGCCGGGCAGATGTTCGACCGGGCGCTGCGGCGCATGACGGGCGCGTTCGAGCAGCGCGCGGCGGAACTCTACGGCAGCAACAGTTCGAGCGCGCAGAGCGCTGCCTGAAGGCGAACCCCGCCCCGGTCGAGGTCGGCGAACAAGCGGCTGTCGGTCAGGATGTCGTCCGACGCGGCACCGCGGATCGCACGGGCGAACACGACGGTTCCGACGGGCTTGCCCGGGACAGCGCCGCCGGGGCCGGCGATGCCGGTGATGGAGACCGCGACGTCCGCCTGCGATTGCGCGAGGGCGCCCCTGGCCATGGCCCAGGCCGTTGCGACGCTCACCGCGCCGAAGGTGTCGAGCACTTCGTTCGAGACGCCGAGTTCGGCGGTCTTCGCGGCGTTCGAGTAGGTCACCCAACCGCCGTCGAACACGTCCGATGATCCCGCAATCTCGGTGAGGGCGGCGGCGACGAGGCCGCCGGTGCAGCTCTCGGCCACGACGATGCGGCGCGATGCGGCGCGGTTCGCGGCCACCACGCTTCGCGCCAACTCGATCAGCGGATCGGGCAACAATGCGGTCATGCGGGTGCCGTAGCAGGCGTGGCCGGCATGCGCACGGTGGCGATCGCCTGCGCCGCGATCCCTTCGCCTCTTCCGGTGAAGCCGAGCCGTTCCGTCGTGGTCGCCTTGATACTCACCGCGGACGGCCTGATCCCGAGGATCGAGGCGACCCGCGCCCGCATCGCCTCCCGGTGCGGGCCCACCTTCGGCGCCTCGCAGATGACCGTGCAATCGATATGGTCGATGGTCCCACCCAAGCCGCGCACCAGGCCCGCGGCATGCTTCAGGAACCCGTCCGACGGCGCCCCCTTCCAGCGCGGATCGGAGGGCGGGAAGTGCGTGCCGATGTCCCCGAGCGCGGCCGCCCCGAGCAGGGCGTCGGTGATCGCGTGCAGGACGACGTCGGCGTCGCTGTGTCCCGCGAGGCCGCGGTCGTGTGCGATCTGGATCCCGCCCATCATCAGCGGCCCTGGCCCTTCGAAGGCGTGCACGTCGAAGCCCATGCCGGATCGGCTGACGAGCCCGGCGGCGAGCCGTTGTTCGGCCGCGGCCCAGTCCGCGAGCGTGGTGAGCTTCTCCAGCATCGCGTCTCCTTCGACGGCGGCAACCTTGAGGCCCGCGGCGGTCATCACCGAGGATTCATCGGTCGCGGTCTTCTTGCCCCACTCGTCAAGCGCATAGAGCAGATCTTCCCGGTGAAAGGCTTGCGGCGTTTGAACGCGCAGCACGCCGCGGCGGTCGACGGGCTGCTCGATCAGCCGATCGCCGCGTGCGAGCGTGTCGACGACAGGCATGACGGGGACGGCGCCATGGTGCGTCGCAAGAGCGTCGAGCAAGCGGTCGACGACGACGGGCGGGCAGAACGGCCGCGCCGCGTCGTGGATCAGGATGATGTCCGACTCCACGGACGCGAGGCCGCGATGGACCGAGTCCGAACGCTCCTTTCCGCCGATCACGAAGGTGCCGACGTCCAAGCCCTGAAGCGCAGCGGCGGCGACGCCATCCTGATCGGTGCCGATCACGACGCGGACACGATCGATCCTCGGATGCCCTGCGAGGGCTTCCACGGCGTGGCGCAGCAGCGGCTTGCCCCCAAGCGACCGGAACTGCTTGGGCATGTCGGCGCCCATGCGCTGGCCGGAGCCGGCGGCGACGATCAGGGCGGTCACGCTCATGGGCGGCGCCTTGCCCGCTGCGGCGCCCTCCTGTAAAGCGGCGCACTCTCATGCAGCTCAAGCCAATCCTGATCGGTCCGGTCCGCATCGACGTGCCCGTGATCCTGGCGCCCATGACCGGCGTGACCGACCTGCCGTTCCGCAAGGTCGTCAAGCGATACGGCGCGGGACTGACGGTGAGCGAGATGGTCGCTTCGGCGGCGATGATCCGCGAAACGCGCCAATCGCTGCAGAAGACCGAATGGGACCCGAGCGAGGAGCCGGTCTCGTTGCAGCTGGCAGGCTGCTCGCCGATCGAGATGGCCGAAGCCGCCAAGCTCAACGAGCAGCGCGGCGCCGCGATCATCGACATCAACATGGGCTGCCCGGTCAAGAAGGTCGTCAACGGCGATGCTGGCTCGGCGCTGATGCGCGACCTGCCCCTGGCCGCCGCGATCATCGAGGCGACGGTCGCGGCCGTACGCCTTCCGGTGACGCTGAAGATGCGCATGGGGTGGGATCATCACAGCCTCAACGCGCCCGAACTTGCCCGCATTGCCGAGAGCCTTGGCGTGCGGATGATCACCGTTCATGGCCGCACGCGCTGTCAGATGTACAAGGGCTCGGCCGACTGGGCGTTCGTCCGGTCGGTCAAGGCCGCGACAAGCCTGCCGGTGATCGTCAACGGCGACATCTGCTCGGTCGAGGACGCGCGTGCTGCCCTGGCCCAGTCGGGCGCGGACGGGGTGATGATCGGACGCGGGGCGTACGGGCGTCCGTGGCTGCTGGGCGAGGTGATGAGCGCGCTGTCGTCAGCGGGCTCCCGTCCGCTGCCGGCGATGGACGAGCAGCTTGCCGTGATCCTCGAACAATATGACGCGATGCTGTCGCTCTACGGAGCCGACGCGGGGGTGAAGATCGCGCGCAAGCACCTCGGTTGGTACACCAAGGGCATTCCGGGTTCCGCCGAGTTCCGCAACCGCGTCAACGCGGTGGACGATCCGGCCCGGGTGACGGCGATGCTGCGCGATTTCTATGCCCCGTTTCTGCAGCGAGCGGCTGCTTAACTAATTTCCGCACACTGTGTTTTTCGTGCAACTGAGCTATGCTAGGCGGCGCAACGATGGATGCGCGCGCCGCCGACTCTGACCTGCAGCCCGCCTCCGGCTGGCTGGCCCGCGAGCGGGTAAGCGGGCGCTTTTATCGCCTTGCCACGCTGGGCTGCGCGCTGTTCCTCGCCGCGAGCCTGTCGCTGACGGCGGTCCTGCTGCGAAGGGAGTCGCAGCCTGGTACGCTGACGTCACCGCCGCTGGTTGCGCTGCTGCTCGTGGCCAATCTGCTGCCCGCCATAGGATTGATGGTGCTCGTGGCGCGGGACCGCGCACTTCACCAGGCGGAAACCCGCGGCGTCGGGACCGGGCAGCTGCACACGCGGCTGGTCGCACTGTTTTCGGTCGTGGCCGCGGTGCCGACCGTGCTCGTCGCAATTTTCGCCTCGGTGCTGCTGCAGAGCGGGCTCGAATTCTGGTTCTCTAATCGAGCTCGGACGATGCTGGAGAACACGGTCGCGGTGGCCCGCAGCAGCTATACGCGGGAAGTCACCCGGGTCGGAAACGAAACCCACACGATGAGCGGCGATCTCGCCGGCTACCTGAAGGTGATCGCGATCGACGACCCGCGGTTCGCCGATGCCTACGGGCGCATCCAGGTCCTCCAGCGCAATCTGTCCGAATCGATCATCTTCACCGTTGGTGCCGACGGGCACCTGCGAACGCTTGCGCTGGTGAATCCGTACGACCGGGACCTCGAGAAACTGATCACGCGCGACAAGATCAACGCCCTCGCGCGGCGGCCGGTGGTCGAGGTCAGTTCCCCCGACCGGATCGGCGCATTGACTCCGCTTGCTGTCGGAGACCGAACCTATCTGTATGCCGCCCGCGTGCTCGAACCGGAGCTGATCGAGCAGATCAACCGCTCCAACGCCATCCTGCGCGACTACCACGCGCTTCTCTCGCGCTCGCGGGCCAACCAGCTCAAGTTCAACGTCGCGCTTTACCTCGGTGCGCTGTTGATCGTCGGCTTGGCGATCATCGCGGCGCTAAAGCTTGCCGATCGGCTGGTGCAACCCGTCGGAGAGCTGGTCGAAGCGGCCGGCCGGATCGAGCAGGGGGACTTTGCCGTGCGTGTGCCGGTCCACCGCCCGGCGGACGAAATCTCGATGCTGGGCGCCGCCTTCAACCGCATGACCGGGCGCCTGGAAGAGCAGACCGGGGCGCTCATCGCGGCGAATAATCAGCTCGATACCCGCCGGGCGTTCATCGAGGCGGTGCTTTCGAGCGTCACGGCGGGCGTGGTCACGCTCGACCGTGCGGGCAAGGTCGTGCTGACGAACCGGTCGGCTCACGCCCTGCTTCAGCCCGGTGGAGCAGGGCTCGAGCACCGTCGGCTGCACGACATCTCGCCCGAACTCGCGGAGTTCATGGCAGGGGAGGCGCGGGATGCGAACGTGCAGCTGGCGGCCGGCAGCGGTCAGCGCACGCTCGCCGTGAAGCGCGTGCGCTACGGCGAGAACACCGTCCTGACGTTCGATGACATCACCGAACAATTGTCCGATCAGCGCCGCGCCGCCTGGTCGGACATTGCGCGGCGGATCGCGCACGAGATCAAGAACCCGCTGACGCCCATCTCCCTCGCCGCCGAGCGCCTGCAGCGCCGCTACGGAGGCCAGATCAGCTCGGATCGAGAGACGTTCGATCGGCTGACCGGGACGATCGTCCGGCAGGTCGGCGATCTGCGCCGGATGGTCGACGAGTTCTCGAACTTCGCCCGCATGCCCAAGCCGGTGTTCCAGGACGAGAACGTGCACGAGATCGCACGCCAGGCCTTGTTCCTGCTCGAAGTCGGACACCCTGCGGTGCAGTTCGATCTTGAGCCGGCAGAGGCGGAATTGCGCATGGTCTGCGACCGCCGGCAACTGTCGCAAGCGCTGACGAACGTCGTCAAGAACGCGGTCGAGGCGATCGAGGCCCGCCGGACGAAGGGCGAGGAGAGCCCGGCAGGTGACCGCGTGGTGATCCGCTTGTCACGCACCGAGGAGCAGCTGGTGATCGATGTGCTCGACACCGGCGTCGGCTTGCCCGAGGAGCGCGAGCGGCTGACCGAACCCTATATGACCACCCGGGTCCGCGGCACCGGCCTGGGCCTCGCGATCGTCAAGAAGATCGTCGAGGAACACTATGGAGAAATTGCATTTCTTGATCGGCCCGGTGGAGGAACCCACGTCCGGATCGCATTCGATGCGGATCGTCTTGCGGTGCTCGGCAACAGTCCTTCCGCCCCGGTTCAGGAAGGGGCAGGGAAGGGCGCGTCAGGGGATGATGGCGAAGTTGAGGAACCTGCCTGATGGCGCTTGAAGTGCTGGTGGTCGACGACGAGGCGGATATCCGCGAACTCGTCGCCGGCGTGCTCGAAGACGAAGGCTATGCCGTGCGAACCGCCGGCGACAGCAACGCCGCGCTCGAGGCGATCGAGGAGCGGCGGCCGTCACTCGTGTTGCTGGACGTGTGGCTGCAGGGATCGCGCCTCGACGGCTTGCAGATCCTCGAACAGGTCAAGCGGCGCGATCCGACGCTGCCCGTGATCATGATCTCGGGGCACGGCAACCTCGACACGGCCGTCGCTGCCGTCCGCGAAGGCGCGGTCGATTTCATCGAGAAGCCGTTTGAGGCCAGCCGCCTGCTGCACCTTGTCGGACGCGCGACCGAAACCGAACGCTTGAAGCGCGAGAATGCCGATCTGCGGGAGCGCGTCGGGCCTGACGATCAGCTCAACGGCTCGTCGGTGGCGGTCAACACGGTTAGAGCCACGCTGAAGCGGGTCGCTCCGACCGGCAGCCGGGTGATGATCACCGGGCCGGCCGGCGTCGGCAAGGAGATCGCTGCGCGCACCATTCACATGTGGAGCCCGCGCGCGGCGGCACCGTTCACCGTCCTTTCGGCGGCGATGATGAGCCCCGACCGGGTTGAGGAGGAGCTGTTCGGCACCGAGCAGCTCGGCGTTGCCCGGCCCGGCCTGCTCGAACAGGCGCATGGCGGCACGCTGTTCCTGGACGAGATCGCCGACATGCCGCTGACGACTCAGGGCAAGATCCTGCGCGTTCTGACCGATCAGAGCTTCACCCGCCTGGGCGGACAGCGCTCGGTCAAAGTAGACGTGCGCTTCCTGTCGGCGACGTCGCGCAACCTCGCAGACGAGATCGCGGCGGGCCGCTTCCGAGAGGATTTGTTCTACCGGCTCAACGTCGTGCCGGTCCGGATGCCGCCCTTGAAGGAGCGCCGCGAGGACATTCCGGAGCTGGTCAACCACTTCCTCGCGCGCTTTGCCGCCGAACGCCGAATTCCGGCGCCCGAGCTGTCCGACGATGCGATGGCCGCGCTTCAGGCGCACGACTGGCCGGGCAACGTCCGGCAGCTGCGCAACATCATGGAGCGGACGCTGATCATGGCGCCGGGCGACCGCGTCGGGTGCATCGAGGTCGACCTGCTGCCACCCGAGATCATCGACAATCAGGGCACGGTCAACGTGTCCACCGCGTCGCTGGCAATTATGGGCTCGCCGCTGCGCGAAGCGCGCGAGAGCTTCGAGCGTGAATATCTCAAGATACAGATCAGGCGATTTTCGGGCAACATCTCGCGCACCGCCTCGTTCATCGGCATGGAGCGTTCCGCGCTTCACCGCAAACTGAAGGCCCTCGGGCTGGGCGACAAACGTGACGAGGAAGAATAAGAATGCCCGATAAGTCCTTCTCTTTACAAGATCATTTCCTGAACGGCGTCCGGCGGGCCAAGGTCCCCGTCACTATCTTCCTGATGAAGGGCGTCAAGCTGCAGGGAATCGTCACCTGGTTCGACCCGTTCTCACTCCTGCTGCGCCGCGAAGGAGTCAGCCAGCTGGTCTACAAACATTCGATTTCGACCATCATGCCCGCCCATGCGCCCGACGACCTGCTCGCCGGGCTCGATCGCGGCACGCGCGAGATGGTCGAAAAGCGCAAGGCGAACAGTCTTCAGGACATCTTTCTCGCCGCGGCCGAGCGCCAGCACGAGGCGATGACGATTTTCCTGGTGAATGGCGTCATGCTCCAGGGCGCGATCGCCGGGCACGACCAGTTCTCGCTGCTGCTGGAGCGGGGCGGGCAGGTGCAACTGGTCTACAAGCACGCCATGTCGACGCTTCAGCCCAACGGTCCGCTGCATCTATCGGGCGAGCAGACCGGGGACGAGCCCGAGCCCGAGCCCGAGCCCGAGGATGACGCCGGAGAGGACCGCTGAGCCTCACGACGCGCGAAGACGACAGCGGCATCGCTCGTGGAGAGCGGGCGATCGTCGTCCTGCCCGAGCGTCCGGGGGAGGGCGCGATGCGCTCGTCCGACGCGCGCCTCGACGAAGCCGAGGGGCTGGCGGAGGCGATCGGGATCGAAGTCGTCGGCCGCAAGGCATTCCGCCTTCGCCAGATCAGACCGGCGAGCCTGTTCGGCAAGGGCCAGGTCGAGGAAATTGGCGAACTGGCGAAACAGTCCGACGCGCACCTGCTGATCGTCGATGCGCAGCTCAGCCCGGTGCAGCAGAAGACGCTCGAGGAGGGGACCAAGGCCAAGGTGATCGACCGGACCGGCCTGATCCTGGAGATTTTCGGCGAGCGCGCCGCGACCGCGGAGGGCCGCCTTCAGGTCGAGCTCGCGCACCTCGATTATCAGGCCGGCCGGCTGGTCCGCAGCTGGACCCACCTCGAACGGCAGCGCGGCGGGTTCGGCTTCCTCGGCGGGCCCGGTGAAACCCAGATCGAGGCCGACCGGCGGCTGATCCGCGATCGGATGGCCAAGATCCGGCGCGAGCTGGAGCAGGTCAAGCGCACGCGCGGCCTGCACCGCGACCGACGCCAGCGTGCGCCGTGGCCGGTCATCGCACTGGTCGGCTATACCAATGCCGGCAAGTCGACCCTGTTTAACCGCATGACCAACGCCGACGTCGTCGCCGCGGACCTGCTGTTCGCTACGCTCGATCCGACCATGCGCGACGTCAGACTGCCGGGGTTCGACAAGGCGATCCTGTCGGATACGGTCGGGTTCGTGTCGGACCTGCCGACGCAGCTGGTGGCCGCATTCCGCGCGACGCTGGAGGAGGTCGCCTCGGCGGACCTTATCGTCCACGTGCGCGACATCGCGCATCCGGATACGGACGCTCAGGCCGCGGATGTTGCAGGGGTGCTCGAGTCGCTTGGCCTCGACGAGGAAGGTTCACCGCCGCGGCTCGAATTATGGAACAAGATCGACCTGCTGCAGCCGGACGCGCGCGATGCGCTGCTGAACGAGGCGGCGCGCCGGGAGGATGTCGCCTTGTTGTCGGCGCTCACGGGTGAGGGGATCGAGGAGCTCAGGAGCGAGATCGGCAAGCGTCTGCAGGAGGGCGTTGCCGTGCACCGGCTGAAGTTGCCGGCCGGCGATGGTCCGCGCCTTGCCTGGCTCCACGCGCGGGGCGAAGTGCTCGACCAGCGGGTGGAGGGGGAAACCATGCACCTCGCGGTCAAGCTTTCTCCCGAGCAGTGGGCGCGCTTCCAAGCGCTTTGACCGCCTGCCAGCGCTCTTCCTTCGCGTCGAGGGAGAGTTCGGCGAAGCCCGGTGTCGACTCCATGGCCCGGAATCGCTTTTCGAACTTTCCATTGGCTCGTCGAAGAGCCTCTTCGGCGTCGATATTCAGATGGCGTGCGAAGTTCACCACGCTAAACAAGAGGTCTCCGAGCTCTTCCGCTTGGTCGTGCGGCAGCGCGGATTCAATCTCGGCGAGTTCCTCGTCGATCTTCGCGCGCGGTCCGCTTGCATCCGGCCAGTCGAAGCCGGTGCGTGCGGCCCTGCGCTGGAGCTTGGCAGCGCGTTCCAGCGCGGGAAGGGCCAGGGCGACGCCGGCGAGCGCGCTCGGGTCTTCCTTGGCGCCGCGCTCGGCCGCCTTGATGTTCTCCCACCCGGGACTCGAACCCGCATCTCCGAAGATGTGCGGATGGCGGCGCTCGAGCTTGTCGCAGATACCGGCGAACACGTCGTCCAGCGCAAACAGGCCAGCTTCGGACGCCATCTGCGCGTGAAACACAACTTGGAGTTGAAGGTCGCCGAGTTCATCAACCAGAGCCGGCATGTCGCTACGGGCGATCGCGTCCGCGACCTCATACGCCTCTTCGATCGTGTATGGCGCGATGGAGGCGAAGTCCTGCACGCGGTCCCATTCGCACCCCGACACCGGATCGCGCAGCCGCTGCATGATGGCGACGAGCCGATCCAGGCTCATGCCGACATGTGCTCGGCGTGGCGCTGCGAGCGGGTCATGTATTGTCCGTGTGTCAGATCCGCGGATTGGCCATCTCCTAACATTGTATTCGGATCGCCCGAGAATGACCCGATGTCCACGGGATTCTGAGCCAGGATAAGCGGACGAGGTTGCTTGCGACCGGTTGCGAGAGAGGCGGTGCAAGGGCAAAGCGGGTGCAGATCTTCACAGAGCCGCTTATATGGCGTGGAGGTCAGCACGTTATTGAGCCGCCATGTGGCGCGCACCGACCGGTTTGAGACAGCCATGTGGGCAACCAAACTGAAAGCGGCCTTCTTCAACGGCCCCGGGTTCGGCTGTTACTATCGACGACCGGCAACAAGCTCGCGAAGATCGCGCGCGTAGAGGTCTGGAGCTTCCCATGCTGGGAAGTGTCCTCCCCGCGAGAAAACGGTATAGCGTTGGACGTTGTAGAGCCGTTCTGCCAGCTCGCGAGGCGCGAGCGCAAGATCATGCGGCCACATTGCTATCGCGGTGGGCGCCCGAACATAGTCGTCAGGCTCGAGTAGGGGCCGAAGCCGCGTGGCTTCATAATAGTAGCGAACCGATGAGCCAATGGTGTTTGTCGCCCAATAGATCATCAGATTGTCGATCAGTGCTTCCATCGGCCAAACCGCTAGAAGATCACCCCCACAGTCGGTCCAGCCGTGAAACTTTTCCACGATCCAACTCGCCAGACCGACCGGCGAGTCCGACAGGCCGAACGCGAGAGTCTGCGGCTTGGAGCTTTGAATCGCCTGATAGCCGCCCTCGTCCCTGTTCCATTTCACCGCACGAAGCGCGTAGCCCGCTTCTGCCTCACTTTTCGACACAGGGTTGGGGCCGTCAGGCTTGGCCGCGACAGCGGACACGTGAACCGCAAGCACGCGGTGCGGCTGATGAAGCGCAATGCGCGTCGCCACGCCGGATCCGATGTCCGTGCCGGCCACTACAAAACGTGCGTAGCCAAGCGCCGTCATTAGCTTGGGATAGAGATTCGAAGGCTCGACTTCGTACGGTCGACGTGGCTTGTCCGAGAAGCCAAAACCTGGGTGCGTCGGTATCACCACATCAAAGGCCGGACCTTCGTTCAGGAGAAGTGGCACCAGCGGTTCATATTCGATGAAGCTCGACGGCCAGCCGTTCATCAGGAGCAACGGCACTGGATCGGGACCTGCGCCCTGGAAGTGAAGAAAGTGCAGGCCGTAACCGTCGATATGAATCCTACGATGTGGAAGCCGATTTAGGATTGCAAGCCGCTGGCGCCAATCATAGTCACCTCGCCAAAAATCAATGAGCGCCTCGAGGAAATCGCGCTCAGTGCCCTGACTCCAGTCGCTCGTTACCGCGTCGTTCCACCGGATGGCGGCTAAACGATTATGCAGATCGTCGATCATCTTCCGATCAAAAGGCATCTCGAATACGTCGATCATTATTCACCCTTAGACTCTGTCCGCGGTACGCACTCGATAAGCAGGTGGCGCTAAAAGCGTTCGAGACGTTGATTAAACTGCGGGCTATGAATGCCTCGCGAGAACGATCGTTCGATCGAGGTACCTGCTTGGGGGAGGTCACGCCATCTCGAACCGCTCCAGCTTAGCTGACGGTCACAACAGAACGCGCCACCGACGAAGCGTGACCTCGACGGCTTTGCCTTCGATGCCGCTGACAAACCCAACCGATGAGGCGCCCTGTCCCGCCTGATCACTCGACGGCGATTGATCACTCCACTGGTCGGCCTTGGGGGCGGGGAGGGGAGACCCGCAAGCAGGGCTGAGCCTTACCTGGACGTGCGATCCTCGACGCCGCTGGATCATCTGCAACGCTGTCACGCCGCAACCGCTGAAGTCGGAAGTCGACGGCCGGGCCGACTGCGGATAAGCCGGCCCAAATGCGCCGGTTCTGCTGGAGGTCCACTGATGCGTTTTCTCGCGCTTATCGCTTTGTGCGCAACGGTTGCTGGCGTTCAGTCAACATCTGCGCCTGCCAAGCCTCCGCTAGTGCTGGCTGCCGTAAGCCTGCAGGAATCGCTCATCGCGGCGGCCGACGCCTGGACGGCGATGAGGCATGAGCGTCCGGTCCTCTCTTTCGGCGCTTCTTCCGCACTTGCGCGGCAAGTTGAGGCAGGCGCGCCTGCCGACATATTCATTTCCGCCGACGAACCATGGATGGACGACGTCCAGGACAAGGGCCTGATCAGGCCGGGCACCCGGAACAGCTTCCTCGGCAATCGCCTCGTCCTGGTCGCGCCGGTTGGATCGCCGATGCGCCTGGCGATCGGCTTGGGATTCCCATTGGCACGTATGCTGGGCAGCGGTCGCCTCGCGATGGCCGATCCGGACTCGGTGCCGGCTGGACGCTATGGGCGCGCGGCGCTCGTCAAACTGGGGGCATGGGCCAGCGTCGAGCCGAACGTCGTGCGTGCGGAGAATGTGAGGGCCGCGCTGGCGTTCGTGGCACGCGGCGCGGCCGCGGCCGGAGTGGTGTACGAGACGGACTGGCGCGCCTCGAAGGGTGTCCGCCTAGTCGGCGTGTTCCCGGCCGACAGTCATCCGCCGATCACCTACCCATTGGCGCTGCTCAACACCACGACCAGCGCCGAGGCCGACGGTTTCCGCCGCTTCCTGATCTCGCCGGCCGGCAAGCGCATCTTCGAGCGCTTCGGCTTCGTACCGCTCTGACCATCGAGACCGTGCTCACACCCGACGAATGGGCGGTGATTGCGCTGTCCCTCAAGGTCAGCCTCACGGGCGTGTTTGCAACGATGCCGGTCGCATTCGGGCTCGCCTGGGTGCTCGCGCGCGTCCGGTTCCCCGGCAAGCTCCTCCTTGACGCGGCGGTCCACTTGCCGCTGGTGCTGCCGCCGGTGGTCATTGGCTGGCTATTGTTGCTGGCCTTCAGTCCGCGCGGAATCGCCGGCGCGGTGCTCCAGTCCTGGGGGGCCTCGGTGCTGTTCCGGTGGACCGGCGCGGCGATCGCGGCGGCAATAATGTCCCTGCCGCTGATGGTCCGCGCCATCCGCCTGTCGCTCGAGGCGGTGGACCGCCGGCTGGAGGACGCCGCCCGCACGCTTGGCGGCTCGCCGCTGTACGCGTTCGCCACGATCACGCTGCCCTTGTGCATGCCGGGACTGGCCGCCGCCGCGGTCCTTGGCTTCGCCCGATCGATCGGGGAGTTCGGGGCGACGATCACCTTTGTGTCAAACATCCCAGGCGAGACGCGGACCCTGCCGATCGCCATTTACACGTCGCTCCAGACCCCAGGTGGCGATCTCGCGGTAACGCGGCTCGCGATCGTGTCCTGTATATTGTCGTTTGCCGCGCTGATCGCCAGTGAGCTACTGACGCGGCGAGGCAGCCATGTCCTTTGACATCGAGGTCGAGCGGCGCTTCGGTCGCACGCTGATCGCCGCCCGGTTCCAGTCCGGCGCCGGCTTGACGGCGCTGGTCGGGGCCTCGGGAGCCGGCAAGTCGAGCGTGCTCAACATGATCGCGGGGCTGCTGCGGCCCGATCGCGGGCGGATCGTCGTCGCCGGCCGGACCCTATTCGACGCCAGCACGAACGTCGCCGTCCATCGCCGCCGCGCCGGCTACATCTTTCAGGACGGACGCCTGTTCCCGCACCTCCGGGTCGGGGCCAATCTGACGTACGGCCGGCGGCTGGCGCGCGAGACGCCGCTCATCGAGCACGACCGGCTCATCGCCTTCCTGGGGCTCGGAGGCTTGCTTGATCGCTGGCCGGCGACGCTGTCAGGCGGCGAGGCGCGCCGGGTCGCGATCGGGCGCACCTTGCTGTCGGGCGCGCGCTTCCTCCTTATGGACGAGCCGCTGGTCTCGCTCGATGCGGAGCTCCGTGAAGATGTGACGATCGCCGTTGAGCGCCTGCGCGACGAGCTGTCGATACCCATCCTGTACGTCAGTCACGACGACCGCGAGATCGCGCGCCTCGCGGGGCAGATCGTGTCGGTCGAGGCGCGCGTGGTCTAAATCATCGAGGCGGACAGTAGCGGGGGCAACGGAGATCCGCACCGGTTTCACAGCAGCGTAGCAAAGCAACTTCGCGATCGGATCGCCGCGGCAGTCGTTGCATCAGCGCGACCTCCGCGAGGCATCGCAACCTGCGGCCGGGTAGCACGCTGCACCACCGACGGACTTGCCGAATAGTAGATTCCGGTGGAATGGGCATCGTGACGGTCGAGACCATCATGGTTCTAGAGGAAAAGCGCGCAATCCACGACTTGGGCATCCAGGGCCTGCGCCAGCTTGGCAGGGTCAAGCTGTACGCGGCGGGCGTGAGTGGGCTCTGTGACGCGGCGGTGGTGCGAGCACGCGAGTTGCCAATTGCCTCGAGGACCTGCTCGAAGCACGCGCTCTTGCCTCAGGGGGGCAGGACTTCGAGCCGATGGTAACGCGCTCGGCACCCTCAATTCCGGAACTCGCCACGGCGCAGCAAACCCTGCGCTTCGTCGCGGATTCGCTGACGGCGGGTCGTCGAGCGATACTCGTCTTCCTGACAAGACAAGAGGGCGGCCCGCGCGCCGTTGGCTCGATGTTGGCTGTGCTCGACAATGGGGTGAGCTCCGGCAGTTTCTCCAGCGGCTGCGTCGAGGAAGCGATCGTTGCGGAGGCTCGGGACGTGCTGGCGGAGCGCCGTTGGCGCAGCGTCCGCTTCGGTCAGGGATCGCGCTACATCGACATCCGCCTGCCGTGCGGCGCGGCGATGGACCTGCTGTTCGTGCCTGACCCGGACCGCGCAGCGATCGCCCAGGCGGCTGCGCTGCTTCAAGATCGCCAGCCCGTCCACCTCGTTATCGCTTCCGACGGCCAGGTCAGCTGCGGCGTCGAACCCAGCAACGACGGATCCTGCCTGTTCGCCAACCGCGTGGTGCCCGACCTACGCCTGATCGTGGCCGGGCAGGGGGCCGAGGCGGCTGCGCTCACCCGCCTGGCAACCGGCTTCGGCGCGGTGGTCGAACTCCTGTCGCCGGATGAGCAAGCCGTGCACACGGCAGCCCGCGACGGCATGTCAGCGACGCTCCTGCACAGCCTTGCCGCGCCGCCGCCGCTCACCGT
>CAXSDY010000003.1:27606-44282 GCA_964235835.1 uncultured Sphingomonadaceae bacterium | reverse complement strand
TCGTCAAGATCGGCCGCACCCACCTGCAGGACGCGACGCCGCTGACGCTCGGCCAGGAGTTCTCCGGCTACGCGCAGATGATGGCCGACAATCTGGACCGGGTCGAAGGGGTGTTGCCGCGCCTGCTGCGACTGGCGCAGGGCGGCACCGCGGTGGGCACCGGCCTCAACGCGCCCAAGGGCTTCGGCGAGGCGTTCGCCAAGGAGGTCGCGGTGCTGACCCGGCTGCCGTTCACGTCCGCGCCGAACAAGTTCGCCGAGCTTGCCGCGCACGACACGCTGGTCGAGCTGTCGGGCGTGCTCAACACTATCGCCGTGTCGCTGACCAAGATCGCCAACGACATCCGCCTGCTCGGGTCAGGGCCGCGGTGCGGGCTGGGCGAACTGAAACTGCCGGAGAACGAACCGGGCAGCTCGATCATGCCGGGCAAGGTCAACCCGACCCAGGCCGAGATGCTGACGATGGTCGCGGCGCAGGTCATGGGCAATCATTTTGCGGTGACGGTCGGCGGCATGCAGGGACACCTGGAGCTGAACGTGTTCAAGCCATTAATCGGGGCGAACGTGATTCGCTCGATCAATCTGCTGAGCACCGGCATGACGAGTTTCACCGAGCGGGCGCTGGACGGGATCGAGGCGGACGAGACCCGCATTTCCGAGCTGATGAACCGATCGCTGATGCTGGTCACGGCGCTCGCGCCCGAGATCGGCTACGACAACGCAGCCAAGATCGCCAAGCACGCGCACCAGAACGGGCTGACGCTGAAGGAAGCGGGCATCGCGCTAGGGCTGGTCGACGAGCCGACCTTCGACCGGGTGGTCAAGCCCGAGGCGATGCTGGGTCGCTGACCGGCGGCCGGGCGCCAGCACCGCACGAGGACCGGGCGCCCGCCTCCATTGAGGCAGGCGCCCGACCCGTCAGGCGGCGAGCGGCGCCAGCCGGGCGCGGCGGCGCAGCGCAAGGCCGGCGGCCCCGAAGCCGAACAGCATCATCGCCCAGGTCGCCGGCTCCGGCACCGGCGCCGGAATGGCCGCGGTCGCGGTGATGGCTCGCCCGGCCACGGTTTCGAAGCCGAAGCTGTTGAGGATATTGTTGGTGGTAAAGGCGAAGCCGTAGAAGGTGTCCGCCCCGCTCGTCGCGCTCAGGCCGAAGAAGTTGTCGCCGTTCGAGAAGCGGACGGGCGTGGTCGTCGGGAAGGCGGCGAACTGAAGCCCGGGACCGATCGCGACGGTCCCGCGATCGACGAAATAAGTGGTGGGCGAACCGAACACGGTATTGACCTGGCCGGTGCCGCCGGTGCGGATCGCCGTCGGGCCGAAGATGTCGCCGCTATTGCTGAACGTGAAGCTGCCGCCCGCGAAGGTGAAGGTGTACGGTGTCGTGGCATAGCTGGTTCCGACGGCGGTGATGACCGGCGCGGCAGAGGCGGGCGCGGCGAGGGCAACGAGGGTGAGAGCGGACAGGGTCCCGAGCACGCGGGAGCGGAGGTAAGCAGACATGGACGTCCCCAAACAAACAAGCGCCCACCTGCAATGGCTTAACGAGGGATGTTAATCGGAGTTCCGGTAACCGTTTGATTAATGAGTGCCCGGCGGAAGCTCAGGCGACGCCTAGAAAGCGACGCTGATCCGCGCGCCGATGTTGTCGATGCCGGGGTTCTGGTCGCTGAACAGGGCCGCGTGGCTCATGTGCACCCAGCTGGCCTCGAGCGTGGTGTTGGGCGCGACGCGGAAACCGACGCCGAGCTCGGGTTCGAACAGGACCCGGCTGCCCAGGGCAATGCGGTCGGGACGGTCGTACCGTTCCGCCGAGCCGGTGTGGACGGCCAAGCCGATGCCGGGGCGGATGAACACGCGGTCGCCGAACTTCCATGACAAGCCCCCGCCGGCATAGCTGGTGTCCCCGGCGCTGTTGAGCGCGCCAAAGACATACGGCTGGAGGCCCAGGCCAGGCACAAGCCGGCCGCCGCGATAGCCGAGCTGCAGATCGACGCCCTGCTCTCGGGCGCCTTCGAGCGATAGCGGTGTCTTCACCGCATGCTTGAAGAGGCCGCCGAACAGCTCGCCGGCATCAGCGGAGCTCGCTGTCGCGGAAAGCGTCACGGCGAGGATGGCCAATGTCAGGGTGCGGATCATGCGATGCTTCTGACCACAAGCGGGTTTCCGGTCAATGAACGGCCTGCCACGACCGGATCGCGTCGGACGGATGGACCAGCATCAGGACGTTGAGGGTGAGATTGTCGCGGATGACGAGCAAGGGAACGAGTTCGAGCAACGCGACGGCGAGGAGTACCGCCCATAGCGGCAGCCGGCGCGCGAGCAGGAAGCCCAGTGCCATCATCGCGATGTCGCTGAGCGAGTTCAGCACGCTGTCCCCGGTGTACCCGATCGCGGCCGTCGTGCTGCGGTAACGCTCGATGATCCACGGCGAGTTCTCCGCGATCTCCCAGGTCGCCTCGGTGGCCAGCGCCGCCAGAAAGCGCTGCCGGAGCGGCCAGCGGCCGGCGACAAGCCACAGGACAGCGTAGAACAGCATCCCATGAACGACATGGCTGGCGCTATACCAGTCGGCGAGCATCTGGCTCGTCTCGCTGCTGGTGGAACTGGCGACCCAGAGCGCGATCCGGCCGCAGGTGCAGATCGCCGGGCGGCCCATCGCCAACAGGATCGCGGCGGCGGCAAGCACGACCGCCGATGCTGCCAGGGAGAAGCGCAAGCGAGCCATGAATTGCGACTACGGGTAAGGGAGGTGCTTGCCAACGGCCGTTCGCCGGGCGACATCAGGGCCCATGCTGCGCTTATTCGGCCCCCATTGCGACGGATCGCCGTTCGACGTCGGCGAGCACATCAGCATCCCAGCGGACGTGACGTGGATCGACTTGCTCCAGCCGACCAGGGCCGAGGAGGCTTTGGTCGAGAAGTTCATCGGATCGAACGTGCCGACCCGCGAGGACCTGGCCGAGATCGAGCCGTCGAGCCGGCTCTACGAGCGCGACGGGACTCTCTACATGACCCTCTCGACCCTGGTCGGGATCGACGAGGGCGATCCGAGCTCGACGCCGATCGGGTTCCTGCTGACCAGCCAGCATCTCGTCACGGTACGCTATGCTGACCCGCGGCCGTTCCGCATGCTTGCCGACGACTGGAAGCGCGAGCCGGCGATCGCGACCGACGCTTGCCACATGTTCATCCGTCTCATGGACGCGATCGTCGACCGCCTGGCCGACGAGATCGAGCATGCCGCCAGCGAGATCGAACGTATCTCGCGCCACATCTTCGTGAAGAACGTCGACGAGCGTCGCATTCCCGCCGCGCGGCTGACCGCGCTGCTGACGCGCATCGGCCAGACGCAGGCGCTGCTCGCGCGGATCCGCGAGACGGCGGTCAGCACCAGCCGGCTGATCCACTTCCTGGCGGGCACCAACCGCGTGCGCAAGCTGGAGGACGAGCGCGACCATGTCGGGAGCGTCAGTGCCGACGTGTCGGCGCTGATCGATCATTCGAGCTTCCTCGCTGAGCAGCTGACCTTCATGCTCGACGCTTCGCTCGGACTGATCAGCATCGAGCAGAACGCGGCGATGAAGCTGTTCTCGTGGGCCGCGCTGGTGTTCCTGCCGCCGACGCTGGTGGCCGGCATCTACGGCATGAACTTCGAACATATGCCGGAGCTGAAATGGCTATACGGCTATCCAATGGCGCTGACGTTGATGGTGATCAGCGCGATCGGCCCCTGGTTCTACATGCGCCGACGAGGCTGGATCTGATCCGATCGTAACGGGCGCGCAACCGATGGCCAAGCGAAGCGTTGCACTCCCCATGGCGAACCCGGAGAAGAGCGCCGTCGTCCAGATCGGGGACCAGGTTTCGGCCTGGACGTCCGACCTGTTCGCCCATCCCTACATGCAGATCGGGATGATCGCGTTCTGCGTCGCCTGGTTTGCGATCGGGTTCACCGACAACACGCTGACTGCGGCCCTGTCGATCCTGGCGATCACGCTGACCCAGATGGTCCTCAACCGCCAGAACGACCGCGAGTTGGAGGATCACCGGCGCGACGTCGCGATGCACGCCAAACTCGACGAACTGCTGCTCGCCATGAAGGGTGCGCGGGACGAGATGGCCGGGATCGAAGAGCTCGAAGAGGAGGAGATCGCCCGCCTCAAGGACCGCGTGCAGAAGACGGTCGAGGTGCTCGACGACAAGCTGCAGGAGCGTGCCGGCAGGAAGAACGCGGCCGGCAGGCGCTGAGCTGCAAGGCCACGGGTGCGGGCTTTGCGCACCGCGGCGAGGTTGCTAAGGCCCCCGCGACCCTTCCGCAGCAGCAGGACTCCCAGCATGATCCCGACCGGCCAGGACAGCCTCAAAACTCGTTCCACCTTGAGCGTCGGTGGCAAGGATTATGCCTATTATGCGCTCGACAAGGCGTCTGCCGCGCTCGGCGACGTCAGCCGCCTGCCCTATTCCATGAAGGTGCTGCTGGAGAACTTGCTGCGCTTCGAGGACGGCGTGACGGTTACCCGCGACGACCTGCAGGCGATGGCCGACTGGCTCAAGGAGCGCAAGATCGCGCGCGAGATCCAGTATCGCCCGGCGCGTGTGCTGATGCAGGATTTCACCGGCGTGCCCGCGGTGGTCGATCTGGCCGCCATGCGGGACGCGATGAAGACGCTGGGCGGCGACCCGCAGAAGATCAATCCATTGGTACCGGTCCACCTCGTCATCGATCACAGCGTGATGGTCGACGAGTTCGGCACGCCGCGCGCGTTCGAGGACAATGTCGCGCTCGAATATCAGCGCAATGCGGAGCGCTACACTTTCCTCAAGTGGGGCAGCCAGAGCTTCGACAATTTCAAGGTGGTGCCGCCGGGCACCGGCATCTGCCACCAGGTCAATCTGGAGAACATCGCGCAGACGGTGTGGACCGGGCCGGACCAGAACGGTCAGGAGGTCGCCTACCCCGACACGCTGGTCGGCACCGACAGCCATACGACGATGGTCAACGGTCTGGGCGTGCTCGGCTGGGGCGTCGGCGGGATCGAGGCGGAGGCGGCCATGCTCGGCCAGCCGGTATCGATGCTGATCCCCGAGGTCGTCGGGTTCCGCCTGTCGGGCGCGCTCGGCGAGGGGATCACCGCGACCGACCTCGTGCTGACCGTGACTCAGATGCTGCGCGCCAAGGGTGTCGTCGGGCGGTTCGTTGAGTTCTACGGGCCCGGGCTCCCGGCGCTTTCGCTGGCCGATCGCGCGACGATCGCGAACATGGCGCCCGAATATGGCGCGACGTGCGGCTTCTTCCCGATCGACCAGCGGACGATCGACTATCTGCGCCTGACCGGCCGTGACGAGGACCGCATCGCCCTGGTCGAGGCCTATGCCCGCGCGCAGGGCATGTGGGGCGACGAGAGCGCGCCCGAGCCGCTGTTCACCGACACGCTCGAACTCGATTTGACGACCGTGCAGCCGTCGCTGGCCGGGCCGCGGCGGCCGCAGGACCGGGTTATCCTGCGCGACGTCGACAATCGCTTCAACGACGAGCTGGAAGTGACCTATCACAAGGCGCACGACCCGCGCGTGCCGGTGGAAGGCGCGGAGCATGATCTTGGCAACGGCGACGTCGTGATCGCCGCCATCACGTCGTGCACCAACACCTCGAATCCGAGCGTGCTGGTCGCCGCCGGGCTCGTGGCGCGCAAGGCGCGGGCCCGCGGCCTCACGCGCAAGCCGTGGGTCAAGACCAGCCTGGCGCCGGGCAGCCAGGTGGTCACCGCCTACCTCAACGAGAGCGGTCTTCAGGAGGATCTCGACGCGCTGGGCTTCAACCTCGTCGGCTATGGCTGCACGACCTGCATCGGCAATTCCGGTCCCTTGCCGGAGCCGATCAGCAATGCAATCAACGAGCACGACTTGGTGGCGGTCAGCGTCCTGTCCGGCAACCGCAATTTCGAAGGCCGCGTGTCACCAGACTGCCGCGCCAATTATCTTGCCTCCCCGCCGTTGGTGGTCGCCTACTCGCTACTCGGCACCGTCCGCGCCGACCTCGCCAGCGACCCGCTCGGCACGGATCCGGAGGGCAACGAGGTGTTCCTGAAGGACATCTGGCCGACGAACGACGAGGTGCGCAACCTGGTCGACGCTCATGTTCATTCCACGATGTTCAGGGAGCGCTATGCCGACGTGTTCCGCGGCGACGAGCGGTGGGGCGCAATCGAGGTGACCGGCGGGGCGACCTACCAGTGGCCCGCCGGATCGACCTACATCGCCAACCCGCCCTATTTCACCGGCATGACGATGACCCCCAAGCCGATCGAGGACATCGACGGCGCGCGTGCCCTGGCGGTGTTCGGGGACTCGATCACGACCGACCACATCTCGCCGGCCGGATCGATCAAGCTCGACAGCCCGGCCGGGCGCTTCCTGCAGGACCATCAGGTCAGCCGTGCCGACTTCAACAGTTATGGTGCGCGCCGCGGCAACCACGACGTCATGATGCGGGGCACCTTTGCCAACATCCGCATTCGCAACCGCATGCTGCCCGGCGTCGAGGGCGGGCTGACCCGGTATGGCGACGAGACGATGGCAATCTACGACGCAGCCATGAAGTATCAGGCGGACGGAACGCCGCTCGTGGTGCTGGCGGGCAAGGAATATGGCACCGGATCGTCGCGCGACTGGGCGGCGAAGGGCACCGTGCTGCTCGGCGTGCGGGCGGTCGTCGCGGAGAGCTTCGAGCGGATTCACCGCTCGAACCTGGTCGGCATGGGCGTGCTCCCGCTGCAGTTCCAGGACGGCGAAAATGCGGATAGCCTCGGGCTGGAAGGCACAGAGACCTACTCCATCGACGGGGTGGCCGCGATCGAGCCGCGCCAGGACGTAACGGTGCGGGTGGTCAAGGCGGACGGCCGCGAGACGAGCTTCACCGCGCGATGCCGCATCGACACCTACAACGAGCTCGAATATTTCCGGGCGGGCGGCATCCTGCCGTTCGTGCTGCGGAACCTCGCCGCCTGAGCGTGGAGCTTGCCGTCGCGATCATCGGCTGGGTGGCGGCGGGGCTGATCCTCGCCGCCTATTTCCTGCTGACCGCCGGGCGCATCGCGGCGCAGAGCGCGATCTATCAGTGGCTGAACGTGGCGGGAGCGATCGGGATGATCGTCAACTCCGGCTGGAACCGCGCGATCCCCTCGGCCGCGCTCAACGTGGTTTGGGCGGGCATCGGGCTGGTCGCGCTCATCCGCCTGGGGCGAGCGCGGGCTCCAGCCACGGGGGAATGATCGCCGCCGCCGGAATGGCGTCGACCCGGGCGTGGACCACTGCCAGGCCGACTTCGGGGTAGAAGGCCCGCGCGCGCTCGCCGCCGTCGCCGACGACGACCAGCAGGCGGCGGTTGACCTTGGCCCGCCAGTTCATCCGCGCGGTGTTCTCCTGCCCGACGAAGCAGCCCTTGGTGAAGCTGACCCCGTTGAGCTCGGCCGCGTTGCACTCGAGCCAGAGCAGGTCGGTCAGTTCCGCGCCTTCCGCCACGCCGAGGCGCAGGCGGTGCGTCAGCCAGTCGCCTGAGGGCGCGCCGGCGGGCGCGAGCCAGCGGCGGCCAAGCTCGGGGAGGCGGGGGTCCGGCGTGCCTTGCGCCCCCTGCGCGGACCAGTGGACGGCGAGCGCTTCCTCGCGCGCAATCGTGATCGGCCTGCGCAGCCGGTAGAAGGTCAGCCGCCGGATCAAGGGGTCGGCTTCGTCGGCCGCAACGTCGAGCAGCAGGTCGTCGCCATCGCCCCAGACGATGAAGTCGGCGATCACCTTGCCCTGGGGCGTGAGCAGCGCGGCGTAGACCGGCAGCTCGGCGGTAACGCTGTTGGTCACCAGCCCGTCGAAAAACCCGCGCACGTCCTCGCCGGAAACGCGGACCAGCACGCGGTCGACGAGGGTGGTCGCTGTCATGACCCTCAGGTAAGGGGCCGGCGTGGCAATGCAAACGCTCACCATCCGGCGGCCCGACGACTGGCATGTCCATCTGCGCGACGGCGAGATGCTGAACGCGGTGGCGCCATTCACCGCGCGGCAGTTCGCGCGAGCGATCGTGATGCCGAACCTGTCGCCGCCGGTGACCAGCGTTGCGGCCGCGAGCGCCTATCGCGAGCGGATCGTCGGTGCGGCGGGCGCGGGCTTCACGCCCCTGATGACCTGCTACCTGACCGACGACGCGGATGCCGACGGGCTGGCGCGCGGTCACGCCGAGCGGGTGTGGGTCGCCGCGAAACTCTATCCGGCGAATGCGACCACGAACAGCGCACACGGAGTGACCGATCTCGCGCGCATCCGCCCGGCGCTGGCGCGCATGCAGGCGATCGGCATGCCGCTGCTCGTCCACGGCGAGGTCACCGACCCGGACGTCGATGTGTTCGACCGGGAAGCAGTGTTCATCGAGCGCGTGCTCGCACCGTTGATGCGCGACTTCCCCGCGCTCAAGATCGTGCTCGAGCATATCACGACCGCGGACGCAGCGCGCTTTGTCGCCGAGGGCCCCGCGACCCTGGCCGCGACCATCACGCCGCAGCATCTCCACCTCAACCGCAACGCGCTGTTCGCGGGCGGGCTGCGTCCCCACGCCTTCTGCCTGCCGGTGCTCAAGCGCGAGCGGCACCGCCTCGCCGTTCGCGCGGCGGCGGTCAGCGGCTCGCCGAAGTTCTTCCTCGGCACGGACAGCGCCCCGCATGGCGTGGCGGCGAAGGAGGCGAGTTGCGGCTGCGCCGGCATCTTCAACGCCCCGTTCGCGCTCGAAAGCTATGCCGCCGTGTTCGATGCGGAGGGCGCGCTCGATCGCCTGGAGGGCTTCGCCAGCGAGCACGGCGCCCGCTTCTACGGCTTGCCGCTCAACTCCGGCACGGTCACGCTCGAGCGCGCCGGCAGCGATGTGCCCGGGCGCATCGGCCTACTCGTGCCGTTCCACGCGGGGGAAGCGCTTGCTTGGCGCCTGACGGACTAGCCCTTGCGGGAGGGCTGCGTGGTTCCTTGACCGCTGGCGCCGATCACCGACGCGAAATGTCCTTCGACGGCAGCGTAGCATTCGCACGCCTGACGCTCGAGCCCCTGTCGGCTGCTGATCTGGATGGCGCCGCGGCGATAGGCGATCAGGCCGCTATCCTGGAACTGCCGGGCCACCGCGTTGATGGTCGTCCGCTGAACGCCCAGCAGAGTAGCCAGTGCTTCCTGAGTCAACGGCAGCTGCACATCGCCGACCCGGTCCTGCGCGGTCAGCAGCCAGCGCGCAGCGCGGGCCTCGATCGGGTGAAACGCGTTGCACGCCACCGACTGCATCACCTGCGCGAGTAGATAATCCGCGTAGCGGCAGAACAGGTGATGGAGCAGTGGCGAATCCTGCTTGATTCGGTCAAGCACGTCGAGCGGAACGGACAGGGCCGGTCCGGCGACCTGCACTTGTGCCCGGGCGTAGGCCGGCGCGTGGCCGCAACTGACAATCCCGCCGATCGCCCCTTCCTTGCCGATCGACGCCACCTCCACCGACCGGCCGCCCGCGAGGTCGACCATCAGCGAAACGATTAGCGATCCGAACGGGAACAGCGTTCGCTCGACTGGTGCGCCCGCCTCGAGCACGACTTCCCCGACGGTCGGATTGACGATGGTTGCCGACGCGCCCAGCGCATCGCGCACGTCGTCCGGCAGGGTCGCAAGCAGGCGATTGCTCGCGAAGGCGCCAGCCAGGCGATCCTCGCCCGTGCCAGAAGGCTGATCCATTCGCTTCCCCTGCCGTACCTCACTGGCGACACCTACCCAGGCGCGGCGAGGGTTCACGCATCCCGATGGCGAGGCTATTACGCTGACGTTCCAACCCCAAGCAACCGTTTTGTTTTCAGAGACTTAATCGTGGTTTTCTGTCGTCTTGCCGACATATGCCGCGGCTCGCCGCAGGTCGGTCGGCCAGGCGCGATCGACGGCAGGGGTGCGAGGTACTCGCACGGTTGCTGGATCGCCTGGCCCTCCTTATAGGTCGGATGCCGCACAAGCTCGGAGACGTGGGTGAGTGGCTGAAACCAGCGGTTTGCTAAACCGCCGTACGGGGTTTACTCGTACCGAGGGTTCGAATCCCTCCGTCTCCGCCAATTTCTGCTTTCGCGGCTCTTCCATTATCCCCCAGCCGTCAAAAACGCGCGATCGTCACGGACCCGCTCGAATGGGCGCACGATGGTCGACCGGCCTTTGGGAATTGGCAACGGCCGCTTACAACCAAGCTTGGTTATTGGCCAGATTTGCCTTCGGCGACCCCGGAACGGGTCGTTCACTAGAACGCCCGCGGCAGCGACGCACCACTCGCACTCACTCAGTTCGATCCCTTATGTTCTCGAAAGCCGGGATTCGTTCATGCCGCTCGGATTGCTTATGAGCCACTTACCGCCTTGCCGATCGACCAGCCCGGACTTGCGGAGCGACGAGACTTCGCGTTGGACGGCTTGACGGGTCGCGTCCAGATGTTCGGCGATGTCGGTATGAGTGATTGGAAGCGAGAAGCTCATGCGACCCTCCGGCTCGGCCTCACCACAGAATTCGGCTAAGTTCATAAGCATACTAAGGATTTGATCGCGCAAGCGGTGAGTCGTCTGGATGGTGCGCGTGTGAAACCCACGCGTGAGGTTGTGAGCAAATTTGCGGCAAAGCGCTTCCGGTATCTCCGGATGCGCACGGTAGAGTTCCCAGAAGTCTGGAATCGCCAGGCAGCGGACGCGGCTCGGCACCATCGCCACGGTACTATGGTAATGGAATTTCCTTCGGACGACCGCCGTGGTTTCTGCGAACGTGTTCCCGGCGGAATAGATAACAATCAGATGCACGCGGCCGTCAGGATAGAGGCCCAACAGCTTCAGAAAGCCGTACTCGACCTGATAGACCGCCTCCGGCACGTCACCGGCAGACATAAACGTCTGGTTCGCAGCCAGTTCGATAGACGTGATACGAGCGTTAATTGCCTCCCGAACGTGAACTGGCATCTCGCTGACCCAGTTCTCCGCATCGATGATGCCGGTCATGGACTTATGCCTCCTGGCGCAGTGACTAGCCCGATGCGACCCGCGATCAATAGTTTTCAGCAGTGCAACCGCGGTTGCACGCTCCTCGACGAAGCCGGAGCTAATACGGCACCACGATGAGTGGAACCAGCCGCTTGCGCATCAGCAAAATTGGCATGTGCTTGATCTACAAAGCCGACCGGGAGAGAACAAATGCAATTCAACTCGCTGCTTAAGGCATCAACCGCACTTGCGGCGGTGCTTGCCACGCCAGCTCTCGCTCAAGGCTCCGCTACCGGAGGGCAGCTACCGGTTGCGGCAGAGCCGACTAGCAGTGAGGCCGCGGGCGCATCGGGTCAGATCGAAGCTATCGTGGTGACGGCAAGGCGGAGGGAGGAGTCCCTTCAGGACGCACCCATCACCGTCACCGCCTTCACCGGGGCGCAGCTGCAGGCCAAAGGTATCACCGACATCCGCACGCTGGTGCAGGCAACCCCCGGCGTGAACTTTGACGTCTTTCCGCGTGCTGCGCCGCGGCCGTTCTTCCGCGGTATCGGCAGTTCCAACCAGGGTGCGGGTGCAGATCCGTCATCAGTCGCCTTCCTCGACGGCGTATACCTGTCGCGCGCCGCGATGTTGGGAATCGACTTCTACGACATGCAGCGAATCGAAGTCCTGAAGGGACCACAGGGCACGCTGTTCGGCAAGAACGTTGTGGGCGGCGCCATCAATTTCATCACTAACAAGCCGATCAACAGAACGGAAGGAAGCGCGCAGATCACCTTGGGCGAGTACAGGCAGCTCAACGGTGACCTGATGCTCAACCTCAGATTGACTGATACTGCTGCCACTCGTCTGGTTCTGGGAGCGACGACTAACAATGGTTTTCGTAAGACGGCTGACGGCAGCAGCCTCGACGATGATAACAAGATCAGCGCACGTTTCCAGACCATGTTCGGTATCGGAACGGGGACGAGGTTTCTGCTCGAGGGTGACATTGCGCACCAGGATATCGGGCAGGGAGCGCGTTATAATGTTCGAGTGCTCCCCTACCATGCGACTGGCAGTAGCAAGGGCTACGATGATTTCGACAAGCCACGGCTCGCAAATCCCGATCGACCAGGCGGGACGGTTTCGACCACTGGCGGCGCTCGCGCGGAATTCGTTACAGACGCTCTTGGCTTCGCAACGCTGACCGCCACCGCCGCTTGGCGAACTCTGAAATTCGCAAACTCAGAAGATCTTGACGGCACCACCGCGGCGCAAAACAGGGCGAACGGTGTTCTCGTATCAGGCATTCAACTCATTCAAAATGAACGGGCAAACTCCTACTCGGCCGAAACACGGCTGAATTCGAAAGGCACGAGTCCGTTCTCTTGGGTAGCAGGCCTTTACTACAACAGGGACAATATCACTCGCGAGCGAGAGAATCAGACCACAGTGACCCCCACCACGAAGAATCTGTACACCGGGCACTCGAAGAATAGCAGCTACGCGGCTTACGGAGAGGGGCAGTACAAGTTCGACTTCGGGCTTGGTCTGTTCGCCGGTGCGCGCTTCACGGACGAGCGTAAGGAATATGACCTTACTCGCTTAACCGGACCCCTAGCCGCGCCAGTGATAAATTACACTACCGTCGGTAGTCCAGGCGTTGCCCATAAGAAACTCCTCACTTATCGCGCGGGCGTCGATTACCGGCTTAATCCTCACATTTTCCTGTTCGGCTCGGTTTCGACAGGGTTCAAGTCCGGCGCGTTCGCCGAACAACCGGCCAACGCGACACTTGCTCGTATTCCAACGGCTCCGGAGAAGGTTACAAACTACGAGATTGGTGCGAAGACCGACCTGTTCGATCGGCGGCTGCGCTTCAATGTTTCAGGGTTTATAGCGAAGTACAAAGATTATCAGACGATCAACATCGTCCCCGACGCGTCAGTCGGTCCTGGAGGCGTCGGAGTAACGATCGACACGGGGAACGCAACGATCAAAGGGATCGAGACCGAGCTGGTCGTCGCGCCCGTTCGATGGTCAGACCTGACCGTTCGTTACACCTTCCTTGACGCTAGATTCGACAATCTGGTGCAAACCTCCGCGATACTTGCCAATGGCACCGCCGTACGACGAGACTTGGCAGGCAATCGCCTTAGCCGGACACCGGAGCATGCGCTCAATGCGGATCTCGGATTCAACTCGCCGCATGGCGCGTGGGGCTGGCTGCGCGCGGTGATCACCGTCGACTATTCAAGCGATATCTACGACGACAACGACAATGATTTTATCGAATATCGCCGTCCGCGAACACTGTTTGACGTGAGCATCACCTACCACGTGAACGACCGCTTGTCGGCTCAGGCGTGGGTTCGAAATCTCACCGACAAAGAATATCGCGTGCACCAGGTCGATAATGCCAACGGACTGTTCGTGCTCTACGGACCCCCCCGGCAATACGGCCTGACTCTCAACGCGAAGTTCTAGAAATGAGCTCGTCCGGGACCGCGAAGGGGGAGCAGCAATGCTGATGTGGCTCGGCTACTCGATGGTCGCGACGTTCATGGTTCTGATCATGACCAGACGGCTTTCGGCACTCGTTGCGCTGATCATCGTGCCCATCCTGTTTGGACTGCTCGCTGGGCATGGCGCCGACCTTGGGGCGATGACGCTAAAAGGTCTGGCAAAGATCGCGCCAACGGCGGTCTTGCTGCTCTTTGCGGTCCTATATTTTTCGATCATGATTGACGCCGGTCTTTTTGAACCCCTCGTGCGCCGTATCCTGGCGTTCGGAGGCGACAATCCAGTTCGTGTTGTAGTCGGCACGGCGTTGATGGCCGTGGCGGTCTCGCTTGACGGCGACGCTACCACAACGGTGCTGGTGGTCGTCAGCGCCTTCCTTCCAGTCTATCGCCGGCTTGGTCTCAATCCTATGGTGCTCGGCGTCGTGCTTGCTTGCGCCAACACGGTGATCAACATCGCACCCTGGGGTGGACCGACCGGACGCGCGGCGGTAGCGGTGCAGGCCGATGTAAGCCAGGTGTTCGTCCCGCTCATTCCGACCATGGCAGTCGGGATCCTAGCGACGCTCGCGATGGCATGGTATTTTGGATTGTCCGAACGCAGGCGGCTTGCGAGCGCCAGCGGGGCCGACCAACCCCGCTTTGCTGGCGTCCCGATCGAGCCAGCCGCCTCAGTATTGGTACCCGGTTCGGCTTGGCGCTACGCCGCCAACCTTGGCATGACTTTGCTCGTACTCGGGGCGGCGCTCACCCATATACTGCCCTTGCAGTTTGTCTTCATGGCGGGGCTTGCGGTCGCGCTCATGATTAACTTTCCCAATCCGGAGGAGCAACGGAAGAGGCTTACGGCGCACGCGGAGAACGCGCTTCCGATTGTCGTGCTGATCCTTGCGGCCGGCGTGTTCACTGGCGTTTTGACCGGAACCGGCATGGTTGCGGCGATGGCAGAGGGACTGGCGAAGCTTGTACCCGACAGCGCAGGCGGTTTCTTCGGCCCGATCACCGGAGTATTGGCTATTCCGCTCACCTTTCTGCTGTCGAATGACGCTTATTATTTCGGCGTTGTTCCGGTGCTGGCGAGAACCGCCGCCGCGCACGGCGTGGAACCACTTGCTATCGCACGGGCTTCGTTACTCGCCCAGCCAACCCATGCTCTTAGTCCTTTGGCGGCCGCGCTCTATCTTTTAGCCGGGATGCTCGACGTCGACGTCGGATCATTCCAGCGGTTCGCGCTCAAGTGGCTCCTGCTCCTTACTTTCGTGCTCATTATCAGCGCAACCGTCACCGGCGCGATTATTTAGTCAAGGCGGCAACGACGCCGTGAAACGAGGACCATCATGACAGATCATCATTTGACAGAGCCCGTAATCGTTCTCGTTCCGACAGGGTCATTAGGATCTGGCGTTCGTGAAGCGGAGATCGCTTATGGCATAGCTCAGGGCGCGCGCGTCATCGCCGCCGATGCCGGGTCGACTGACAGTGGAGCGGCGTATCTTGCTCTGGGTAAGGCTAAGTACAACCGTGGCGCTGTCAAGCACGACATTTCGATTATGATGCGCGGTGCGTGGCCGACACGGATACCAATTTTGATCGGCACCAGCGGGCAGGCTGGTGGCGATCTCAACCTCGCATGGACACGCGATATCGTCATCGAAATCGCGCGCGAGCTCGGTATCACGCCGAAGATCGCGCTGATCCATTCCGAACTTAGCCGGGAAACGGTGAAGGCTAAGAGCCGCGCGGGGCGCATTCGTCCTCTGCCGCCCCTCGGCCCGCTCGAAGATGTGACCGTGGACAAGTGCGAGCACATCGTCGCGGCGCTGGGGCCTGAGCCATTCATCGCTGCGCTGCAGGCCGGAGCGGACATTGTGCTGGCGGGACGCACGACGGATACCGCTGTGATTGCCGCCTACCCTATAATGCTCGGGGCGGGTGCGGGAGCAGCGTGGCATGCAGGCAAGATCGCGGAATGCGGCGCGCTTTGTTCGGAGCGCATTGAACCCGGGGCGGGCGTGCTGCTCCGCATCGGTCTCGATTCATTCGAGATCGAACCATTGAACGAGATCAACAGATGCACGCCGCACAGCGTCTCGGCGCACATGCTTTATGAAAACAGCGACCCCTTTCGTCTTATCGAGCCGGGTGGCGTGCTCGACGTTACCCACACGGACTATGAGCAGATCGATGCCAGAACCGTGCGAGTGACGGGCTCCGTATGGGAGAAGAAGCCGTATACGATGAAGCTGGAGGGCGCGGCCGCTCTTAGCTTCCAGACGGTCATGATCGTCGGCATCCAGGATCCCATTGTCCTTAATAATCTCGACGATTTTCAGGCTCGGATGCAGGCGACCCTCGAAGAACGCGTTCATCTGACGATCGGTGAGGCGGCAGGAAAATTCGACGTGTCGCTACGAATATACGGCTGGAACGCCGTATCCGGCGAGCCGGTCCCGCCGGGCACGCAACCCCCGCGCGAGGTCGGCGTGCTGTTCGTTGCCACGGCGGAGACACAGGATATGGCGACTCAGATCGCGAAGGCTTGCAATCCGTATTTCTTCCATATGCCTATGCCGGCTCACGATGAAATACCAAGCTATGCCTTCCCATTCTCTCCATCCTATATCCCTCGCGGCCCCGTATTCGAATTCCTGTTAAACCATGTCGTAGAGGTCGATGACCCTATGGAACTTATCAGCATCGACTGGGCTGATACCACCCGCTTTGAGCAGGCCGCCTGATGTCGACCGTCGCTGATGTTTGCCATGCTGTCCGCTCCAAGAACGCAGGCCCGTTCTGGATAACGCTCGACCTCTTTTTCGATGGATCCGAGAACTTCCAAAATTATGCACACAGCAGGCGGCTGGGAAGCGCGGCGATCGCTCGGCTCTACCACGCGGACTCCGCCATGGTGAAGCACTTCCCCGTTGAGCGCCTGAACATGCTCAAGATCTCGTATCCACGCCCGTCCCCCCAAGGCGGTGTCGTCGAGCGTGACATGCACGGCGGTCAACAGTTCGTTCGACTGTTGGATATCGAGCTAGATTGAACAAGCGCAACCGGCAGCGCGTCACAATGAGGGGACGACGCGCGCTTTCGTAGCCCGTCAGTGCCGGTCGCGCGTCATTCCGATTGCTCGTCCGCTCAAGCCGGACCGT
>CAXSDY010000003.1:17833-27506 GCA_964235835.1 uncultured Sphingomonadaceae bacterium | reverse complement strand
GGATGTCAGCGGATGAAGTACCCGCTGACCCGCCAGCTTCCATTTTCACGATAAAAGTACGAAGCTTTGGAGCGCTTCGGGCTTGGTGGCGAAGCGAGTTTGGAATTGAAGCATCTGGTAATCACCTGCCGGGGCGCCGGGCAGCGTCTTCGTTTGCACCGCGCTGCAGGGTGCGTGACGAAACACGCCCGAGTGGCTGTCGGACAGACTGGATGGTCGTCACCCACTGCGGCGAGGTGATCTGGCTTCTGAACATCATCCCAGGGGACCGCCAGCTCTCATCCCACTGCCCGGCGTCGAGCAGCCCAACCCATTTGCGCGCAACCGATGCCGCCTCGGCCTCGGCAGGGCTCGGGGCGGTTGTTGAAGCACTCTGGGCGGGAGCCTGCGCACTGTTTGGTGCGCCGGCCAGGGTCGAGAGCGCCACGGCTGCGATGACAGAGACATGATGAGCATTCCTCGGGTAAATCACGCCACACGGTGCTGCGACGATCGCAGCGACGCTGGGCCCGCGGTCATTTCCTTTGGCGGAGCGGCATCGGCATTCCCGATTTTTTTGGGCCTGACGATCCGTTAGCGTTGTTTAGCGTCGGATCAGCCCTCGACCTCTCGATCGCTCCGGGCAACGTAAGCATTTGTCGAGGGAGAGCGCATAGAACGGCTTGAGCGATAGGCGGCAAGGGCTACGCCTCCGCGCCTCTGCCATGGACCCGGCAGGCCCGAGGTCAAACGGGCCGAATTAGCGCAAGGTGGGGTCGCCTTTCCTCGTGCAAGTCGCGGCTCTCATTCGCGTTGCTGGACACGGCCCACTCCATCGAATATATACCGGTCGATATGGAATCCGTCCTGCAACGGGTCTGCAGAGGCCGTCCCAGGGAGTTCGACGTCGAAGAGGCGTTGGCGGCGGCTCTGCGTGTGTTCTGGAGCAAGGGTTACGATGGCGCGTCCCTGACAGATCTGACGGAGGCAATGGGGATCACTCGGCCGAGCCTCTATGCCGCGTTCGGCAACAAGGAAGCGTTGTTCCGCAAGGCGCTCGATCTCTACGAGCGTGAAAAGCTGGCCTATGTTGGCGAAGCCTTGAAGGCACCGACGTCTCGCCAGGTTGCCGAGCGGATGCTCCGGGGCTCGCTGGAGCTACTCACCAGCGAGTGCGAACCGAGGGCCTGCATGCGCGTCCTGAGTTCGGTAAGCTGCCCTGAGGCGGAATCGATCCGTGCCGATCTGACGCAACGCCGGCAATCGTCGAACACTGCGCTTTGTCAACGAATGCAGCATGCGAAGGAGGACGGTGACCTCCCCGAAGGCGCCGATGTGGACGGCCTTTGTGCTTACCTCAGCGCCATCCTCCAAGGCCTGTCAGTTCAGGCCGGGAACGGGGCGAGCAGGCAGCAGCTCGAGAGCCTCGTCGACACCAGTCTCATGATGTGGCCCGGCAAGTAGCCTATTTGTACCATGCGGTAGAAAATCGTTGACCGCAGGTGAATAGCTTTCTATACCACTGAGTACAGAAGAGCGGCAAGGAGCCGCCCACTTGTGAAACGACGGCGTATCGGCCGTTTCACTGGGTATCAGAGCGCAGCGTAGCGCGCAGCCCGTAGTCCATCGAAGCCGGAGAGGCGTCCCGAGCGAGTAGCCCTCAGGCTGCGCGATCGGTTCGTCACGCCGGCACCTCAAGTTCAATCCGCCGCATCGAAGTGTCTCGTGCGGAACGACGGCTTGCGCCCGTCAGACAGGAACATGATCATGGCCAGTCTTTCTCTCTCGTCCTTCTCAGCAGAGCCGAGCCGGCTGCCGACGCTTCCCGCGCCCATGTCGCAATCGGCCGATTACCCCGCACGGCTCTCCGCACTTGAATGGTCGGTGGTCGCCATGGCGGAGCAGGACAGCCTCTCAAGCTTGCGCGCGCCGGGTCGCATCTGGTCGGTGCTGAACAGCCTGTTCGGAATTGCCCGGCAGACACCGTTCGCCAACGATCGGCTCGAGGTGCTGCGCCGGGTGGCGGTGCTCGCCTGGCGCCACCGCTGGAACGTACCCCAGTCGGAGCTCCGAGCCTTTGTCGCGAACGGCTTTTCGCTCGAACAATATGAACTCCTGCAGGCGAGCATCGCCAAGGCGCTCAGCTCCACACGCCGGAGGCACGCGTCATGAACATGATTTCCAAAGTGGAGAGCGATGAGCAGGGCGATGTCGCAGTCCGCCAACGCAAACTGTCCCGGACCCGGTGGGCCTCACTCGCGGCACTACTGATCGCGGTGCTAGGCGCCGTTGTGCTCAGCCGAGCTGGCGCCCAGCCCAGTCCTGCGGCGTCTCCGGTGCCAACGGTCGCCGTATCCGCCCCGTTGGTCCGGCAAGTCGCCGAATGGGACGATTATTCGGGCCGGTTCGAGGCGAGCAAGAGCGTCGAGGTTCGACCTCGCGTGGCCGGCGCGATCGTCGCGGTCCACTTCAAGGACGGCTCGGTCATACGCAAAGGGGACCTGCTGTTTACCATCGATCCGCGGCCATTCGTCGCAGCGCTGAACGAGGCTCGAGCAACCTCGCAGGGCGCCCGCAGCGATCTGGCCTTGGCGCGGGCCGATTATGATCGCGCCGTTCGCCTACTCGCAGCCGACGCGGTCTCGCGCAGTGACGTCGACCGGCTGCAGGCCCGGGTTCAGGCCACAGCCGCGGCGCTCGCCGCTGCCGATGCACGGGTCCAATCGCGCGCGCTGGAGGTAGGCTTCACGAAGGTGCGAGCACCCATTACCGGCCGCATCTCAAATCGCCGGATCGATGCCGGCAATCTGGTGCAGGGCGGCGGAGCCGGCGGTGAAGGCACGTTGCTGACCACGATCAACGCACTTGATCCGATCTACTTCTCCTTCGATGCGTCGGAGGCCCTGTTTCTCAAGGCGCGGCGGGCACAGCGTCCCGATGTGTCGGCCTCCACTGTCCAGATTCGGCTGCAGGACGAGCCGGATTATCGCTGGCACGGCCGGCTGGACTTCGCCGACAACGGCCTCGACACACGGTCGGGCACGATCCGATTGCGAGCGGTGGTGGACAACAGGTCGCAGTTCCTCACCCCCGGCATGTTCGGCAACATGCGCCTTGCCAGTGGCGGGGATACCCAGCGCCTGCTGGTGCCCGACGCCGCGGTGCAGACCGACCAGGCCCGCAAGATCGTGCTGGTCGTTGCCAAGGATGGCACGGTGACGCCGCATCCAGTCGAGCTTGGACCCGTGGTCGATGGCTTGCGGGTGGTTCGATCGGGCCTGACCGGCACGGACCGCGTAATCGTCAGCGGTACCCAACTCGCCATGCCTGGTACCAAGGTCAAGGTCCGGTCTGGTCTGATCATGCCAATGGCGACTGCTCAGCCGGCAACCAAATCAGCGCCGCTCAGTGGCGAAGCCACCTTCGCTCGCTAATCCAGCTTCAGCGCCGTGAACCCAACCGCCAGCAGGCGGGGAGAGAACCTATGCGAATGTCGCGCTTCTTCATCACCCGGCCGATCTTCGCCGCGGTCATCGCCATCCTGATCACCGTGATGGGTGGCATCGCCTATTTCGCGCTGCCCGTATCCCAATATCCGGACATCGTTCCGCCCACGGTGACCGTCAATGCGAGCTACCCGGGTGCCTCGGCCGAGACCGTCGCCGCCACGGTTGCGGCGCCGATCGAGCAGGAGATCAACGGCGTTGACAATATGCTCTACCTGTCGTCGCAATCGACCGGCGACGGTAACCTGACCATCACCGCGACCTTCAAGCAAGGCACGGATCTGAACGCGGCCCAGGTGCTGGTGCAGAACCGTGTCGCGATTGCCGCGCCCCGCCTGCCTCAGGAGGTGCAGCGACTTGGCGTGGTTACCCGCAAGACCTCGCCTGACTTCCTGATGATCGTGAATCTGGTCTCGCCCGGCAACGTGCTCGATCGCGGCTACATGTCCAATTATGCGCTTAGCCAGGTTCGCGACCGGCTCGCCCGGCTCGACGGGGTGGGCGACGTCCGCCTGTTCGGCTCGCGCGATTATGCGATGCGGGTGTGGATCGACCCCACGCGCGCCGCCGCGCTTGACCTCACCGCCGGTGAGATCGTCGAAGCGTTGCGCGCCCAGAACGTGCAGGTTGCCGCCGGCACCCTGGGACAGCCGCCAACAGCGACCGGCAGAGCGTTCCAGCTGAACGTCGAGACGCAGGGCCGCCTCAACGACCCGCAGCAGTTCGCGAACGTCGTGATCCGTACGGACGCGGCTGGTCGCCAGGTTCATGTGTCGGATGTCGCCCGTGTCGAGCTTGGCGCAGCCGACTATGCGTCAAACACCTATCTCTCGGGCCAACCGACCGTCCTGCTGGCCGTGTTCCAGCGGCCCGGCTCCAACGCGCTCGCCGCGGCTCACGCGGTCGAGGAGGAGATGCAGAGCGCTTCCAAGACGTTCCCGCCAGGGCTCGAGTATAAGGTCATCTACAACCCGACCGAATTCATCTCGCAATCGATCGATGCCGTGCGCGAGACGCTGATCGAGGCAATCCTTCTCGTCGTGATCGTCGTCATCGTCTTCCTGCAGCGCTGGCGTGCCGCGGTGATCCCGGTGGTCGCGATTCCCGTTTCCCTCATTGGGACCTTCGCCGTTCTGCTGGGCATCGGCTATTCACTTAACAACCTGTCGTTATTCGGCCTGGTGCTAGCCATTGGCATCGTCGTTGATGACGCCATCGTCGTGGTCGAGAACGTCGAACGGAACCTCGCCAAAGGGCTTTCGCCGCTTGATGCGGCCCGAACATCAATGGACGAGGTCGGGGCGGCCCTGATCGCCATCGTGCTGGTGCTGTGCGCGGTGTTCCTACCGACGCTGTTCCTCAACGGACTGTCTGGCGCCTTCTATCACCAGTTCGCGGTCACGATCTCGGCCGCAACCCTAATCTCGCTCCTGATATCCCTGACGCTGTCGCCAGCCTTGGCGGCGCTGTTGCTGAAGCCGCACGACAATCAGTTGCACACCAATGCGGTATCGCGCTTACTGGCGTCAGCGGGCGACAGGTTCAATCACGGCTTCGACCGCCTCAGCAACAGCTATGCCGCACTCACTGCGCGGCTTGTGGTGGCACCCAAGCGCATGATGCTGGCCTATGCCTTGTTGATCGGCGCCACCGTGGGGCTGTTCGCCACCACGCCGACTGGCTTCATCCCGGCCCAGGATCAAGGCTACTTTCTGACCATGATCCAGCTGCCGCCGGGATCCTCGCTCGAGCGGACCGATGCGGTGATGCGCCAGGTCGTCGATCGCATCCTGCCGATGGCCGGGGTCAAGGGGGCAGTAATGCTCGCTGGTTTCGACGGCGCATCGCAGACCCAGGCTCCCAACGCGGCGGCCGCCTACATTCCGCTCAAGTCGTTCGAAGAGCGCAGGAAGCTGGGCGTGACGTTCGCTGGGATCATGGCCGAGGCGCAGAAGCGCACTGCCGACATCGACGAGGCACGCCTCCTGATCGTTCCGCCACCCTTGATCCAGGGCATCGGCTCGGCCGGCGGATACCGGCTGATGGTCGAGGACCATGGCGGCCATGACTACAAGGAATTATCCGGAGTCGCCTGGGGTCTGATCGGCGAGGCTAACCAGGCGCCCACCCTGAAGCAGGTCTACACCCTGTTCGACATCTCGACGCCGCGGGTGTTCGCCAACATCGACCGGCAGAAGGCAGACCTGCTCGGCGTCCCGCCGGAGCGGGTGTTCGATGCTCTGCAGGTCTATCTCGGATCGGCCTTCATCAACGACTTCAACCTCCTTGGGCGTACCTATCATGTGACTGCGCAGGCCGATGCTGCGTTCCGTAGCAGCGAGTCCGACATCGCCAATCTGCGGACAAGGTCGAACAGCGGCGCGATGGTACCGATCGGATCGGTCACGACGTTCGAGGATCGCACGGGTCCGTACCGCGTCGCCCGTTACAACGGCTTCCCGGCTGTCGAGATCGACGGCGACACGGCGCCGGGATTCTCGTCGGGTCAGTCGCTCGAGACAATGGAAGAACTGGCCGGCAAGATTCTGCCGCCGGGCTATGCCTCCGAGTGGACCGGCATCGCCTATCAGCAGAAAGCCGCGGCGAGCACGTCGGGCATGGTGTTCGGGCTCGGCGTGTTGTTCGTCTTCCTCGTGCTCGCGGCGCAGTTCGAGAGCCTGATCCTGCCGCTGTCGATCATCCTCATCGTGCCGATGTGCCTCCTGGCGGCAATGATCGGGGTGAACCTGCGTGGCCTGGACAACAATGTGCTGACGCAGGTGGGGCTTGTCGTGCTGGTCGCGCTTGCCGCCAAGAACGCGATTCTGATCGTGGAGTTTGCGCGGCAGGACGAAGCGGCGGGCATGTCGCCGGTGGAGGCCGCGGTGCGTGCCGCCCGCGACCGGCTGCGCCCCATCCTGATGACCAGTCTAGCCTTCATCCTGGGCTCGCTACCCTTGCTGACGGCCAGTGGTGCCGGGGCCGAGTTGCGGCAGGCGCTCGGGACAGCCGTCGTATTCGGGATGATCGGCGTGACCGCCTTCGGTCTGATCTTCACTCCCACCTTCTACGTCGTGTGCCGCGCGTTGGGCGATCGCGTGGCCCAACCGCGGCGCGGATCCGCACCCGCGCTCGTGCCGGCCGAATAGGACGATGATCATGTTGTCACAAAAGACGACCGTACTGGCGTCGCTGCTGCTCACCGCCTGCGCGACGGGACCGGATTATCATCCCGCGGTGGTGCCGCCCGCGGCTGCGGCACCGTTCATTGGTGCGGCCGCCTCCGATCTGTTCACCGCCGCCCAGCCGCAGGGCGATTGGTGGCGCCTTTATGACGATCCGGTCCTCGACCGGCTTGTAAGGGATGCGTTGGCAGGCAACGCCGACCTTCGGGTCGCCATGGCGCGCCTGGCCAAGGCGCAGGCGCTCGTGCGCGAGGAGCGTGGCGCCCGGGAGCTGCAGGTCGCATTGGATGGCAGCAGCCAATATGGACGTGTACCGGGCGCGGCGCGCGCGGCAGGGCAACGAGAAGACCTGCAGGTCGGCCTCGGGCTGTCGGTCGCCTATGAAGCTGATCTGTTCGGGCGCTTAAGCCGAGGTGTCGAGGCCGCCCGCGGCGATGCCGCCGCCACCGCGTTCGACGCAGACGCGGTGCGCGTTTCGATTGTCTCGCGAACGGTCGGCGCCTATGCGGATGCAGTCTCGCTTGCCGAGCGGATCGCCGTTGCACAGCGCATCGTTCAGCTTCTCGACCGGTCCCTTGCCTTGACCGAGCGGCGGCATCGCCTCGGCTTGGCCAACGGCCTCGACACGTCGCGCATCGAAGCGTTGCGGGACCAGCGCCGCGCCGAGATTCCCCTGCTGGAAGTCGATCGACAGACGGCGTTGCTTCAGCTGGCGACCTTGACCGGGCGGGCGCCGCGCGAGTTGCCGGCGGAGGTCGCGACGCGGACGACGTCGCTTCGCCTCAGGCAGGTTCTACCGGTTGGCGACGGTGCGATGTTGTTGTCACGCCGGCCGGACGTCCGCGCCGCCGAACGCCGGCTCGCGGCGTCGTCTGCACGGATCGGCGTGGCAACGGCGGATCTCTATCCCCGCATTACTCTTGGCGGAGCGGTCGGCTCCTCAGGTGCGGGGATCGGCAATCTGTTCGGGGCCAACCCGCTAACCTTTCTGCTCGGACCGCTCATCCACTGGACAGCCAATCGCAGCGCCGCACGCGCGCGTGTTGCGGGGGCAAGGGCGGACGCGCAGGCTGCGCTAGCCAACTTCGACGGCACGATCCTCCAGGCACTCCAGGAAACCGAAACGGCCTTGTCCGCTTACCGGCAGAGCCTCGTTCGACAGGACGCTTTACGCTCCGCTCGCGATGCCGCGGAGAAGGCCGCGACGATCACACGAGCACGGCAGCGCGAGGGTGACATCAGTTCTCTCGAACTTCTCGACGCCGAGCGAACCTCGGCCGATGCGCAGGCCACCCTGGCCGATGCGGATGCGAGGATCGCGCAGCGGCAGGTCGACCTGTTCCGCGCCATGGGAGGAGGTTGGACCGATTGGAGAGACTCTGATGGAAGCCAGTCGAATACGCGACCGCCGACGGCGCATTAAGGAACTCCCAGCAGCGCACGACCGCGACGGCCACGTAAGTCGCGCTTCAGCGTCCGGCAGTCCGTGACGCACACTGCGCCCGCGCACATCGGGGCAGGAACCAATGACCTCACTCGGCGTAGCGCTTCGCGTTGTACGATGAAGCAGGCGCACCCCGCGATTCGTCCCGAGTCGGCGAACGGCTTCGCTTAGGGTCGAAGCGCTGGTCTCACTCGTCCCGGAAGCCACGGGTCTTTGCGAATGCGAGGACGGCTGTCAGATCTCCATGATTAACGTTCATCGTCCGATTTCCCGTACAGCCCGTGCGGATCATGCGGCCTTATCGTGCGCTTGAGCAACCGGCTACTGATCGGGACAAAGGAGAATGACGTGCAGAGTATAGATCAGGCAGGCAGCTTCCGACTCGGCGATCGCGACGTTAAACGGCTGGGCTATGGCGCGATGCAGCTCGCTGGCCCTGGGGTGTTCGGCCCCCCGCTGGACCGCGACGCCGCGCTCGCCGTGCTGCGGGAGGCCGTGGCGAACGGGGTCGACCACATCGACACCAGCGACTTCTATGGCCCCCACGTCACCAACCTGATCATACGTGAGGCGCTTCACCCCTATCGCGATGGGTTGACGATCGTGACGAAGGTCGGTGCCGTCCGTGGGGACGACGGATCGTGGAACCCGGCGCAGGACGCGACTGCGCTCACAGCGGCGGTGCACGACAACCTCCGCAATCTCGGGCTAGACGTGCTGGACGTCGTCAACCTGCGACTCATGGGCGGCGGTGCCGGACATGGACCGGCAGAGGGACTGGTGGAACCGCAGCTCGCCGCGCTAGCCGAACTCCAGGAGCAGGGGTTGATCCGACACATTGGCTTGAGCAACGCGACGACCGGGCAAGTGGAGCAGGCGCGCGGCATCGCGGAGATCGTCTGCGTGCAGAACCAGTACAATCTTGCGCACCGGGAAGACGACGAGATGATCGATACCCTGGTGGCGGAAGGCATTGCTTACGTTCCTTTTTTCCCGCTCGGCGGCTTCAGCCCGCTCCAGTCGGAAACGCTGTCCAACGTGGCCGCGCGTTTAGGAGCAACGCCGATGCAGGTAGCGCTGGCCTGGCTGCTGCAGCGCTCGCCCAACATCCTGCTGATCCCCGGCACATCCTCGGTCGCCCATCTCCACGAAAACCTGGCCGCGGCATCGCTGGTGCTCCCGGACAACGAGGTCTCGCCGCTGAACGGCATCGGCTTAACAGGCGCGGAGGGCTGAGACCGATGCCGCCGGGCTGTAGAGACCTGGCATGCTGTGGCCGCTGCCCTGCACGCAGGACGGGCGGACCCCATCACGTTCTGGAAAAGCTTAACGGTCGGCTGACCTTCCGATTTCCACCATTAGCGCCGTCACTGCTCAGAGGGACATTGTCAGCCTTCGCGCGCCTTCACGCATTTTGCGGGCAACGAGGGTGCGAGGGGGTCGCTCGCCCTGAGTGCGCGCGCCAAGAAAGGCGACCAGATTTGCCATCGATATAAGCGTGATCGAGCCGATCTTGATGATCCTTGATCTCGCCCGTCTGGATCAGCTCGTAGAGCTTG
>CAXSDY010000003.1:0-17733 GCA_964235835.1 uncultured Sphingomonadaceae bacterium | reverse complement strand
CTGAGACTGAGACTGAGACTGCGTCCCCGCCCCGCCGCTCTGCCGTTGGCTCTGGCTCTGGCCAAGAGAGCGGCGCGCGATTTCCGTGACCTGGACGTCGACCGACATCTGCTCGGTGCCGCCGCCGCGGCGAGCACCCGCAAGGGGCGCGGCTTCGAGGTAATCGAGTCCCGTGGCGACCCTGACGTAGGCGTCGTCCGCGCAAATCCCGTTGGCGGGATCGAACGCAACCCAGCCGAGTTCGGGCACCCAGGCTTCCGCCCAGGCGTGGCTCGCCGCCTGCGCACCGCTGCCATCCCGTCTGAACAAATGGCCTGAAATATAGCGCGCCGGACATCCGGCGAGCCGGGCGACCGCGATGAAGACGTGCGCGAAATCCTGGCACACGCCGCGGCCGGCAGCGAAGGCGTTTGCGGCGGTGGTCCTGGCGTCAGTGCTCCCCGCCTCGAACGCCAGCCGCTCGTGGAGCATCGTGTTGAGGTGATGCAGGGTAGCAAGGGCGTTCTGGCCATCGAGTTCGTCGGCGAGGCGGGTGAGGGCGTCGTCGGCTGCCGTAAGCGGCGTTGCCCGGAGAAATACCTCGCACGGCAGGTCGCCGGGGAGGCCGTGGACAACCCCCGCACGATTTTCCGTGATCATGCGGCCACTGGCAGTGATCGCCAACTGGCTAACCGGCTCATCGACATAGAGCATATGGACGATATTACCGTAGCCGTCGCGGCTTTCGCGTAGGCGCGCGTCACAGTCGACATCGATGCGCCATTCGAGCACCGTCTGCCCGACGCAACTCGCCGGCGTGAGGCGCAACAGCTGGATCACGTCGACCACCGGACGACTAAATCGATAGGTGGTGCGATGATGGACGTTGAGGCGCATCAGGGAAACCGGAACTGTTGAGAAATGGCTGCATCCAACCGGCCGTTTTCTGCGACATAGTCGCGCAGGAATTCGTGAAGGCCGCTACTGAACACCTCGTCGATGTCGGTGTCGAGCAAATGCGAGTGGCGCTGGCGTGCCTGGCGGTCCGCCTCGCCTTGGCGCCCCGTGCGGCTGCCGATGGCGGCGAGCAGGTCGACGACTTCGGAGGAAGCGCCGACGACCGAGCGCGGCAACTCGTCCCGGAAGACGAGCATGTCGGCAACCAGCCAAGGCTTCAACGTGTCCTGGTAGAGCAGGCGGTAGGCGTTGCGGGCGGACACGGTCTCGAGGATGGCGGTCCACTGATCGCGGTCGAGTGCGCCGCCGACCTTGGCGCTTTTCGGCAGAAGCAAATAGTACTTCACGTCGAGCAGGCGCGCGGTGTTGTCGCCGCGCTCGATCGCCATCCCGAGGCGCATGAACCAGAAGGATTCATGACGGAGCATGCGGACCAGGGCGCCTTCGAACCCGCGGCTGTTGGCCTTGAGAACGTCGACGAGCCCGAGCGTGGTCTGGACTCCGCCGGGGCTCGTGCGATCGCGAATGTCGAGCCAGGCGCGGTTGATCGCCTCCCACACCTCAGCAGTGATCGCGTTGCGCGCGGAGCGGGCATTGTCGCGCGCCTTGGCGAGCGTCGAGCGGACCGAGTTCAGATTGTCTTCATCGAGCGCAAGCGTCCGGCAGACGTTGAAGGCGGTCGCGCCCGGGCTCGCAGTCTCGCCCGGCGGAGGGCCTCGTCCGACCACGGCAAGCGCGCTTTGCCACGCAGCCGTGGTCGCATCGGCGCCGTAGGACAGCGAACTCAGCCGGACCGTGGCCTCGATCAACCGCGTGGTGAACTCGGCCCGCTCCATGTAGCGGCCGATCCAGTAGAGGTTAGCGGCCGTACGGGAGAGCATGCTGCTCCTCTCCGGTGGCAGGCGGCGCGATGATGAAGCTGTCCTTGGTCCCGCCGCCCTGGCTCGAGTTGACGACCAGCGATCCCTCCTCGAGCGCGACGCGCGTCAGGCCGCCAGGCACGATCGTCACCTTGTCGGCACCGCTGAGCACGAACGGGCGGAAATCGACGTGGCGCGGGGCGACCCCGGCTGCGGTCAGCGTCGGCACGGTCGACAGGGCGAGGGTGGGCTGAGCGATGTAGCGGTGGGGCTCGGCGATCAGCGCGGCGCGGAACGCCTCGCGCTCGCTGCGGCTTGCCGTCGGCCCGACCAGCATGCCGTAGCCGCCCGACCCGTCGACCAGCTTGACGACCATCTTTTCAAGATTGTCGAGCGTGTAGGCCAGCGCCTCGGGCTCGCGGCAGCGCCACGTCTCGACGTTGGGCAGGCGGGCCTCCTCGCCCATGTAGTAGCGCACGATCTCCGGCATGAAACTGTACACCGCCTTGTCGTCGGCGATGCCGGTGCCCGGCGCATTGACGATGGTGACGTTGCCGGCGCGGTAGGCCGCCATCAAGCCGGGGACGCCGAGGCCGCTGTCCGGATTGAACACCAGCGGGTCGAGGAAGGAATCGTCGATGCGGCGATAGATGACGTCGACCCGCACCGGCCCCTCGATGGTGCGCATCCAGACGAGGTCGTCGGCCACCTCCAGGTCGCGGCCCTCGACCAGTTCGATGCCCATCGTGTCGGCGAGGAAGCTGTGTTCGTAGAACGCCGAGTTGTAGTGACCCGGGGTGAGCAGCACGCAGACGGGCTCATGGGCACCGCGTGGCGCGACCGAGAACAGCGTGTCGCGCAGTAGGTCGGGATAGGTGTCGATCGGCTGGACGGCGAGCTGTGCGAACAGCTCGGGACAGAGCCGCAGCATCGCCTCGCGGTTCTCCAGCATGTACGACACGCCCGACGGCGTGCGGGCATTGTCCTCGAGGACGAAGAAGTCGTCGGGCCCGGTGCGGACGATGTCGATCCCGCAGATGTGCGCGAACACGCCGTGCGGCGGCGCGGCGCCCACAGCGGGGATGCAGAACTGCGGATTGCCAAGGATCACGTCGGCCGGCACGATCCCGTCGGCGAGGATATGGCGCGGACCGTAGATGTCCGCGACGAAGGCGTTGATGGCGCGAACCCGCTGTTCCAGCCCGAGAGCGAGTTTGTCCCACTCCGGCGCGGAGAAGACCCGCGGGATCAGGTCGAACGGAATGATCCGCTCGCCCGCCTCTTCGTCTCCATAGACTTTGAACGTAATGCCGAGGCTGCGGAACGCGGCTTCCGCGGCGGACTGTCGGCGGGCGAGTTCCGCCGGCGGCGTGTCCTTAAGCCAGGTACCGAGCGCTTCGAAGCCGGACCGGGCGTTGGCACCGCCGTTTCCCCAGATTTCATCGAAGCTCACGCGACCCGCCATGCGCCTATCTCTAGGCAAGGCAGCGCGAGCGCAACAGTGCGCTCTCGTCGGGCTCGCGGCCGCGGAACGCTACGAACGACGCGAGCGGATCGCGCGAGTCGCCCTGGGCGAGCACTTCACGGCGCAGGCGAGCGGCGAGGCCGGCATCGAACAGGTCTCCGGCTTCGGTGAACGACTCGAACACGTCGGCATCGAGCACCTCCGACCACAGGTAGCTGTAGTAGGCACTGGCATAGCCACCGTCGAACACGTGAGTGAAGGTGGCGAGCCGGTGGCGCATGCCGATCGCGGAAGGCATCGCCAGGGCGGCGAGCGTGTCGGCCTCGAACCGGGTAATGTTGGTTGGCGGGGGCAGCTGTCGGTGCAGCGCGAGATCGACCAGCGCGGAGGCGAGGAACTCGACGGTCGCGAAGCCCTGGCCGAACTTCTCCGCGCGCTCGATCGCGGTGATCAGGTCATCGGGCACGCCGAAGCCGCGCAGCGCTTCGGGCGATGCGACCCAATGCTCCATCAGCTTGCTGGGAAACTCGACGAAGTCGCGCGCCACGGCCGTGCCCGCCAGGCTAGGGTAGGTGACGTCCGACAGTAGCGCGTGGAGGGCGTGGCCGAACTCGTGGAACAGGGTGCGGGCCTCGTCGAGCGACAGCTGCACCGCTCCTTCGTCTGCCGCGCGCGCGAAGTTGGCGACGGTGTAGATGATCGGGCGAACCGCCCGGTCCATGCGTTCCTGCACGCGGAGGCTGCCCATCCACGCTCCGCCATGCTTCTCGGGGCGAGCGATGTAGTCGGTGAACAACAGGCCCAAGGGTGAGCCGTCGGCGTTCGTGACCGACCAGGCGGCTACATCGGGATGGTAAACCGGGACATCGCTGCGCAGGTCGAAACGCAGGCCGTAGAGGCGTCCCGCCGAGTCGAATGCCGCCGCGCGAACCTTGTCGAGCGTGAGGTGCTGGCGGATCGCGGCAGCGTCGTAGGCGAAGCGTTCGCGCTGGGCGCGGTCTGCGAAATAGCGCCAGTCCCAAGCCGCGAGCGTGAAGTGTGCGCCGTCGCGGTCGAGGAGTTGCTGGAGTTCGGCGGCTTCGCGTTGCGCCTGGACCAGCCCGGGCCGCCATACGCGCGTCATGAGGCCCTCGGCATTGGCCGGAGTCTTGGCCATCGAGTCCTCGAGCGCGTAGTGGGCGAAGGTGGCGTAGCCGAGCAGCCGCGCGCGCTCCTGACGAAGGGCGACGATCTCGGCGATGAGCGGGTTATTGTCGTGCGGGCCCGCCTGGCAGCGATCGGTGAACGCGCGCCACACCTGTTCGCGCAACTCCCGGTCGTCGGCAAAGGTCAGCAGGGCTTCGAACACGCCTCGATCGAGGACGAAAAGATGTCGGCCAGGAAGGTTGCGTTCGGCCGCGAGCTTGGCGGCAGAGGCAAGAAGGTCCGCGGGAATCCCCGACAGCTGGTCGGACGCCGCCACCATCTCGGTCGCGTTGGTAGCGGCAAGGACGTTCTGCCCAAACTGGACGGACAGGGCGCCGAGCCGCTGGTCGATGTCGGCGAGACGCTCCTTCTGTTCGCCGGCGAGCGCGGCGCCGCCCTGAACGAACCCCTTGTAGCTGTTGTCGACCAGACGGGCCTGTTCGGGCGCGAGCCTGTCGCGGCTTTCCCATACTCCGCGGATGCGCGCGAACAGGGCGGGATCGTGGCTGACCTCGGTGCCGTGCGCGGTGAGCCTAGCCGAGACCTCCGCCTCGATCGCGTGAATCGCGTCGTCCGCCTGGGCCGACGACAGCATCCAGAAGATCCGCCGCACCCGCGCCAGGGTCGCGCCGGATCGCTCCAGCGCCAGCATCGTGTTGGCGAAGTCCGCGGGAGCCGGGTTGGACGTGATCGCCGCGATTTCCCGCCGGCTCTCCGCCATCGCCTCATCGAAGGCAGGGAGGAAATGCTCGGCCCTGATCGCCGCGAAGGCCGGCGACTCGGCCGGACCGCTCCACGGATCGAGCAGCGGGTTAGCCAATCGATTCGACCACATCGGTGTGGACGTCGAACCCGGTCAGGATCGCCGATCCGAACGCCGTGGTCAGCGCGCAGTCTGTCGCATCGCGCCCCCGGGCCATGAGGATGCGGCCGATCCGCGGCTTGTTGTGGCGGGCGTCGAGCGTGATCCACTCGCCACCCAGGTAGACGTCGAACCAGGCGGAGAAGTCCATGGCGCTGTCCGACGCCGGGACGCCGATGTCCCCGAGGAACCCGGTGCAATAGCGCGCCGGGATGTTCATGCAGCGGCACAGGGTGATGGCGAGGTGGGCGAAGTCGCGGCACACGCCGCGGCCCTCCTGGTGCGCGTCCCACGCCGTCTTGGTCGGGCGCGCGTGATGGTAGCCGAACTCGATATGCTCGTGGGTGAAATCCAGGATCGCCCTGACCCGGTCCCATCCGCCCTGGATGTGGCCGAAGAGGCCCCAGGCGGTGTCCGACAGCCGATCAGTCTCGCAGTACCGACTGCCGAGCAGGTAGACGAGCGCCTCGTCGGGCAGCTCCTCGACCGGCAGCTGTACAGCGCCGGGCACCATCCGGTCCAATTCGCCGCTATCCTCGATGACGAAGCTGTTGGAGAGGATCGTCTCGCCCTCGGGCAGGACAAACCGGGTCGCGATGTTGCCGAACCCGTCCGTATAATCGTGGGTGGCGATCGATGGGTTGGTCGCCAGCCGGGGCTCGGTCCGCAGGTCGCCGTGCCGCGACGGGTGAACGCTCAGCAGCGCCATCATCGGCGTCGGCTGCCTGGTAGTGAACCGAATCTCGTAACCGGCCTTGATCAGCATCTATCGTGTCCCATTGGCCCGGACCTTCTCAGGACGGGCGGATTGTTGTTGGGGCGCCCGCTCGGCCACCTCGTCGAGGCGAACGTCGACGGTTACCTCCATGCCCAATTCGCTGCCCGGAAAGCCGCTCCACGTGCCGGAGATGGGCACCGCCTGAAGCGGATCGCGAACCACCGCGACCCGGATCAGCCCGGCGTTGCCGACGATCCCGTTGGTCGGGTCGAACTCGACCCAGCCCGACCCGGGAAGGAAGATTCTCACCCACGCATGGGTGCTGCCGCCGCCGATCCGCCCCGAGGTGCCCCGTGGATTATACAAATAGCCGGAAACGAAGCGCGCAGCGAGTCCCAGCGCGCGCGCGGCCTCCATCATCAGCACGGCGAAATCGCGGCACGTCCCCTGCCGCCGCCCTATCGTTTCCACCGGCGTCTGGGTGCCCTTTTCGGCCCGCGAGAGGTAGGTGAAGTTGCGTTTGATGAAGCGGGTCATGTCGGCGAGCATCGCGACCGTGTCCGTCTCGGTGTCCTTCCTCAGGAAGCGCCGGGCCCACTTGTCGAGCACGCGATCCGGATCCTGGTGCTGCCGCTCGATCGAGCGCAGCAGGTCGGCCATGTCCTCCGGCGCATAGCTGAACGGGAACAGCCGCGCGTAGGGCTCGACCTCGACCTCCTCGGTCAGCATCGGCTTGTGTTCCATGCGCACGAAGCTGTCGATCTTGAGGTGGGTCGCCCGCCGGTTGAAGCTGGCGAGCGCAACCGAATTGCCGAACACGTCCTGCAGCCAACGCAATTCGGACGGTTCCGGATCGATCGTGAACCGGGATTCGATGAGGTGCTGGTCGTAGCTTTCCCGCGGGCGAACGAATATGCGGTGCTCCCCGAACGAGACCGGCTGCCGGTAGGCATAGCTCGTCACATGAGAGATGGTCAGGATCGTCATGCAGGATCGGCCCGTCGTCGCCCAGTCGCCCGCCCGTCCTATACTGGCGCCGGACGAGCCGCCACCCGTTGCGGTGCACAATCCGGGCGCCAGCTCTCGCTTCCTGCTGATCGGCGATCACGCGGGAAACTGGATTCCGGGCGGGCTCGCCGACCTTGGGCTGCCGCTGGAGGAGCGCACGCGGCACATCGCGTGGGACATCGGCGTCGCTGCGCTCGGGGTGCGGCTTGCCGACGAACTCGGCGCGTCATTCATTCACCAACGCTATTCGCGGCTGGTGATCGACTGCAACCGCCGCCCAGGCGCGCCGGATTCGATCCCCGAGGTCAGCGATGGGACGGCGGTGCCGGCCAATGCAGGGCTGAACGCAGACGACGCGAAGGTGCGCGCTGAGGCGATCCAGGCGCCTTATCAGCAGGCGATCGCCGACGAGATCGAACGGCGCAGCGCCGCTGGCCTGGCCACCATCCTGATTGCGCTGCACAGTTTCACGCCGATCATGCGCGGCGTGTCCCGTCCGTGGCAGGTCGGCATCCTGCACGACGCGGGGGACAGCCGCTTTGCCCGGGCGATGATCGACGCACTCGCGCAGGACGAGGCACTGACGGTCGGCGACAACGAGCCTTACTCCATGAATACGATCGACTTCACCATCCCGCACCATGCCTATCCGCGCCGCCTGCCCTATGCGGAGATCGAGATTCGCCAGGACCTGCTCGGCGATCCCGCGGGGATCGAGGAGTGGTGCGGCCGGATCGGACGCGCTCTGGTGCAGGCAGACGGTGCCATCCGCGCTCCCGAAGCGCCGCCGGGGTGGGCCCTGGAAGGCGAGGCACTGACCCGCCGCTTCGTCTTCACGGACTTTGCGGAGGCGTTCGCCGTCCTGACCCGGGTGGCGGCGCATGCCGAAGGGGTCGACCATCATCCCGAGTTCACCAGCGTGTGGAACCGCGTCGACTTTCGCCTCACCAGCCACGACGCTGGCGGAGTCACAGAGCGCGACGTGGCGCTTGCGCGCAAGATCAACGAGTTGGCCGACTACGCGGGGTAGCTGTTGCCCGGCACGCCGGCGACGAAGCGGGTTGGTTCGAGGCCCCGCTTGGCCAGCGCCGCGGCGAGCAGGGCCGGCGGTTCTTCGCGGGGTTCGTCGGTCAGCTGGAACGTGCCCCAGTGGATGCCGATCGCCTGGCGCGCTTCCAGATCGAGCATGATGCGCACTGCTTCATCCGGGTTGCAGTGCTGCTGCGCCATGAACCAGCGGGGGGCATAGGCGCCGATCGGGATCAGGGCGACGTCCGGTGGTCCGAAGCGGCCCCGCATGTCGCGGAAGATCGTGCCGCCCGCGTAGCCGGTATCCGCCGCGAAATAGATCAGGCCGGCGAGCGAGCGCAGCATGAACCCTCCCCACAGCGCCATGCGTCGGTCGCTCAGCGATCGGGAGGACCAATGATTGGCTGGAACGATGGTGACGGTGGCGCCCTGCCCAATGTCGAACTCGGCGCCCCAGTCGCCCGCGACGAGGCGCGCATCGGGCAGACGAGCGCGGACGATCACGTCGTTGCCGAGCGGCGTGACGATCAACGGCCGGTCGCGGGCATGGAGCCGGGCGAGCGTGGCGAGGTCGAGATGATCATAATGATTGTGCGACAGGAGCACCGCGTCGATCGGCGGAAGGTCGTCGAATGCGATGCCCGGCGCCGCGACGCGTAGCGGGCCGGCCCACCGGAGCGGGCTTGCCCGCCGCGACCAGACCGGATCGGTGAGGAAGTTCTGCCCAGCGGCCTGGATCAGGAGCGTCGCGTGTCCGACCATGGTGATGCGCAGGCTGGCGACACGCGCGTCCGGCCTGGCCGGCACGACGCCGACCTTTCGCGGCCAGCGAGCGGCGCTTCCCTGTCGTTTCCAGCGGATGATCTCGGCCAGCGAGCGGTCGCTGGCGGGCTGGCCCGGATTATAGAAGCGCTCGCCATCGAAATGATCGCTCGGCGGTCCGTGGTAGTAGGGATTGGCCATGGGTGCGGGCTGGTACGCATGAACCGCCGCCTCGCCAAGCAAAGCCGGCGGCTGGCAATCCGCGGCGCGTTCAGCTAAGGGAACCGGATGGAACGCAGTCTTTCTTCGTGCCGCAGTCGCTTGTCGAAGCCGTCTCCGGCCCCGCCGCGCGATTATCCCTGCGGGGTGGAAATCGGCTGAGGGCGATTGCTCCCTAGCTCTTCCACCGGCTCCAACCTCGCTTCGGCGGGGTTTTTTATTGCCTCGACAAGGATTTGATCGATGTTGCATCAGGCAATCAGCAATTCCGACAACAGCGCCCCGGCCCACTGGTCGGACTATGTCGTCGCGCAGGGTTGGGAGTCGTTCAGCGATGACGACCACGCGGTCTGGGACCTGCTGTTCGCGCGCCAGGTCGAATTGCTCGGCAGTCGCGTCGTGACGCCTTTTCTCGACGGCCTGGACCTGCTCGCCTTGTCGAAGCCGGGTGTTCCTGAGCTCAGTGAACTCAACCGGCGCCTAGAGCCGCGCACCGGGTGGAAGACCGTGGCAGTCGAGGGACTCGTACCCGACCAGGCCTTTTTCGCGATGCTGAGCGATCGGGTCTTCCCGATTGGCAATTTCATCCGGCGGCGCGAGGAACTCGATTATCTGGAGGAGCCCGACTGTTTCCATGACATTTTCGGCCATGTGCCGGTGATTGCGGACCCACGCGTTGCGCGGCTGATGGAGCATGTCGGGCGGTTGGGTGTGGCGGCGACGGCGCGCGGCGAGGGCGAGCGGATCGCGAGGCTCTACTGGCATTCGGCCGAGTTCGGCCTGTGCCGGGAAGGCGGAGAGCTGAAGATTCTCGGATCGGGGCTGGCATCGAGCTACGGCGAGGCCAGCTTCAGCCTGGAGAGCAGCGCCGTCGAGCGGCCGCGCTTCAGCGTGGAGGCGGCAATGGCGACGCCGTACAAGTCCGACGCTTTCCAGCCGCGCTACTTCGTTTCCGATTCGCTTGACGCTACCAGCGACGCGATCTGCGCGCTCGATCCGGCCGCCTTCTGACCGCGAACCTTAGCGCACAAGCGCGAAGCCGACCGCCACGGCGGCAAGGGACAGCATGACGGACGCTGCCACGTAGGCGGCTGCTTGTGCCCCGCCGCCGCGCTGCCACAGGGTGAGCGCGTCGAGTGCGAAAGCCGAGAAGGTCGTGAAGCCGCCGAGCACGCCGCTCAGTAGGAACAGTCGCCACGGCTCGCTGCCGTCTGCGCGGACGAACCAGCCCGCAAGGAATCCCATCGCCAGGCAACCGACGACGTTGACCAGCAGGGTGGCCAGCGGCGGCGTCCAGCCGGCGAGCAGGGCGGCCCGACCGCTGGCATAGCGCAGCACTGCGCCTAGTCCGCCGCCGAGGAAGACCAGGACAGGATTCACGCGTCGGCCGGACGCCGGCTGCGGCCATGCTTTAGCAGGTGGACGATCCCGACGATCAGCGCGCCGACGACCAGCGCGACGGCAGCGGCGGCGAGCGCGGCCGCAAGCCACTCGGCGATCGGCGCAGCAGGTCCCACAGCCTGGCCGAACGCCTCAGACGCATCGTGGATGAGGTCGGGCAGGTGGCTTGCGCCAAGCTCGTCCATGCCATGCACGAGGATGCCGCCCCCGACCCACAGCATCGCCGCCGTGCCGACGCTCGACAGGAGCGACAGGAGCTTGGGAACGAACTGGACCAGGCCGCGGCCGAACGAAGCGGCGGCGCGCGAGCGGCCGCGGGCGAGGTGGAGGCCGATGTCGTCGAGCTTCACGACGAGCGCCACCGCGCCATAGACGCCGGCGGTGATCGCGATCCCGACGATCGCCAGCACGATGCCCTGATGGACGATCGGGCGGCCGGCGAGGCTGGCGAGCGCGATCGCCATGATCTCGGCCGAGAGGATCAGGTCGGTGCGGACGGCGCCGGCGACCTGGCGCGCTTCCAGCTCCTCGGTCCTGTCGGCCTCGGCCAGCGAGTCCTCGTCATGGTGGTCTTGCGTGACCAGCTCGATCAGCTTCTCCGTCGCTTCAAAGGCGAGATAGGCGCCCCCGCACATCAGCAGCGGTGTGATCGCCCACGGCAGGAAGGCGGACAGCAGCAGCGAGATGGGCAACAGGATGAGCAGCTTGTTCTTCAGGCTGCCGAGCGCGATCTTGGCGATGATCGGCAGCTCGCGCTCGGGCGGCAAGCCGGCGACGTAGCGCGGCGTGACCGCGGCATCGTCGATCACCACGCCCGCCGCCTTCGTGCCCGCGGAGCCGACCGCTCCGCCGATGTCGTCGAGCGACGCCGCGGCTGACCGAGCGATGGCGGCGATGTCGTCGAGCAGGGCGATCAGACCGGAAGCCATCGCGGGCAACTAGCTCAAGCGACGGGTGAAGGCGAGGTTGCGTCGGTTCGGGGTTTCGCGCAGGTGGCGGCGCATGTTGAGCATGGACTTCATCAAGCGCAATCGGGGCGATGTTGAGCGCGCAATCCGCGACAAGGGAGTCAGGGTCGACCTGGATGTGCTGCTCGCATTGGACGAAGCGGTGCGGGGTGCAAAGACCGAAGTCGATCAATTGCGGGCCGAGCGGAACGCGATCAGTGCCGGGTTCAAGACTGCGGCGCCGGAGGACCGGGCGTCCCTCGGCGCCCGCGCCAAGGAAGCCGGCGCTCGCGCCAGTGCGATCGAGGCGGACAGCGCCGCCAAGGACGCCGCACTCAAGGGCCTGATGCTGCGCCTGCCCGGTATCCCGTGGGATGGAGCGCCGGTCGGCCCGGACGAGAACAGCAACGTCGTCGTTCGGCAGGAAGGCATCCCGCAGCCGTTCGGGTTCGAGCCGCTCGACCATGTCGCGCTAATCGAGAAGAACGACTGGGCCGAGCTGTCACGCATCGTCCAGGTGTCCGGCTCGCGGACCTATTGCCTGAAAGGGCGGCTGGCGCTGCTTGAAACCATGCTGATGGGCTGGGCGCTGCAACAGTTGTCGACCGCGGGGTTCACGCCCATCACGGTGCCGTCACTGGCTAGGCCGGGGGCATTCGTCGGGACGGGGCATTTTCCCGGACACGAAGAAGAGGCCTACGCAATTCCGGCCGACGACCTGTACCTTGCCGGCACCGGCGAGATCGCGCTGACTTCGCTTCATTCGGGCGAGATCCTCGACGCGGGCGAACTGCCGATCCGCTATGCGGGACTGTCGCCCTGTTTCCGCCGGGAGGCGGGCAGCGCCGGGCGGGACGTGCGCGGGCTGCTGCGCGTGCACCAGTTCCTCAAGGTCGAGGCCTATGTCATCTGCGAGGCGGACGAAGCCGTGTCGGCCGAGTGGCACGCGCGGCTGCTGGGCATGGCCGAGGGACTGCTGAGCCAGCTCGAGATCCCCTATCAGGTCATCGAGACGTCGACCGGCGACATGGGGCTTGGCAAGTATCGCATGAACGATATCGAGAGCTGGGTGCCGAGCCTGGGCAAGTATCGCGAGACGCACAGCTGCTCGACGCTTCACGACTGGCAGGCGCGGCGGGCGAACCTTCGCTATCGGGATGCCGAGGGCAAGGTGCGGTTCGCCCACACGCTCAACAACACCGCGCTCGCGAGCCCACGCATCCTCGTGCCGCTGCTGGAAAACCATCAGACGAGCGACGGTCGCGTGCGGCTACCCAAGGCGCTGCAGCGGATGATGGACGGCGAGTTCCTGTAGAGGCCGTGCGCACATGACTGACATCGATCCGGACGATCGCGCCCCTTCGGGCTGGCTGCGGCTGGGCGAAGTGCTGTGGCATGCACCGCGCGCTCTGGCCGGGCTGGGGCCACTCGGCCCGCGGGGTCCGGAGGGCGGGCCGCCGGCGCTTGTCGTGCCGGGCTTCCTGGCGAGCGACCGGTCGACGATGGAGCTTCGGCGCGCCCTGGGGCGGGCCGGCTGGCGGGTCTATCCGTGGGAGATGGGGCTCAATCGTGGCGCGCGGCACGACACGCTGGAGCTGCTGGGGCGGCGGCTCGAGGCAGTTCATGATCCGCGCAAGGTGCTGCTCGTCGGCTGGAGCCTGGGCGGGCTGTTCGCGCGAGAGCTGGCGCGAGCGCATGCCGACCAGGTGCGGGCAGTAGTAACGCTCGGCTCACCCTTTTCCGGCGACCTTCGGACCAACACCAACGTCCGTGCACTGTACGAGTGGGTCGCGGGGCACAAGGTCGACGCGCCGCCCTTCCCGCGCATCACCGACAAGCCGCCGGTGCCCACGCTGGCTTTATGGTCTCGCCGTGACGGGATCGTCTCGGTCCGCTCGGCGCGGGGCTTGCCGGATGAAACCGACCGTGCAGTGGAATTGAACACAACCCACATGGGCTTTGCCGTATCGCGACAGACGCTCGGCGAAGTCGTGCGCGAAGTGCGCCGCTTCCTGGACGACCATCCCGCGTAGAGTTCCATCCGTACAGCCGGCGCTCGATCTCGGATCTGTGTCACCGGTTAGTCTCGGAGCCGCAACGACGTTCAGCCGTTGAACAGCAAGCCCAAGGCAAAGGACCACCATGAAAGCCTTTCTGCTCACCGCCGCTCTCCTCACCAGCCCAGCGCTCGCCGCCACGCCGATCGAAGGCAGCTGGACCAATCCGTCGCATAGCGTGATCGTCCGCATCGGCCCGTGCGGCTTCGGCTTGTGCGGCCGGGTCACCGGAGCATCGCCCAAGGCGCGCGCCGATGCTGCCGCTGGCGGAACGCCGAACTTGATCGGCGCCGAACTGATGAGTGGGCTGGAGCAGAACGGCGTGGGCAGCTGGCGCGGCAGCATCTTCGTGCCCGACGCCAATCGGCGGGCCGACGCCGATCTCCACCTGCTCGATGCGCGCACGCTGGAAATCGAGGGCTGCGCACTGGGCGGCCTATTGTGCAAGTCGCAAACCTGGACTCGAGTGAGCCCGCCACAACGATCCCGGCGGCATTAACAGCTACGCGTCGGCGCCCGCGACCATCCTGCGCTCGGGTCCGGGGAGGCCGATCCAGGTGACCAGTTCCTTCGCATCTTCGATCCGCCACGCGCACAAGTCGGCTGCCATTCCTGGCGCGAGCGTGCCGACCTGCCGATCGAGCCCAAGCGCGGCGGCTGCGTTGACCGTCATGCCGGCGAGCGCCTCTTCCGCCGTGAGCCCGAAGAGCGTCGCGGCCATGTTCATCGCCAACTGAGGGCAGAGCATCGGCGAGGTGCCCGGATCGCAGCCGGTCGACACCGCCATCCGTACCCCATAATCGCGGAGCATGCTGATCGGCGGCTTGCGCCTTCCCTGCAGCGTGTAGAACGCGCCCGGAAGCAGGACCGCCACCGTGCCTGCCTCTGCCATGGCCGCGACGCCCTCCTCGTCGAGGTGGTTGAGGTGGTCGGCTGACAGGGCCTCGAAGCGTGCCGCCAGCCGTGCAACACCTCGGTTCGAACGTTGCTCGGCATGAACCTTGACGCGGAGCCCGTTCAACGCAGCGGCCTCGAACAGGCGCTCCGTTTCGGTCAGGCTGAAACCCGTATCCTCGCACAACGCGTCGACGCTCGCGGCAAGGCCAAGACGCGCGACCGCGGGCACGAGGTCATCGATGATGAGGTCGACGTAGTCTTGGCGGCGACTCCCGTACTCCGGAGGGAGCGCGTGGAGCGCCAGCAACGTCGGAACGATCCGCACCGCCTCCTGCTGGCCAAGAGCCCGCGCCGTGTTGAGCAGCCGAATCTCGCCGGCGGGATCAAGACCATAGCCCGACTTGACCTCGACGGTGGTGCAGCCGCCGCTCATCAGTGCTCGCAGCCGGCCGCGCGCGGAGGCGAGCAGATCGGAGGCGCCCGATCCACGGGTGGCCGCGACCGTGGAGAGGATGCCACCAATCACACCGGCGGTCTCCTCGTCGGCTCCGCGGGCGTCGCGCGTCGCATGCTCCTGCGTGCGGGTTCCGCCGAAGATCAGGTGCGTGTGGCAGTCGATCAGGCCCGGCGTCACCCATGCCCCGCCGAGGGGAACGACCTCCGCGGCGCGGAAACCGGCCAGTTCAGCTCGCTTGCCAACCCGGACGATGCGGCCGTCCTGAATTCCGATGGCCGCGTTCGGGATGACGCCGAGCGGGTTCCCCGGTGCCCGCACCATGGTCGCGGCGTGGCAGTCGACGAGGAGGCGGTCCCACATGGATCGCCGCCTTAGGTCGAGGGCCGCGCAGCGTCAAAGACCCGGGCGCTCGCCCCCTCGGGCGATCAGCCCAAAGCTGCGCGTGGGACGCCGGCCGGCGAACGCCGACGCGATTTCTTGGTCCCTGTGCGGAGCAGATCGTCGATGGCGCCCAGCAGGTCGCGGCCCTCGATCGGTTTGGCGAGCACCGGAGCGCTACCCTGGACCGCGGCGTCGATAGCCTCGCTGTTGAGGTAGCCGCTCAGGAATATGATCGGCAGCCCCGGACGTTTCGCGAGCACCTGCCGCGCAAGCTCGGCACCGTCCATGCCTGGCATGGCAAAGTCGAGCAGCAGAAGACCGAAGTCCTTCTCGCCCAGCTTGTCGAGGCCGTCCGGTCCGTCACCGGCTTCGACGACCGAGTGACCCGCTTCCGTTAGGACATCGGCGATGCTCGCTCGAACCACATCGTCGTCGTCGACCAGCAGGATCTCAAGCCGAGCCGTATGCGTCGTGATCCGTTGCGATGGTTCCGGCTGCTGGAGCGGCACCTCTTCTTCACGCGCCAGCGGCAGGTGAATGGTGACCGTGCTGCCACGGCCAACCTCGCTGTTGATGGTCAGCGTTCCCCCGGCAGCCTGCGCAACGCCAAAGGCCATGCTGAGGCCAAGCCCAGTTCCTCGGCCGGGTCCCTTCGTGGTGAAGAACGGATCGAGCGCGCGCTCAGCGACCTCGCGGCTCATGCCCACGCCGCGGTCCAGCACCTGAATTTGCACCTCGTCCTCGACGCAAGCGACGTTGATTTGAACCTCGCCGCCTTCCGGCGTCGCGTCTCGCGCGTTGATCGCGAGGTTGAGCACTGCCAGCTCGAGCTGGGCGGCGTCGGTCTCCACCGGGCAGATGCCGGCAGCGGCGGTAATCGCGAGGTCAATCGTTGGCCCGACCGAGTTGCGCAGGAGTTCCGCCATGCCCGTGACGAGGGCAGCTGCGTCGATCACCCGCGCTTCGAGGCGCTGGCTGCGGGAGAAAGTCAGCAGTTGGCTCGTCAGGCGCCGACCTCGCTCCACCGCCTGGCGTGCGTTGCCGGACCATCGCTCGACCTTGTCTCGCTCGCCCGGCTTGCTGGCGATCAGCTCGAGGTTGCCTGCGACCGCCTGCAGGAGGTTGTTGAAGTCGTGGGCGATGCCGCCCGTCAGCTGGCCCAGCGCTTCGATCTTCTTGGACTGCACGAGCGCATCTTCGGCGCGCTGTCGCTGCGCCGCTTCCGCGCGGACCTGATCGAGCGCCGTGTCCCGCTCAGCGACCATCGCCGCCAGATCCGAATTCGCTGTTTGCAGCTGGCTTGGGGAAGGGAGGGCAAGCGCCTTGGGGATCAACGGCCAGAGGATCAGCGCCGTCGGTACGGAGGCGGCGGCGGTGACCGCCTTCACGACCGCCTCGAGGCCATAATCGCCGTGCCAGAGATTCCAGACGCTGAGGATGTGGGTCGTGCCGCAGGCCAGGATGAACAGGGCGAACAGCCAGAACATGCCGCTGAATTCGAGGTCTTTGCGCCCGCGAATGAGGGTGATCAGGGCAAGAGGGATAGAGAAGTACGCCGCCGCGATCATCAGGTCGGACACGACGTGAGTCCAGATCAGCGCCGGCTGCCACAACAGGCAATAGCCGTGCGGTTCATAGCTGCCGTCGAAGAAAGGCTTGAGAAGACCGGCCATGCACGCGCTCCGGATCGCACCGCTTCAAAGTGCGCTTTGCGGGCGTAGAGTCATCTAGGGCACGCTTCCAGTCGGTTTCGGCACAATGACTTTCGTGACGAGCCGTATGGCGGTCTGCCCGGCAGGCACAAAAAAAGCCCGCCTAAGGCGGGCTGTTGGTTGCGGGAGCAGGATTTGAACCTGCGACCTTCAGGTTATGAGCCTGACGAGCTACCGGGCTGCTCCATCCCGCGATACCGACAAATCAAAAGGCCGCCACTAGGTCTCCCCGGCAGCGGCCCTTGTGAAATTGTGAATGGGTTCTCGATGTATTGCGCTGGCTTCAAAGCCTGGCGGCGACCTACTCTTCCGCAGCTTAGGCTGAAGTACCATCGGCGCTGTCCGGTTTCACGGCCGAGTTCGGGATGGGATCGGGTGGGTCACGGACGCTATGACCACCAAGCTATGGGGCCAGCGCAAATCCCCTGGAGCTTCCGCACCTGGGGACATCAAGTTCTAGAAATCGTGCGACCTTTGCAACTCCACCGAAGCGATGCCTCGGCGGTTCATGTTGTTTTCAGCGTCATCTAGCTGAGGTCAAACCGGCACCGACAAGACTGTCGATGATGGTGGGACTCTCAAGCGCGAAAAGAGCAATTAGGACCGGTTAGCTTCACGCATTACTGCGCTTCCACACCCGGCCTATCAACGTGGTGGTCTTCCACGGCTCGATGAAATCTTATCTTGAGGGAGGCTTCCCGCTTAGATGCTTTCAGCGGTTATCCCGTCCATGCATAGCTACCCTGCTGCGCGGCTGGCGCCACGACAGGTCCACCAGAGGCATGTTCAACCCGGTCCTCTCGTACTAGGGTCAACTCCTCTCAAATTTCGACGCCC
>CAXSDY010000002.1:24417-44461 GCA_964235835.1 uncultured Sphingomonadaceae bacterium | reverse complement strand
GTATCGGGTGAGCTGCGCCGCTGGTTCGATGAGCGAAGCTGCTCGTGCGTGCTGGTGCGGCCCGACGGATATGTCTTCGGAACGGCCACGGGGCCGAGCGGGGCGGCGCGCCTGGTCGACGAGTTGGCTCAATTGCTGTTCGAACGACACTCCGAGCCATCACGCGGTCCTGCCGGACAGTAGCGCCGCTCGCGACCGGCGGCCTTGCGCGTCACGGAACCATGTGAAGCATGAATATCGCAAGGGCCGCCTATCAATTTGAAACGTGGCGACCAACCGACCAATCTCGCGCAAATATAGCGGAGATGTTTGAATGCGACTTGCTTCGGTATCGCGCGGCGGTCGTCTCGGCGTTGCCGTCGAGACAGGGTCCGGCTGGAAGGCGCTGTTTGCCGGGGAGGGAGACCTCGAAGGCGGCCTGGACGAGGCCGTCAAGACTGGCAGGCCGGCGCTGCGCGACTTGGCCGTGCAGATCGAGCGGATGGGCACGCCCTTGGAAATCACGGAAGTTACGGTGATGCCGCCGGTTTCCCCCGGCCGAATTATCTGCGTCGGCCTGAACTACGCCGATCATGCCGCCGAGGCGAACATGCAGGTGCCGGCGCATCCCACGCTGTTTTCCCGCTTCGCATCGAGCGTGGTCGGCCCCAACGACGCTATCTCCCTCCCCCGCGTATCGGAGCAGCTGGACTTCGAAGGGGAACTTGCCGTCATTATCGGCCTTGAGGGCCGCCACATAGGCGAGACGGATGCCCTGCGGCACGTCGCCGGCTACGCCTGCTTCAACGACGTCAGCGTGAGGGACTACCAGCTTCGGACCACCCAGTGGATGCTGGGCAAGAACTTCGACGGTACCGGGCCGTTTGGACCGTTCCTGGTCACGCCGGACGATCTTCCCGACGGCGCAAGCGGACTTGCGATCGTGACACGGCTGAACGGCAAGGTCGTCCAGTCCTCGTCAACCGATCAACTCATCTTCGATGTAGCCAAGCTGATCGCCGACGTGAGCGAGGCGATTCGCATCCAGCCGGGTGACGTGATCATAACCGGGACGCCGTCAGGCGTCGGCCACGCCCGAACACCGAAGCTGTACATGAAAGCGGGCGATCTTTGCGAAGTGGAGATCGAGAAGATCGGGACGCTCTCCAACCGGGTGGTGGCCGATGTCTGAAGCGACCGAAGCCACGGACGAGGGCTTGCTCGCGGTCCACTCGTTAGACCATTTCAGGCTCGAAGTTCCCGATCTCGGGGATGCCGAGCGCTTCTATCGAGCCTTCGGCCTGTTGGTAAGCTCCGAGGACGGAGGCCTTGCGGTGCGCACTTTCGGTTCGGACCATGTGTGGCTGAGGATCATGGCCGGGCCGCGCAAGAAGCTCGCCGGACTCACTTTCGGGATATTCGAAAGCGACTTGCCACGGTTCGCCAGGCGGCTGCAGAGCCGTCCGAACTCGCTCAGCCTGTTCACCGAGACGCCCGATGGGCTCCCCATAGAACTGGCCGTCGGGCCGAAGACGACGGTCGATGAGAAATCAAGCTTCCTGATCGCCGACGCCGGTGCGTCCGGACGTGGTGCCCTGTCACGCAGCGCCGTCGGGGTGACGCGCCCTCGCCGGCTAGCGCACATCACGCTGTTCACGAGCGACGTGCAGAAGACCATCGACTTCTACGAGGACGTGCTCGGCCTCCGGCTGTCCGATCGATCCGGTAACGACGTCGCGTTCCTGCACGCTCCGCACGGGAGCGATCACCATCTGGTGGCGCTCGCCCGATCCGACGGGACCGGAATGCATCATTGCAGCTGGGATGTCGGCAGTTTGTCGGAGGTGGGACAAGGCGCGATGCAGATGGCCGATGCCGGCTACAGCGCGGGGTGGGGTATGGGACGTCACGTGCTTGGATCCAACTACTTCCATTACGTTCGGGATCCCTGGGGCAGCTATTCGGAATATTCGGCGGACATGGATTTCATACCCGCAGGCACTGTGTGGAAGAGCGGGGATCATCCGGGCGAGGATTCCTTCTATCAATGGGGCCCCACCCCCCCCGAGGACTTTGTTGTCAATCACGAGCTGGAAGCGCGTTAGGTGCGATCTGCAAAGGAAGCCGCCTCCGGTTCCTCTTCCGGCGAGGTAAATATCTACGACGTCGCGATCAGCGGTGCCGGTCCCGTCGGCCTGTCGCTCGCGATCGAGCTTGGCCGCCGCGGTCGGCGCGTGGTCGTGTTCGAGCGGGAGACTATGCGGGGCCCGCAGCCTCGCGCGAAGACGCTCAACATGCGATCACTGATGCATTTCCGCCGGTGGGGCATCGCCGAAGCCGTCCGGAAGGCGTCCCCTGTGCCGGCGGATCTCCCGCCCAACGTGGTGTTCCAGACGCGATTGTTCGGGCATCATATCGCCACGATCGAAAACACCTACTTTCGCGGTGCGTCGCTGGGGAACGATCCCCGTTTCTGCGAGCCAAGTGAATGGGTACCGCAGCATGTTGTCGAAGACGTGCTGCGCAGTGAGGTGGCCGCGCTGCCAAACGTCGAGATGCTGTACGCCACGGAGGTGAAGGCGCTCGCCCAGACAGCCGAGCAGGTCACAGTAACGGTAGCCGATGCAAAGGGCGAACGCTCGATGACGGCCGCCTTCCTGGTCGGTGCCGACGGAGCTCGAAGCACAGTCCGCTCCCTTATCGGGGTGCAGATGCAGGGTCGCTACGCGTTCGCCGCGAACTACAACATGGTGCTGCGTATTCCCGAACTAAATGAACGCGGCCCCGAGCCCCGCGGACTGATGCACTGGACGGTGAACGCCGATAGCCCTGTCGTGATGGGGCCGATCGGTGACCTGTGGTACATCGCCAAGGCTCTGGAGCCCGGCGTTTCCTCGATGAGCGACGCAGACATCGACGCCTGCGTCTGCGAGGCCATCGGTCGGCGCGTGGATTACGAGGTCCTAACAGTTGACCCGTGGTACGCCCATCAGCTCATTGCGGATCGGTACAGGCAGGAGCGCGTGTTTCTTGCCGGCGATGCCTGCCATCTCCATCCGCCGTTCGGCGGTTACGGGATGAACATGGGCATATCCGATGCGGTTGACCTCGGTTGGAAGCTTGACGGGGCGCTGGCGGGCTGGGGCGGCGAGGCGCTGTTGGGCAGCTACGAGTTCGAACGGCGACGCGTCCACCATTGGACGATCGACGAAGCGGTCGAGAATTACCGCACGCTGAGCCGCGAACTGCTGCGTCCCGGCCTCGAGGACGACACCCCCGAGGGGGAGAGCCTGCGCAGAGAGGTGGCACGCGAAATCTTGGCCAACAAGCAGCGCGAATTCCACACCATCGGTCTGGTGCTTGGCTATCATTATGGTGGCTCGCCCATAATCGCGTGCGACGAGAACCTGCCGCCCCCCGCGGCCGAGATCTACGTTCCCGAAGTGGTATGCGGCGGATTGGCACCGCACGTATGGCTGGGCGAAGGCGATGCTCTCTACGATCAGTTCGGGCTTGGCTACGTCGTCATCGACACCACGGGCATGAACGGCGCAGAAGCGACCCTGGTTTCGGCCGCGGCCCAGCTGGCCGTTCCGATCACTACGATCAGGCGGACGGACGAGGCCACCTTGGCAATGTACGGACGGCAACTGACTCTGGTGCGGCCCGATCAACATGTCGCCTGGCATGGTGCCCCGGTCGATTTGTCCCATGCGCTCCGCATCATGGCCGTGGCGACGGGCAACGGTGCCGACGACGACCCTCATGATCTGCATGCCAAGGACGGCAGTGAAAAGCCGGAAGTGAGGATGATGGCGGTGTGATCGCGGGGAGGGCAGGCTGCGCCTCTGCCTCCTTGTGAGCCGCCTACGTACGGCTCGACACTTGCAACTCGATCGTCGGGGATTGATGCGGACAGAAACGAATAGGGCTAGCACTCTTCCGAAAATATCACCTTCTTGGTAACACCGCTCCGGCGTAGCGGCGATCACGGCTCGCAGAGGGGGGTTGCTTTCTCGAGGCGGCACAGGGAGTTCATGCGGGCGACAGCGAAGCAGACATGGCCTCTGGCGCTTACCGACGAGGACACCAGCGGCATGGTGCTCAGATGCTACACTTTAGAGCGACGCCCGGCTGGTGGTGCTCGACTGCCCGTGCAGGCCGGGTGCTGATGCTGTTCTCGGGTCCTGGCGCCGACGCGTAGATTTTTGATCAGGTCGCTGTGCAGCTTGCGAAGAAGTATCACGTTCATGACGTTCAGCCGGAGAGGGACCGGCGCGAAATTGAGTTCGGTTGCGTTGCGTGATTCTCAGCGCGTCGCAGGTCTCCTCTACCTCGACGCAGGTCACTCGTTCGCATTGATGAACGCCGACCAGGGCGCCGCCGATATTAAGTCCGAAAACCACGGCGCATCGTCCGCATGGCGAATGCCGACCATGCGATGCTTCACTCCAATGAAGTGGCGGTGCTACGCGAACTCGACGCGTTCATCAAATCTCTACGGCTCAACAAGCCCCGACCGGGCGCTCAGCGCCGAATCGAGATTTCCAGAGCGACAGTGCGGGGCCGGTTGATTCCACCGTAGAAGGCGCGTTGCCCGATCGCCGAACCGCCGTTGCTGATCGTCGTAGCAAAGTTCGCGAAAATTTGGTTGTTGAGGTTCGTACCAAGCACGGCAACCTCTAAGCCACGCGATTGCAACATGAGGGAGGCCCGCAGGTTCACTAACTGATGCGCCACGGCAATTGGCGAGTCCGGTGCCAAGCGACCGAGCTGCAACAACGCTTTGCTAGCAAAGTCGACGCTTGGCTGGAGCGTGAAGCGCACGTCGTCGTTGAGCGGAGTATCAAGCACCAACGCCAGATTGCCTGACCAGTCGGGAGCTTTCACCAGCCGATCGCCGGCTGCGGCTACCGGCAAGAAGTTCTCAGTGAAACGAGCTCGCTGATACGCCAAGCTTCCGATCACTTTGAGTTCGGGCAGCACCCTTAGCGAAGCCGTAGTTTCAAACCCACGCGAACGAACTTGCGAGTTGCCCACGGTAGACTGCGATACGGGCGGCACGCCGATTAAAGAAGTAGTTGTCGTCTGGAAATTCTTGATGCGGGTGTTGAAGGCAGAAAGCGTCAGATAACCGCTTGCTCTCAGGTTGAGCTTGGCACCGACTTCGGCGGTGTAGGCGGTTTCACCCGAAAAGGCGGCGCCGGCAAGCGTGCGCGGTGTCTCCTGGAAGCCGCCACTCTTGCTGCCTTTTGAATAGCTCGCATAAAGGAGAAGGTTTCTCCGAGCCTGATATTGCGCGCCTACGTCACCGTCGGTCGGCCGCTCCCTGATTTTTGGCAGCTGGGTGAATGGCACATTCGGGGAGGTGCCGGTCAGGCCGCCGAGGTTGGGTGTGCCGTTGCGGACGAAGGTCGCGCTTTTCGTCTCGTGCGTGTAGCGCAGCCCAGCCGAAATCCGTAGCCCGGTGACCAGCTCGTAGCTCGTCGATGCAAACGCGGAGTAAGCAGTGGTGCGCTCGTTGAAGTCGCCATCATTGAAACCTGTCAGCGCAAAGGCGATGGTGTTCGGGTTGACGAACTGTCCGCGCCGCAGCCCCCACCAGTTATCGTAAAGATAGACTCCGCCGAGATAACGAAGCCGTCCACCGTTCGACGACGATATCCGCAGCTCCTCCGAGAGCACGCGGTTTCGCTCGTCATCGACCAAGTTGTAGAGGTTCGCCGCAAGGAAATCGAAGTCGACCTGGCGCGGCGAGCGCCAGCGGGTATAGGCAGTTTGCGAAGTCAGAGTGAGTGCGCCGAGCGGTGCGCTTACAATGAGGTTAAGCCGATCACTACGCTGACGATCGAACGCTCCGACGGAGGCAGGCGTGCCCACCAGCGGGGCCGAAGCATCGTTCTGAAAGCGCGAGATGCCAACTCGAAAATCGGCCTGCCCGATCTGCGAAGCGCGCCGCGCGACGACGCCCGCGGGATCACTGATGACCAACAGGTTCTGTCCCCGGGCGCGCCGGTCATCGTGCTGATAAATGCCGATGACTTCGGGCCCGTTGTCGGGTCGGTACGCAAACGAAAGCCGTCCTGAAATGTCACGTAGCCGCTGTGCGCTATTTCGGGTGAAAGTATTGCGGAGCCACCCGGCCTCATCCGAATAGAAGAACGCACCGCGCACGCTGAGATTAGCACTGAGCGGAACGTTCATGGCGCCGGTGATACGGTCCCCATCGATGGTGAAGCTGTGCGCATAGGAAGCATTAAGGCTAAAGTTTTTGGTCGGCCGACGGTTGACAATACTGACGGCGCCGAGGCTCGTATTCTTCCCAAGCAGAGTTGATTGAGTGCCTTTGATAAACTCGATATGATCGAGATCATAGAGCGGAGTGACATAGTCACGCGTATGTCCAAGGTAGACGCCATCGATATAAGCCGCGACTGAGGACTCAACGCTTGAGGTCGATCCATTTGAGCCAAGACCGCGGAAAGTCGTCTGGCCGCCCGCACTTGCACCGGGCGACATGGTAAGCCCGGGAACGATGCCGTTCAACTGATTAGCGTTCGTGACGTTGCTAGCTTCGATCTGCTTGGCGTCCAAGATGGTGATAGTCGCAGGCGCTGTCAGCGCCGTCTCGCCTTGCTTGCGCGCGGTCACGATGATATCACCAGCCGTCGGCGCAGCGGCGTCGCTTGGCTTCTGGGCGTTGCCCGAAGCTATCACCGCCAACGGTGCCAGTTGCGCTCCGGCGGGTTGCGACAAAGCCAGTGTCCCCAGAAGGACGGTCGTGGACCACAAGCAGTTACGCATTCACCTCTCCCCAGTATGGTCTCTTGGCGATCATTGAACCACTCGGTTGGATGCCTGTCAATTACTAGAGCTGACCACCCGGGTGGTATAGCGGAGGTACGAGGATGCCTCGGCAATAACTGCTTTTCGATAGGGGCGCCGTTTCCACGAAGGCTGGAAATGGCAAAAGCAAAGTCCTAAGCTTTCGGCCGCTGCCCCATCTTCAGCAGACATGAAGGGGGCACTCACGGTCGAAAGCCGGAGCGGCCTCTGTGGGCGCTGACGTCGAAGCGCGGGCCGAGGGCACGAAGCGCGACGCCAGCCTCGAGTTGCGCACAGCGCGGATCGACGATTTCAGCATTGCCACCAGAGGAGCCGACCCGGACATCGCGGGGCTGAACGCTATCCTTTGTGCCTTCCAGCGCGACCAGTCCGGCACCCGATCCGAGCAGCTTGAGGACGATCAGCTGCACCTCGCGTTCGAGGAGCCGATGCCGCCTTGGTCGGGTGCGGGCTAGCCCCGCCAAGAGCGACCGGGATCGCTCTCGGGTAACCTCGAGCGGATCGAGCCGGTCATCGAGCTAAATGACGAGACCTGCGGCTGCTGCAGCGGCGACCTCCACGACATCGACGAGGATGTGAACGAGCGGCTCGATTTGCTCCCGATCAGCGCCGGGCGGCGAAGTTCTCGTCAACGTGCGGTAGGTGCGGGCTGCCCGACGCCAGTGTAGCGAAGGACAAGAAGCCCCCAAGCCGAATCCGTAACGAAGATGTTGCCGCGTGCATCGACCAGCACTTCCTGAGTCTGGTTCACGCGGATGCGCCCGGCCTGCATGGCCACCGGATCCTTGGGCAGCGGCGGGATGAACCATCCAACCTCTGCCGGCTGGCGTGGATCGCTGATGTCGTAGATGCGCAGGCCCGCATTGAAATACGTCATGTAGACCAGTCGCCCGGTTTTCTCGACATCGGGAGAGTGCTGTTCGCGGCTCATGTTGTGGGGACCGAAGCGACCTCCTTTATCGCAGAAGTCGGCGATTCCTGTTTTCGGGGACGGAAGCGGCCGTGGGAACAGGCTGAGCAGCGACGGATGTGCCGGATTCGAATTGTCGATCATCGCCGCGAAGTACGCGCCCTTATCGCGACAGTTCGACTTCTGCGGCTCCTGCGTGGCAACCAGCAGATTCCTATCCCAGATTGGCAGCACCGTGTGAATCGATTGAGTTCCGACGTAGGCGAAGGGCGGGATCATCGTTAGCTTGCCGAGGATGGTCGGCCTGGTCGGGTCGGTCATGTCGAGATTAAGTACGTAGGGCGTGTATCCCGCGCTCGCCATTTTCCCGTCGGGGCTCAGCGTCAGCGGACCGTGAAAGCCAGGCAGCACCTCGCCTACAGTTTCGTCGGCCCGTTGGCCCGGCAGCCAGAAGCGACCGGCCTCCTTTGGCCGGCGGGGATCGCTGACGTCCAGGATGACCAGGATATACATGCCGCGAAAACCCGGCACCGATGTCGACAGATAGGCATACCTTCCGCCGGGGTAGGTGATCTGGTGCGACCCCAGCCCCTTCGACCGCCAGTGCGACAGGACCTTTGGTTTCAGGGGATTCGATACGTCCCACAGCAAAATGCCGTCGCGCATGGGATCCGCCTCGTTCACCGGCGTGGGCACCTGAACCGGGTTGGGTACGCGCCCTGATAAGATGTCGGCGAGATATTCGGGCGTGTTCTCACGCGCCAGCGAACTTATCATCAGATCGCCGTGAAGGCTGAGCTGCATGGCTGGCTGATCGACTTCGGCGGCCATGGTGGGATTGGTCGGATCGGTAACGTCGAGGACCGTGAGCTTCTTCCCACGTCCAGCGAACAGATACCATCGCCCGTTCCTGGCATGCTCGATTGCGATCCCCTCGTAGACGGTCCGGTCGCCTCCCAGGTTGCTGTAGCCGATCGGCGTGACGTTGGACGCCTCCCACCCAATCGGAACGGGATCGGCGAAGGCCGTGGCCGAGACCAGAGCCGCCAGCGACCCGCTCAGAACGTGCAGGAGGAACACCCATGGCCACGCCGATCCGGCTTCCCGGCGGCGCACGCTACAGCTTCAACCCGAACAGATCGACCGCATTGCCCCGGCCGATCTTGAGCTTGGTTGCACGGTCGATCTCGGCATTGTCGAACCAAGCGTGCGCCTTTGACATCTCCATCCATGGATAGTCGGTCGAAAAGCAAACCCGTTCCGCGCCGACGGTGTTGATCACGTTCTGCATCGCAATGGTGTCGAAGAAGCCGCCGGTTCCGTACACGAAATTGTTCTTAATGTACTCGCCCAAGCCGAGCTTCAGCTTTCCCGCACCGAACTTCAGCCGGTAAGTCTCGGCGATGCGCCACTGCGCCGCGGGCAGGGCTTCGCCCAAATGCCCAAGGCAGATCTTGAGCTGCGGGAAGCGATCGAACACGCCGCCGACGATCATTCGAAGTGCATGCGTGGAGCATTCGACCAGATAGCCCCAGGTCGCGGCGAGAAGCTCCGGGCGTTCGTCGAACAGGAGGCATTGGCCCGGAACCATGTTGCGCGGGTGCAGATAGATCGGCTGGCGCAGCGCGCACGCCCGCTCCCACAGCACGTCGTAGCGTGGATCATCGAGATACAGGGCGCGATCGCCCGGAAGAGTCGCGAAGCTGTTGATGAGCGCGCCATGGAAACCAAGGTCACGGACGCAGCGTTCCAATTCGTCCGCGGAGGCGCGGGCGTCCAGCGTGGGCAGGGCAGCAAAGCCGCCAAGCCGCTTGGGATAGCGATCGGTCAGGCGCTTCAACTCGTCGTTCGCTCGCTTCGCCCGATCAATGCTTCGCGCGCGGTCGGTTTCGCCTTGGACGCCGGGAGTGTTGAGGGATAGAATGGAATACTGGATCTTTGCCTCGTCCATCAGCGCGATGCGATGGTCGCCTACTTCGAGCAGCTTGGCAATCATCGGCTGCATGGCAGCGGCGCTCCGTCCGGCCAAAGCTGCCGTCATGGAAGGCGGGATCGGATTGAAATCGGGCGTCAGATAGTGCTCCTCGAACGCGACCTTCCAAGGCGTGGTCGGCATTGCCGCACCACTACCATCCCGTGGACGTGTTTTCGGCCGGGCCGCGCCGGTCTCCCCGGCCGCCATTGCGACCGTGCCGGCGATCAGAAGGGAACGGCGAGAAAGGTCATTGGCTTTCATGGACTGCGCTTTCCCAATGCGGATGGTGGATGGCCGCCGCACTGTCGTGCAGTAACGGGACGCCGACGCTCGTCAGCGCGCGAAACCGGCGCGGAGTCAGCGAGCTAGGATGGAACACTTCCTCTGCCGCGAACGGACAGCAATCACGTCGATGCGATGCATTTTCCAAGTGCGGTTGCACCGTCACCAAGCCGTCTGGCCTTCGTGACATAGGGCACGAGGTCATCTCAGATCATCCTCCAAAACACTTTTCTTCAAGCATGATCGCGAGCGCTCAAGTTGACAAATTGATAGAAGGGTAGATGGCTATTCATACTCGACATGCTGGAGCGACGAGTGACGGTCAACTTACGGACGTTCGATCTGAACCTGCTACGCGTGTTCGAGGCCATTTTTCGCGACGGAAGCGTGACGAGTGCGGCCGAGCAGCTCGGGGTTACGCAGTCGGCCGTCAGCAACGCGCTGAACCGTCTCCGCTACCAACTCGAAGACCCATTGTTCGTGCGCACGAGCCACGGGATGGAGCCTACTCCGAAGGCCGCGGATCTCGCCAACAGCCTGCTCGGAGGGCTGACCACCATACGAAGCGCCTTGGTGGAGGGCGCCCGGTTCGACCCTGCGACTTCGCGTCGGCGGTTCACGCTGTTGATGACGGATGTCGGGGAGGTAGCCTTCCTGCCCACCATCTTGGCCAAACTGAGCGTCGAGGCGCCGCTGGTAGATTTGGCGATCTTGGAACACGGGCTGGAACGGTATGGCGAATTGCTGGACAACGGGACCGCCGATCTCGCAATAGGGCGCATAACGCTGTCCGACACGCTGCAATCCCAGCCCATCCACACCTCGCCATTCGTGGTACTGCTGACGCGCGAGCATCCGCTTCTCAAGCCTGGACCAGACGGAAGGCCGGCTCTGTCGTTCGAAGACTATATGAAGGCGGCTCACGTGCGTGTCATGCCCCGGGGCGCAACGGGCGATCCGGTCATGAAAGCCTTGGGGTCGCAGGCCCAGCACCAGCGGACCGCGCTATCGATCCCACATGCGACCGCCCTGCCGATGATCATTGAGAACACACTGCTGCTCGCCACCATCCCGCAAGTGTGCGCCAGCTATCTGATCGCAAATTCATCGCTGATCACCGTTCCACCGCCGTTCGCGATAGATCAAAACTTGGTACTCCAGTGGTGGCACAAGCGAAATTCGCGAGATCCGGGGCACAATTGGCTGCGTTCGGCATTCGCTGCAGCCGGTGTCTGAATCGTTAGTGTCACACTGTCCCGCGGCCGTTGCAACGATCCAAAGACGGGCCGCCTCGGCCACGTCATCGATCGCGGGGAGCCGACCCCCAGAGGATCGCATCAAATCCCATCCGCCGCGCTTGCCTTCCTTGGGTCGGACGCGCTCGGCCGAGCCAGCGGGTTGCGTCGCGTGTTTGAATATCTGCTCGAACGGACCCGTTCGGGCGAATGACCCAATGAGTTCGGGATAGCGCAGGACGTGTTCGGCAAGATTGCGAAACACGATCACTTGCAGGACGCCTAAGTGCGCGCGCCGTTCATCGGCTGCAACGCAAACTCGAGGACCCTCACAAGGATCACGCCGTTGCGGCCGCAGCACACCTTTCCCGAAGTGGTCGCAGGATCTGCAAGGCACTTCGCCGCATTGCGACTAGAACTATCTGTCGATGCGCCCGCCGGCACTCAGATCGTGGCCGTCGTCGGAACGCGGGACGCGGCGGGGCGGAACTTCTCAACGCCCCGGCACGTAGCGACGAGACCAGCGCCCGCACGCCTATCGATCAGCCGTTCGAAGCGCTACACTAGGTGTCGGGAATGGCAGATCGCGATGTGCCACTCTCTAGCGGACGAAGCCTATCCAGCGGCCGGCGAAGGTTACCGATATCCAGAACGCAAGCGAGGTAAAACCGGCCAATCGCGCCTGACGCGGCGGCGGCAGCTGTGTGTTCCACTCGTGAACCCGCCGATAGATGCTTACATGGAAGATAAGCATGTTGATCGCCGCGGCGACAAGGAGCAGCATTTTGAGACGAAATGGCCAGTTCATGGAGTAGCGCGTCGCCGCAGAGATGAACATCAGCGAACCGCTGATCAGCGCGATCGTGAACGCCGCCCAAGTCCAAGGCAGAACCTCCTCGGCAAGCGTTACCACACCAAGTTCGCGCCGGTGCACGCCCACTAGCCGAAGATCGAGCATAGCGATGGAGCCGATCACCTGCACGATCGCGAGTACGTGAACGAATTCGATCGCCGGAAACATCCACGTTGATTCCGCAATCGCCGAAGCGGCCGAGGTAGCTTCGATCCAGGCAAAGAAATCTTGGAGCGCCATCCCGTCTCAACTCCTTCAGGCGTACGCTATCCAGCGGCCGCAGAAAACGATCCAGACCCACACCGCTAACGACAGCACCGCCAGCCACCGCACGGCGAGGCGCTTGCTGGACGGCAGCGCTCGGAACGGCCGATCCTCCAGCAGTCGCTCGGCCGCTACAGTAAGTAGAATGACCACGATCAAGGCGGACATTTTGTACCAGAAGAAGCGATTGAGCAGCTCGCGACCGGGCTCTCCCATGATCATCACGCAGCCGGTCAGCAGCAGCAAGGGCAGCGCCCACCAGATCGGAGGCAGGAAGCGCCGGGCCATCGCCTGCACGGACTGGTCGCGGCCGATCAGCCCCGCCAGCCGCATATTGAGCATCGCGATCGATGCCATCACGACGGCGATGCACAGGATGTGCACACTCTGGACAGTTGGGATTACCCAGCCGTGATCCTGGACCATGTGGCTCAAGCCAGTCGCAGCGAGCCGATCGCTCAACGCCTGCATGTCAGACATCGAAAATCCTCCTCGCGTAAGCCACTCAACGCGTCAGCAGCGTAGCCAGCTTCTCGCCCTTGTGCGGCAACCGAGGATGCGCGTCTGCCAAAGCAGGGCAGGCAGCCGGGATCCGCGGCGATAAGTGGATCAGTAGGTCGTGTTGATGTTGTCGCTGCCGATCTTCTGCCCGTTGACAACTGCGCTCACGATCGCGCCGCCAGGGGTTCCGTCCTTCAGCGGGTGAATTACCAGAACAACCTTGTCCCCGGGCTTCATTGAGGATCGCTTCCAGCCCTGCCGCGACAGTCCGTTGGGACTACCGCCCTCGATCGACCACTCGACCACCTTGCCGGAGCGATCCTTGGCAAGGACCTCGATCCAGCTGTGCGGGTTCGTCCACTGGAACACTTTGACCGTTCCGTTGATAGTCACCGTCTTCTGGCTATCGAACATGGCGAAGGAATGGTGGGCGGCGGCGGGAACCCCGACCAAAATCGCGATCGGCATTGCAACTGCCACAATTGCCTTGTTCATCTAATCTACTCTCCTAACGGGGCGGCTTGATGCGCACCCTCGATCAGCTTCGCCAACGTACTTCCCGCGCACCTCCGGTCCAAGAGGAGCCCGATGCGGTCAGCCCACATCAAACGGTCCGCCCGTCCAACCTTCGCTTTCTTCAGGGATACAAGTCACTCGACCCTAATGAAAGCGTTCCGTGATCCCACACTGCAACAGGTTGACTCTGATTCCGATGCCTGTCTTCTACGTCCAGATGGACGAATTTGGTGCCCTTGTCCCATGCACCGGACCTGGTGCAATCATTTCCGTTGTGAATAAGTGAGGGAGATTGCTGTGAAGGAGATCAGGCGCGTCATACCGTCCGGGCGACGTCGGCTGGCAGCGGCAGCTGCTTCGTTGTTCGCGGCGGGCCTAACGACGATGGGCTCGGCTCAGACTCCTTCCGCGGTCCCCACTTCGCCGCGCGCCTCCACGGCGCCGTTACCGCTGGGGCCGTTTCCCCCCATTGCTGCCCCTGCAAGATTGGAAGACGTCGTGATGAAGGGCGCCGCCGCAAAGCGCGCGAAAGATCGCAGTCTGCTGCGCTTCGAGGTTGCGGAGCGTATAGCTAAGGCCTGCTTTGCCCAAGCCGCGCGCAACAACCAGAATGTGACGGTCTTCGTCATCGATCAGTTCGGTGAGATAATCTATTCGGGGCGGATGGACGGCCAATACGGTGTCAATATCGAGACGGCTTTGATGAAGGCCAAATCGGCCCTGTACGTGCGCGACGCGACGCACGCGGCAATGAACCGCAGTCAGGGTGACGTACTCCAGGAGCTGCGCGCGATGCAGCTGGGAATCTATCCAAACAGCGGCGGACTGCCGATCATCGTCGAGGACCAGCTGCTCGGCGCGATCGGTGTCGGTGGCGGACGCCTCGACGAAGCATGCGCATGGGAGGCGTTGCAGACCGTGCTGGGACCGCAACCGCCGTTGCTTCCAACACTGCCGCCCCGAGCCCAGTAGGAGCGGGAGGTTCTCGGCGTAAGCATGGTTCGTTTCGCCGGCGCGGGGACTCGGGCCGGCCCGCCGGCCGCTTCGCGCGAGCGATGGCCCCGTCGCAGTTTGTAGAGAGGGCTGGGATCCGCCTTGCCGATCACCGGCAACGGTAGCCCCAGCTTCGGCTTCGCTCCGGCACCTTGCGAGTATAGCCGGGTCGCGGCAACATGCGGCACATCTTCGCTACCGTCTCGCGGGCTGTATCCCTCGACAACAAGAAGCGTGGAACGGGAGCGTAGCTCTCCACGGCAAACATGCCCGGCTGCCCCAAAAGGGAGCAAGCCACCAGTGGACGCCATTCACTCCGCCCCGCTCACCACCGCGCTGACGCTGCAGTGGCCTGCTTCGACACCGCCGTGCACATGCGATCATCGCTGCATCTAGGTACGGCAAACCGCCCTTTGGTCATTGAGTAGCTCTTGCAGTCAATCTCAAACGCTGGCAGAGTTCGGCTCCAATCAGCTCATCGGAGAATGAGCGTGCGTTTTGGGGAGGTTATGAACATGTTTCAGTGTTCGTTGTTTTCTGGCATCTCCGTGATTTCCTTGGTGGCCGCATCGGGCGTAGCTCACGCCCAAAGTTCGGATCGATCCGTAATCAGGCAAGACGCGGTGGCGCCTCACGGTGGCATTGAGGCGAAAAGCATGGCGCTCCCGCCCCGGACGGCGTCTCCGGCAACACCGCCTTCAAATACCCAGACTGCGCCGGAGGTCGGACTGACCGACATCGTCGTCACTGCGCAGCGCCGGTCGGAAAGCGCGCAGCGCGCCGGACTCGCCATCTCTGTTCTGAGCAGCTCCACAATCACGGAGAGAGGAATCACAAACCCCGCAGAGCTCAGCAGGCTCGTCCCCGCGGTACAGATTTCTCCGGCTGGTGGCTCCGCAACTTTCGTCTTTCTGCGCGGGGTAGGTAACTTTGCCTTCAGTGGTTATACTGATCCGGCCATCGCCTTCAACTATGACGGTGTCTACATCGGCCGCGCGACTGCAACACTCGGTCTGATCTATGACCTTGACCGCATCGAGGTTCTGAAGGGTCCGCAAGGTACGCTATATGGTCGGAACGCGACTTCAGGTGCCTTAAACGTCATTCCAGCCCGGCCCAAGCTCGGTGAGACTTCGGGGAGCCTAACCGCGAGCTATGGAAATTACAACGCGCTGAATTTCCAAGGTGCCGTCAACTTAGCCTTGGGCGACGCCAGTTCAATCCGCATCGCTGGAGCACGGTCTCGTCACGACGGATATCTGAGTGATGGGACTTCGGACGAGGATCTCAAAGCATTACGCCTCCAGGCTCTCGTGAATCTCACCGATCAGCTAACTGTGAGGATCGCTGGCGACTACGCGAAGATCGCGGGAAGCGGCTCGGGCTCTAACTATGTCGCGAGCAGTCGTTACGACGCGCCCACGGGCCGATACATCTATACTCCGGCGGGCCTGGACAGCAGCATCGGTCTTTTGGATCCGAGGTCGCAGGCCTATCGCCAAACACGGTTCTCCGGACTTGCGGGAAGGACGCTTGGACCCTTGGACCGAGCCGCCTATGTTCATAACCGTTTCTACGGGACCAATGCGGAGCTGACTTGGAAGTCGCCGATCGGCACCCTTTCGGTCATCCCGGCGTATCGAAGAGGCAAGGTTGACTCCATCTTCACGACGGCGGTTACATCTTCATATCAGCAAGAGAAGGATCAACAGACTAGCGTGGAAGCACGGCTTGCCGCCGATCGACTCGCCGGTACGTTCGATTACATCCTCGGGGTGTTTTACTTTAAAGAGACCGTAAAGGGTAATTACACCTTCAATCAGCAGTTTCTGGCGCCCTTTCAGGATTTCACGTCGAAAACCGCGGCGAAGGCGGCCTATGGGCGCATAACCGCTCACGTCTCGGACCGCCTGCGACTCATCGGTGGCATCAGGTACACGAGTGAGCGAAAGAACTTCGTTGGCGCTGCCGATTTAATCCAGGTTATTTGCACTGTTCGGATCGGGGGAGTGCCGACCTGCCCGAACGCACCTACGATTCCGACGGTGGATACGCCAGGTCAAGTCGGCTTCAACATCCCTGCTGTCAGCGGCGGCGTTCTGCCGGCGGGGACGAGCGGAGCGATCATTGCCCGCGTGATCACCGCAGTGAATGCGAAACTCAAGACGAATAAACCGAATTTCCGAGCTGCGTTAGAGTTTGATATCGCGCCCCGATCCCTGTTTTACGCGAGCTTCGAGAATGGCTTCCGCTCTGGAGCGTTCTCCCTGTCCGCCGGACACGAAACTTACAACCCCGAGTTCATCAACGCCTATACTCTCGGAATGAAAAACCGTTTTCTCGATAATCGCTTACAACTGAATGTCGAGGCGTTCTTGTGGAAGTACCGGGATCAACAGGTCAGCCACCCTGGCTTTGATCGCAACAATGTGCAAGGCCAGTTCACGGAGAATGTGGGCCGATCGACGAACAAGGGAGTTGAATTAGAAACGACTGTGCTGCCCTTTCCTGACACATTGCTGTCTGGCGTGGTGCAATACTTAGAAGCAAAATACGATAGCTTCGTTTTTCAAACGCCCGCCGGCAACACGCCGCCGGCTACCGGGTGTTCCTACATTCGGAGCCCGACGAGCCCAGCCCTCTACGACGTGAACTGCTCCGGCAAGCCCGCGTTCCAGGCACCAAAATGGACTATCAATTTAGCTGGGCAGCAAACCCTTCGGTTCGGCCGATCGAAGATCACGCTGGCAGTCGATACCCAGTACAAGTCCAGCCGGGTAATCGGCTTTGATTATCTGCCCTTCCAGACGGTGAGGCCTACATGGACGACAGGGGCTCAGATCGGCTTGTCACCCTCTGGGCTGCCGCTTACCGTGAGTGGATACGTTCAGAACATTGAGAACCATCGAATTCCTGTAACGTCTTACGCCTTCGGGGTTGGCTCGGTGTACAGTCAAATCACCACCGCTCCTCGCACGTATGGCGTTCGCTTATCTGCGAAGTTTTGAGTCAGGTGCTCCAGACTTTGGCCGCTTTGCGAACGCTTTTCGCTGGGGCTCTGGCATTGTCTATCGCTTCGCCCTTGGCTTCGAGTGCGAAAGTAGGCGGCAAGGACCTGCCGCCCGCATCAACTGCCGGGGCTACGAGCCTTGTTCTCTTAGGGACGGCAGGCGGGCCCGGGGCCACCGCAGCACGAGCCGGCATCGCTAGCTTGGTGCGAGTGGGCGATAAATCCTATCTGGTTGACGCTGGCATCGGAGTTGCGCGGCAGCTCGCGCGGGCCGGTCTCGCAGAGCGTGACGTTAGGCTCATTTTCCTGACGCACCTTCATGACGATCACACGGCCGGTCTGCCCGGATTGCTGACCTTCGCTTACACGCTTCGCACCCGGGGCGTCCAAGTTTTCGGACCGCCAAATACTGACCGGTTGATCGACGGCGTGCTCGCCTACATGGCCCCGAATGCCAAAATTCGCCAGGCAGAACAGGGCGGTGCTCCGCCCGCAACCTTGATCTTAGCAAGACCCGTCAGAGAAGGTGTGGTTTATCGCGATTCCGCGATTACCGTAACCGCCGTCGAGAATGCTCATTACCACTTCGCCTCGCATGCGAGCGAAGCGAGTTATGCGTACAAGTTCCAGACGCCCGACAAGGTGATCGTGTTCACTGGTGACACCGGCCCCAGCGCTGCCGTCGAGAAGCTGGCTGCCGGCGCGGACGTCCTTGTCTCCGAGATGACATCGAACGATGTGCTAACCCAGGTTCCCCTCGAAATCATGAAGCACATGATCCAGGATCATCTCTCGCCAAGTCAGGTGGGGATGCTGGCGGCGAATGCCAACGTCAAACTGCTCATTCTTTCGCACATCCGTAGCGTGTCGCAGCAAGACGTTGCGCAGATTCGCGCTCACTTTCGTGGGAGGATAATCGTCGGAGAAGATCTTGATTGCTTCCTTGCTTGTAGCGAAAAGCCGATCGGCAGCAATGGTTATGGCCGCTGATAGCGCAACAAGGTGCGGTGTCGGGCTTCATGAACAGATGGAGTTGAGCGCCGCCAAGGGCAGCGAGACTCAGCTGCTGGCGCTCCTCGCCGTCAGGTACTCTTCGCAGCGCCGCCCGAGGTATCGGGCATTCGCGTGACGAAGAACACGCCAATCGCGGCGAACAGAGCCGGGATAGATCCAAATACAAATATTTGCTGTGGCGACCAACGGAGCGCGAAGATCAATCCGCCGGTAGCCGGTCCGAGTACTGACCCGATCCTTCCTACGCCGAACGCCCACCCGACACCGGTGGCTCGAGTCCTGGTCGGGTAAAGGGTTCCAGATAGAACATTGACGCCCGAAAAAGCCCCAATAACACCAACGCCGCTCAGGAAGATGGCTATCCATAATGCTGCCCGGCTATGGCTGAACACCCCAACGGACGCGATAGCTACTGCTGTCGCAAGATAGGCCGGAGTGAGCACGCCCGCGGCACCCCAACGATCGACGCTCTGCGCAACCAACAAACCCCCGCAAATACCGCCGAGGTTGAAAAACGTGTTCGCCAAGATGGCCTGAGTGATCGGCAGTCCGGCCTCGTGAAGCACCGACGGGAGCCAATTCACCATGAAGTTCATCAGGAACAGGTTTGCGACGAAGATGCTCCACAACAGAACAGTTGCCTTGCCACGCCCATCCGTGAACAGTTGCCGGACCGGCGCGCGTCGGGTAGACTCTCCGGGTGCCGAGATGATCACCACATTGCTATAATCACCGCCCGGATCCAGCTGACGCAAAAGGCCGTTGACCTTAGCCGGTGCTCGTCCTTGCGCCGCTAGAAACCGAATCGATTCCGGCAGAAACGCCCATATGACGGGTAGGGAAAGCAGCGGAAGCAAGCCACCAACCAGGAATACTGCTCGCCAGCCGAACTCCGGGATCAAGCGTGCACTCACACCGCCGCCGACGATGCCCCCCAGAGAGATGCCCAGAACAACCGCGGTGGTCAGCAAAGTACGATGTCGAAGGGGCGAGTATTCTATCGTAAGCGCGATCGCATTGGGCAGCACAGCCCCCAAGCCCACACCCGTCAGGACGCGTAATAGTATCAGCTGCGCGACATTGCTGGCCGAAGTCGTTAGGAGCGCAAACAACCCGATGCACGCTGTTGCGACGAACACCAGCGGCTTTCGACCGTACCGGTCGCCCAGCGGCGACAAGAACAAAGAGCCAAGCATCGTCCCAAATAGGCCGGCCGAAAACACCGGTCCTAATGCTGGACGTGTCATACCCCAGTCCTGCGACAGGCTAGGGGCGACGAAGGCGATACATTGCGTGTCAAAGCCGTCGAATACGATCAGGAGGAGGCAAATCGAAATAGCTCGGAGCTGGAACGCCCGGATTGGTCTGATATCGATTAAGCGAGCAACGTCGGTTGTTGTGAACTGACGAGGCGGAAGGCTTGGTTCAATCACCTCTGCGTCCAACAGGTGAACCCCACGACGTTCGTCTTTCTAGTATCGCCTCGAGAACAAGGCATGTAACCCATGTCATTTGTAACCTCAATGAGCTTGTACTTCATCCTCCTTGCTCCTGCGCGCCCGGCTTTGCTGCGGGGTCCGACTTTGTTACCGACAACGGGTGCTAACAACGCCTCAGGCAGCGGTCAAGCGGACGCGTGAGCAGTCGAACCCCGCTGCAGTTCACG
>CAXSDY010000002.1:0-24317 GCA_964235835.1 uncultured Sphingomonadaceae bacterium | reverse complement strand
ACTTGGAACCATACTCTTCACGAAGGATTTGGGCGCCCGCGACCATTGCGCGCATCTTTGCGTTCGCGGTTGCCCTTGTCAGATACTTCATGCCGCAATCCGGCGCTAAGATAACGTCCTCCGGTGCTACATACTCAAGGGCCCGACGTATCCTCCCCGCGACCTCCTGGTCCGTTTCGATCCGGTCGGTCGACAAGTCGATGCATCCGACCATGATCTTCTTCCCGGCCAGGCCTTCAAGGATGGCGCAATCGAGGCCGGATTGCGCCGTCTCCACCGACACTTGTCTAACGGAGCAAGAGGCGAGTTCGGGAAGGAACGAATAGCCGGTCGGGCGCTCATGGATGATCGCCGCATAACCGAAGCAGATATGCACAGCGGTTTCACCGGCCGCGCCTTCCAGCGCCCGTTGCAGCGCAGCAAGTCCGTACTCCCTCGCGGCGTCGGGGCGCGCTTGCATATAGGGTTCGTCTATTTGCACCACGTCGCAACCCGCCGCAAACAACGCCGCCATCTCTTCGCGCACGGCACTCGCATAGTCCATCGCCGCATCGGCATCACTCGGGTAAAAGTCGTTCTGGGCTTGCTGCGTCATCGTGAACGGGCCGGGCAGCGTCATTTTGATCGGCCGACCGGTGCTGCTTCGGAGGAACTTTGCGCTTTCGACCTCTACCGGGCCCCGCCGGCGAATCTTGCCGACAATTCGCGGGACCGGATTCGGCTCACCCGACCTGTCGAGCGCCTCACCCGGCGTATCCAGATCTATGCCCTCGAGAGCGTTGGCGAAGCGGTTGGAGTAGCTTTCGCGACGCATCTCGCCATCCGTTATGATGTCGAGGCCAGCTCGCTCCTGTGCGAGGATTGCGATCAGGGTGGCATCATCCTGGGCTTCGACGAGGTGGGACTCACTCACACGCCAGAGTTCAGACGCCCGGACGCGCGGCGGTAAGCGCTCGCCGAGACGGACGCGGTCGATCAGCCAGTCCGGTTGGGGGTAACTTCCTACGAGAGTGGTCGGAAACAACATCAAACGATCTCCCCTGGCGGCGCTTATAACCGGGGCAACCAGCGCGCGCAATTCAGGTGATACGAATGGCAGCTTGTCAGCGCGCGTCGCTTTGGCCTATTCTAACTTTCCTGAACTTGTGAAAAGCCTTGCGCGACTGCGACACGGCGACAGTAGGAAGGTGAAGGTGTCAAGGAAGGCTGTGGGCTTCACGATCGAGACCGGTCGAGCAGTCGGCCCCGTGGCGGTCGCTGGGCTTGCCATTCCGAGGCATCGGAGATCACCAGGCGTGGCACGCTTGCATGTATTCGAAACGAACGGGAGGTATCGCTTCGTTCTACGTCTAAACGGCGATTGCGCTGACCTTCCTAGGTTATTTGGTTTGCCGTGCGGGCGATCGTCAGATCGCCTCAACAGCCGCAGGCGCGTGCGACGATCCGGAATCGTGCCCGGCCGATCGCAGGTCATGACCATAAAGGATAACGAGGTCCGTAACTCCATCATGCGACCGCGCGGCAAGGGTCTGGGTGCCGCTGCGGTCCAGCGCGCAGACGGCGAAACGGCCGCGCTCCTCGGGCGAGCCTTGAGGGACATGGCATGACGGGCGACGAGGCGCGCCGCGAGATCGTCGAGGCGAGCCATATTCTCGCGAAGCACGAGATTCTTGATGCATTCGGCCATGTGAGCCGACGCAGTCCCGAACGTTCCGATCGCTTTCTAATCTCGCGCTCGCTCGCGCCCGCGCTGGTAAAGGACCGGGACGTGCTCGAACTCACGCTCGACGGAGATCCCGCGTCACCCACGTCTGAGCGGGTCTTCCTAGAACGCTTCATCCACGGTGCAATCTACCGCCAGCGTCCCGACGTCCACGCAATAGTCCATAGCCATGCACTGTCGGTGATCCCGTTCACCGTGTCGCCCAGAACACCATTGCGACCCGTTTATCATATGTGCGGGTTTCTTCACGGGACGCCTCCACCATTTGAGGTTGCCGATCATGCGGGCCCGTCGAGCGATCTGCTCATCCGCGATGCGAGGCTGGGCAACGCGCTCGCCACGCATTTGGGGGATGCTGCCGTGGTGTTGATGCGGGGCCATGGCTTCACCACAGTCGGGTCGGACGTGCCGCAGGTGACCTACCGCGCTATTTACGCGGCAAAAAATTGCGAGGTGCAGATGGCTGCACTTCGACTGGGCGACCCAACCTACCTTAGCGCGGGTGAGGCGCGGACGTGCGACGAGGTCACGAACGGCCAGGTTGGGCGCCCTTGGGAACTTTGGCGTCGGGAACTGACGCCCTTCTCGGTCAATGGCGAGGGCGAGCGATGAGCATCATGTTCGAGCAACCGCTCGCGGCCAGTCTGCACCACATCGCGCTCGGATCGCCCGACCCGCAGGCGCTCGCCGCATTTCACGAAAAGGTCATGGGGCTGGTTTTACGGGAGACCGCGCTCGGCACCTTGGGCGAGGCGGCGGGTCGTCGGACCTACTTCGTTCCGGGCGAAGCCAAGACGCTCGCCTTCGCCGGATATGCCGTAGACAATGAGTCGAATCTCGAGGCGCTCAAGGTTCGCCTTGACGGTACGCCATGGCCCTATGAGCGCCTGACCGATGGAACGGACCTCTTCCAGTCAGGTGCAATCGCGCTCGCCGATCCGGACGGTAATCGGCTGGTCTTCGGCTTGAGCCGCGCTACGTCTTCGTCGGCCGTAGTCAGCCTCCCGGCGCGATTGCAGCACGTGGTTGTCGCCAGCCGTGACGCAGCGCGCTTGTCGAGCTTCTTCCAGAGTGTGCTTGGCTTCAAACTGTCGGACAACGTCCTGGACGACGAGTCGGATCTGCGCACAGCTTTCCTGCGCTGCAGCGAAGAGCATCACAGCTTCGCCGTCTTCCAGGGGTCTAGCGACCGGTTCGATCATCATTGCTACGAAGCGGGCGACTGGGGACTGATTCGCGACTGGGGGGACCATTTTGCCAGAAACCACGTCAAGGTCGAGTGGGGGCCCGGGCGGCACGGGCCCGGCAACAATCTGTTCCTTTTCATCCACGACATCGACGGGAACTGGCTCGAGATCTCCGCCGAGCTGGAGATCGTCGCACCAGACCGCCCCGTGGGACAATGGCTCCACGAGCAGCGCACGTTGAATTCTTGGGGCACAGCCCCACTGAGAACTTGAACAGCTTAGCTCTGAATGCGACCCAGAGCGCTGGGAGCGAAGGATAGTTCGGCTAGCCAGCCTTGGCCATTGCGCTGACTGCCGAATCGATCTCATGCGCGGCCGCCTGAACGAGTTCCGAAGTGTTCTCGAGGCCGCGCAAGGTCACCGAGCTTTCTGAATGAACCACGCTGATGCTTCCCGCGACCTGACGGTCAGAGTGCCAGATGGGCGCCGCGATCCCGATCATCCCTCGGTCTACCTGCCCGTGGGTCACGCAAACCCGTGCTGCCCTGATTTGTTTAAGCGTCTTGCGAAGCCCGTCCCAATTCTCCGCCAGCCCAGTCGCGGTGATTACTTGCGAGTCTGCCGCCCATAGGCTCCGCAACGTGCGGGTGGTCAGGTTGGCGAGGATGACTAACGACGCAGCACCGCGGTACAGTCCCATAAGGCGACCGCGTTCGTAGCTGACGGCATGGTCGGGCCGATGCTCAAATAGCTGGTGAACGCACATCACCTGCTGACGAAAGCGTCGACACACCAAGACAACTCCTTTCCCGCCATTGCGCTCGAGTAGCCGCCTCATCACCGGGCGAGCGACTTGCAGAAGCGGATCCTGCAGCCGCAGCTGGCGATCATAGGCGATGATCGCCGGACCTAGAATGTAGCGCCCGCCCGTGGTTGGACCAAGCAGGCCCGCCTTGGTCAGACTGTTGAAGTAACGGTAGGCCGTGCTGGTGGAGACGTCGAGGTCCTCGGCGGCTGCGTCTACCGTCCACTCGGGCTTTTCGAAGGTGAAGAGGGACAGGGTTCGGAGCAGCTTGTCAGCGGTGCTCACGGCCGGCCTCATGCCTCAGTCGGCAAGCGAAAGACGTGGAGTCGGCACTCCAAGCGCGCGGATCAATCCCGACGAACAACATGCGTTCCATGCACGGCCGGTGCTGCATCCGGCAGCTTGTAGCAAGGCTTCACTCGCAAATCTCGACAAACTCGCCGCCTTCAGGGGGCGTGGGGTGGGCTGCCATTGGAGGGGCGAACAAGCGTGCAATGTCGGAGGCGATTTTCGTTGCTTGTCCGGGGACGAGCGCGGCCATGACATATCTGTCTGGCCGAACGAGAAGCAGCGTTCCCGCAGCCGCGGACAGAACCCGTTCCGGCACGTCAATCACGCGCAGCAGGCCCGGCCCCGCACTGTCGGCCGACAGGTGCAGCGATGCCGTGGCAAATGCGACCTTGCCAGTCGGCAGAACAGCAGCAGCGGCGGAGACTTGTTCCAGCCCGACACCGACTCCGAGCAGAACGAAGCCTTCGGGAAGCGCTACGTCAAGTAGGACTTCGCCGCCTTCATGCGCCACGACCCTAGGCTGCGGCAGCAAGCGCCCTACCAGTGGGTGCGACGACCGGACCAGGAAACCCGAGCGAAGAAAAGGTCTGGGCTTGTACTTCATCTCGCCGAAATAGGCACGGAGCGGCGGGCACAGCCCCGCGACACGGAACGCCGCCTGAGTCACGCGCCCCCGCAGCCGCGTTGGGGGGCCCATGATCCGGCCCATCCGCAATGCCAGATCGATCATTCCAGCGACGTGTCCGCGGCGCTCGGCCTCGTAGGTCTCGAGCACACCATCCGCCAGATTCCCGCGCACTACTTCCGCCAGCTTCCAGGCCAGATTGTGGGCGTCTCGGATGCCGCTGTTCATCCCCTGCCCGGCAAAGGGCGGCGTCAGGTGCGCCGCGTCGCCGGCGAGGAAGACTCGGCGGTCGGCCCAGCGGTCGGCAATGCGCGCGTGGAAGGTGTACACGGTCTGCCGCACGATCTGGCTGCCGGGCGCTGCCCCGCGGGAAGCGAGCAGCCGCTGCACCACTCCCGGCCGCAGGACTTCAGCATCGGCCTCGCTATCGAAGAGCTTGAACTCGAACCGTCGCGTCCCGTCCGGACCCGGAAGCGCAATACATGGCCGGTCGATGTCGCAAAAGACAACCGTGTCTCGCTCAGCTGGAGAATCGGCAAGATCGACAATCAGCCAGCGCTCGGGAAGCGTTTCTCCTTCAAGCTTGAAGCCGAGCGCTTTGCGAATCAGGCTGCTCGCCCCGTCGCAGCCGATCAGGTAACGTCCGCGGACCACCTGCGGCACTCCCTCGCGTTCAACCGTGACGTCCACACCTGTTGCGTCCTGCGCGAACGAAGCGACGCTCGCGCCGAACTCTGTCTTCACATTATCAAAGCGGACAAGCGCGTCGCGTAACTGCTGCTCGAGAACCGGCTGGCGAAACGCATTGCGGCGGGGGAAGCCGTACGGCTTGCCGACCGGCATCACCTTCAGGAAGCAGGCACCAGCGGGTGTAAGGTAGCGGGAGCCGTAGCCGGGGACGATCCCCGACATCACCTCCTGCAGAACCCCCGCCGCCTGCATCGTGCGCAGCGATTCGTCGTCGATTGAGACCGCTCGCGGTTCCTGCACCGTGGTCAAATTGCGTTCTAGCAAAAGCACAGACAGGCCGAGTCGGCCGAGCAAGTTGACGAGCGTCAGCCCTGTCGGTCCGGCTCCCACCACCACGACGTCATGGAATTCGGCTTCAGTGCTCATCGCCCACGCCATTGCCAAGGACGCCGGGCGCACTGGGGATTTGGGATCATGGGGAGCCATTCACGTCTGAGACTGGACACCGTGCCGCTGTAGCAACCTAGGCCAAGCTGCCCAGCGCCGCCGAGAATCGCGCCCTTGAGGGTCGAAAAGGACGCGCCCGGTTTAGCGCCGAGATTGGCGAACCCGTCCATTAGGAGAACACCGCACGATCGAACCCCGGAATGCCGGAACGTGGCAAACTTCATGATTGTCTCCACGCGATGGGGGCTGGCTGCGAGGATGAAGGGCAAAGCCGGGCATCAAGAAAGTAGCATAAAGTGCAGAATAAGACAATTGTGTTGTTTAGCTCAAGCGCGGATACGCGTATACTCCTTCCGGCTGGAAGGCCGGAAATTAGACGAGAGTAATGTCGCAGTGGATCGGGGTTCGCAGGAGATTGGCATGCACGGCAACGTGAGCTTCGCAGGCGATAATCGCGCGCAAGAGATGGATGCATTCCGCGCCGATCTGGCGGCCAATCACCTCCAGCCGCTTTGGGACATTATGCGCCGTCTAGCCCCCAAGGAGCCGGTCAGGGGAGGAGACCCGATTTATTGGGCGTGGCCCGAGCTTCGCCGGCACGTCGCACGGGCGGGCGAGCTGGTGACGGCCGAGGAAGCCGAGCGCCGCGTCCTGGTGCTCGAAAATCCGGCTTTCCCCGGCGAAGGCCGTGCCACCAATTCTCTCTACGCGGGCGTCCAGCTGATCATGCCCGGCGAGACCGCGCCGAGCCACCGCCACACTGCGTCCGCCCTGCGGCTTGTCCTCGAGGGAAGCGGCGCCTTCACGGCGGTCGACGGCGAGCGAGTCACCATGGTGCCGGGGGACTTCATCGTCACGCCGTCGGGTACCTTTCATGACCATGGGAATGACACGGACGCGCCGGTTATGTGGCTCGACGGACTCGATGTCTTCGTCGTTAACCTCCTGAACGCGCCGTTCGGGGAGGACCATCCGCAAAGCCGTCAGCCGCTCAGGCGGCCGGAGGGCGACGCCCTCGCTCGCTACGGCAGCGGCCTGCTGCCACACGGCTTCGCGCGTGGAGGAACGCGCTCGCCGATGTTCTGCTGGCCTTACAGTCGTACGCGGCCAGCTCTTCACACCCTCCGCCACTCGGAGCCGGTCGACCCGTCTCTCGGCCTGCGGATGGATTTCGTCGATCCGTCCACGGGGGCGTCGCCGATACGGACAATGACCGCGTCGATGTCGCTTTTTCCCAAAGGTTTCCGTGGACAACCTTATCGCAGCATTTCGGGGTCGGTGATGGCCGTGGTCGAAGGCACCGGCCGTGTGCGCGTTGGAGATGCCGAGTGGGCGATTGGTCCGCACGACGTGTTCATCGTTCCAAGCTGGAGCTGGCAAACCTTTGAAGCCGACGAGGACCTGGTCGTCTTCGGCTTCTCCGACGAGGCGCTACAACGCTACCTCGGCTTCTGGCGCGACGAGCGCCGACCCGCTGAGGAAACCCGTTAAACATGAAACTCTGCAGATACGACGACAACCGGCTCGGCCTCGTCGAGGGCGATATGGTGACAGACGTCACCGGTGCGCTCGACCGCCTTCCCGCAACGCGATATCCGCTGCCGTCCGGCGACCTGCTGATCGAGCATCTGGACGCGGTCAGGACTGCGGCCGAGGGACTGAGCGGCCGAGAAAGGCGGCCGCTTTCCGAAGTCCGCCTGCTGCCGCCGCTCGCCAACCCAGGCAAGCTCGTCGCTGCGCCAGTCAATTACCAGGCGCACCTCGACGAGGCGATCGCCGACGAGGCGACGTTCAGTCGTGCGCACGTGCGCAAGATCCAGGAAACAGGGCTGTTCCTCAAGGCGTCGAGCTCGCTAGTCGGCGCAGGCGACGTGATCGTCATTGCGCATCCCGATCGTCGAACCGATCATGAGATCGAGCTCGCCGCGGTGATTGGCAGATCCTGCCGCAACGTCTGTCGCGACGACGCGCTATCCTACGTGGCCGGCTACACGATCGGGCTCGACATCACAATCCGGGGGCCCGAGGAGCGCTCCCTTCGCAAGTCGCTCGACAGCTATTCTGTGCTAGGCCCGTGGCTGGTGACGGCGGATATGTTCGGCGACCCGTCTGGGCACGAGCTGCTGCTTAGAGTCGACGGGGAGGTGCGCCAGCGCGCGAACACGCGTGACCTAATCATGGACGTACCGGCGCTGATCGAGTTCGCGTCCTCCTTCTACACCCTTCATCCAGGCGATGTCCTGTTCACCGGGACGCCGGAGGGCGTCGGACCGATTGTGCCGGGCGAGACGATCGAGGCTTCGATCTCGGATCTCGGAAGCATGAAGATCGGAGTGGTCGCGGCATGAGCGGATCGGGGCCCATTCTGATCGTCGGCGGCGGCATCGGCGGACTTGCCGCCGCACGCGCTCTGTCGCTGGCCGGTATGTCCTCGATCGTGGTCGAACAAGCGCCGGTGTTTGGCGAAATCGGCGCGGGTATCCAGATGGGCCCGAACGGCTTTCGCATGATGGAGGCGCTTGGTCTTCGTACCGCGATCGATGACCTTGCCGTGTTTCCCGACGACCTCATCGTCATGGATGGAGTTTCGGCGGAAGAGATCACTCGCATCCCGGTGGGACGCGCGTTCCGTGAACGTTTCGGTCAACCCTATGCGGTGATCCATCGGGCTGACCTCCACCGCGCGATCCTCGACGCATGCACCGCCGACCCGGCGATCGACCTCCGTGCGGGAGTGACGATCGACGCCTTCGACGATCGCGGCGACCATGTCGTGGCGACGGCGGCCGATGGGACGACCATCACGGCCTCGGCGCTAATCGGTGCGGACGGGCTGTGGTCCAAGACCCGACAGGGCATCATCGGCGACGGTCCGCCGCGCGTGTCTGGGCACATCGCGTATCGCGCCGTGCTGCCGATAGAGGATGTGGAGGAAGAGTTTCGGCACAACGCGATGATGCTCTGGGCGGGCCCGCGCAATCATCTAGTCCAGTATCCTTTGAGGGGCGGCAAGCTGTTCAATCTCGTCGCCGTATTCCATTCGGATAATTATGTCGAAGGGTGGGACCGGCAGGGTGATCCCGACGAGCTGCAACGCCGCTTTGCGGGCAATTGCGTTACGGTCCGCACGCTCCTGTCCAAGGTCGAAACCTGGCGCATGTGGGTTCTGTGTGACCGAGAGCCGGCAAAGCATTGGAGTCGGGGCCGCGCGACCCTGCTCGGCGATGCGGCGCATCCGATGCTGCAATATCTGGCACAGGGAGCGGGCATGGCGCTAGAGGATGCGGTGGTGCTTGCGCGCGAACTCGCCGGAGCTGATGTGGAGTCCGCTTTCAGGCGCTATGAAGCGTCGCGCTACCTGCGCACTGGCCGCTGCCAAGTGATGGCGCGAATCTATGGAGGATTCTACCATGCCGAAGGCGTCGTGCGCGAGCTGGCCACCAGTTTCCTGAGTGGACGTAGCGAACGGGACAGCTTAGAAAGTCTCGCCTGGCTGTACGACTATGCCCCCGGTTCGATTGCCCGAGCCCAGCAGATCGAGCAACCGTCCGTCGCCTGATTGCAGGCGACCGGTGACCGCGCCAAGCATTCTGTACCAGGAGGCTTGGCGATGCCGCCTCGTCGTCCCGGCTTCGTCGCCATCGTCCTGGCACGCTGCTTCAAGACGACCTCTCGGTCGACCCCGCTCCCGAGCGGATCACAAACATCGGGCCGAGAGAGCGGTGCCTCCGCCATTGACGCCTTTCGGGGCCATTGCTGACTCACCGGCGCGGATTCAATAGCGGGTGGCTGTCTACGCAGCCATTGGAGTTTGCGCCCATGCGACGGTAGCGAGCGCAGATTGCCTCAGCCGAGCATGGAACGCGTCGGCTCGCGGACGAGGGACCCACCGGAAGGTATCGCTACGCAGTTAATGCGTTGTTTCAATTCGTACTGAGCTGTTTTATGCTGCGGCATGGCAGGAACCCGACGCGATGTCCTCAAGGGTGCGGCCTGCCTGACTACCTTCGGCTCCACGTCCTCGTTAGCGGGATCGGCCGATGCAAGGGCGGCACAATCTGGTACGGTAAGGCTCAAGGTAAACGGCAAGCGCTACAGGCGAACATTCGACACTCGTACGACGCTGCTTGACGCCGTCCGCGAACACCTCAAGCTCACGGGATCGAAGAAGGGGTGCGATCACGGCCAGTGCGGCGCGTGTACCATGCTGGTCAATGGGCGACGCATCAATTCATGCCTGACGCTCGCCGTGATGCACGATGGAGACGCCGTCACCACGATCGAAGGACTGGGTAGCAAGGAGGAGCTTCAGCCGCTGCAGCGCGCATTTGTCACCCGCGATGGACTTCAGTGCGGTTATTGCACGCCGGGGCAAATCTGCTCGGCGATAGGCATGCTCGATGAGGCGCGGAGGGGCTGGCCCAGCGTCGTCACAACAGATCTGGGAACGCAAGCACCTGCTTTAACCGATGCCGAGATCCGCGAGCGCATGAGCGGAAATATCTGCCGCTGCGGCGCATACGCAGGGATACTGTTGGCAATCAAGGACGTGGGAACGCCCTTATGAAGCCGTTTACGTACGAGCGCGCCGCTAGCCCCCTGCGAGCCGTACTCGCGGTTGCACAAGATCCCCACGCCAAGTTCATTGGAGGTGGAACCAACCTTCTGGACTTGATGAAGCTTCAAATCGAGACGCCCGGGCACCTCGTTGACATCAGCCGCCTCGACTTCGGCGGCATCGAGAAACGTGCCGACGGCTTGAGGATCGGCGCGCAGGTCACCAATAGCGCGGTTGCGGCCAACCGGGACGTGCGTGAGCGCTATCCGTTGCTGGCCCGCGCCCTCCTGGCTGGCGCCTCAGGGCAGTTGCGCAACATGGCAACCGTCGGCGGCAACCTGCTGCAGCGGACGCGCTGCCCCTACTTCTATGACGGCAGCATGCCCTGCAACAAAAGACGGCCAGGCTCGGGCTGTTCGGCGCTCGGTGGGTACAACCGGAACCACGCCGTACTGGGAAGCAGCGCACATTGTATCGCGACGCACCCCTCCGACATGGCGGTTGCGCTGTCCGCGCTCGACGCAGGCGTAGAGACGATCTCTCCCGACGGATCGGCGCGGACGATCTCGATCCACGATCTCCATCGGCTCCCCGGCGATACTCCTCAGCGAGAAACCAACCTCGGGCATGGCGAACTGATCACCGGAGTCTGGCTTCCGCCTCCTCATGCTGGCAGTCAGGCTTATCGCAAGGTTCGGGACCGTGCCTCCTACGCATTCGCGCTCGTGTCCGTAGCGGTCGCCGGAAACCGGATCGCCCTGGGAGGGGTTGCGCACAAACCGTGGCGTGCGCGCAAGGCCGAGGCTGCGCTCGCCGGAGGCGCTTCCGCCGGCGAAGCGGCGGCTGCCGAGATGCGCGACGCGGTGGCTCGCGAGCACAACGGCTTCAAGCTGCCGCTTGCCGAGCGCGCAATGGCCGCTGTCCTCTCCCAGACCTCGATGGCACCGGCAAGCTAGTGACCGACGCCACCCCGCCGTTGACTATCGGAACTGGTGGGCCTGAGCGGCAAACGCGTGCGCCGATCGGCGAAGGCGTGGATCGGGTCGACGGTCCGCTCAAGGTCAGCGGCGAGGCGCGCTACGCCTACGAATATGCCGGCGCGGGAGAGGCGGTGTACGGCTTCATCGTCGGTTCGGCGATCGCAAACGGCACGATCCTGTCGATTGACGGCTTGCATGCTGAGGCAGCGCCCGGAGTCCTGCTGGTGCTGACCTACAAGAACATGCCAAAGCAGGCGAAGTTCGTTTCCAGCGACGTCCCCATGCCGGGGGTTCGCATGCGGTATTCACGACCGCGTCCGTTTCTCACGGGTCCAGAAGTCAGATATCATGGCCAGCCCATTGCGCTCGTAGTCGCGGGCACGTTTGAACAAGCCCGCGCTGCCGCCGCCTTCGTAGCCGCGCAATATGCCGAAACGAAGCCCTTGGCGGAGCTTCGCGCTGCCGACGGAGCTGCTTACCGTCCCAAGGTGCTGAACGGCGGCTACGCTCCCGATTCGGAGCAGGGTGATTTCGAGAAGGCGTTCGCCGCGGCTCCGGTGAAGGTAGACCTTGTCTATTCGACGCCGTCCCAGAACCACAATGCAATGGAGCCGCATGCGACCACGGCATCTTGGCGCAACAACTTCTTGACGCTCTTCACGTCGGCGCAGCTCCCCAATTCAACGCGAGACGCAGTCGCTCGAACGTTCGAACTCCCGATAGAGCAGGTGCGGATCATCTCCAAATTCGTCGGGGGCGGATTCGGAGGCAAGGGTTCGACGGAAGCGGACGCGATCCTCGCCGCGCATGCCGCTCGGCTGCTGAGGAGGCCGGTCAAGGTCGCGATGACACGGCAGCAGCTCTTTATGAACGTCGAACATCGTCCGGCGACCATCCAGCATATCAGGCTCGCCGCAACGCGAACCGGCGATCTCGTCGCCACCGCTCACGACGTCATAGAGGAGTCGGCGGTCTACGAGGAGTTCGCCGAGCAAACGGCGGTGTGCTCGCGCAACCTCTACGCGGCGCCTAACCGGCGCACCTCGCACCGTCTGGTGCGGCTCAACCGACACTCTCCAGGCACCATGCGCGCGCCCGGCGAGGCGACCGGCTTGCTGGCCTACGAGGCAGCGGTGGACGAACTCGCCGGCAAGCTGGGAATCGATCCGGTCGAGTTGAGGGTTCGCAACGAGCCCAAGACCGATCCGGAAAGCGGCAAGCCATTCTCCACACGGAACCTCGTCTCGTGCCTGCGACAAGGCGCGAAGCGGTTTGGCTGGAACGATCGGCAGGCACGGCCCGCATCACGGCGGGAGGAGGACTGGCTGATCGGCTTAGGCGCGGCGTCGGCGTTTCGGCCGAACTTCCTTGTTCCCGGCAACGCCGAGGTGCGCATCGACGGCAACGGCACGGTAAACGTGGCCACGGCGATGACCGATATCGGAACCGGCACCTACACAATTCTGACGCAGATCGCCGCGGAAACGCTCGATGTGCCACGCGCGCAGGTTACCGTGGAAATCGGCGACTCGTCCTTGCCGCCGTCGTTAGGTTCGGCCGGATCGGCAGGGGCGGCAAGCAGCGGGTCCGCGGTTCTCGACGCTTGCACGAAGCTCAGGGCGAAACTGGCCTTATTGATCGGTTCGGCGGATGCCGGGCTTCGCATTCAGGGGGGTAATGTTTTCACAGGTGCCCGGGGCGTCGCGCTTGCGGACATTCTCGGTCCCGTGGGAACGCTTGTCGCCGAGGGGTCCGTCATGCCAGGCGCCGAGCAGGGCGCGTTCAACCATGCTGCCTACGGTGCGCACTTCGCCGAGGTCGCGGTGGACGCGGTCACCGGCGAGATCCGCGTCAGGCGGATGCTTGGGGTGTTCGCCGCCGGGCGCATCCTCAATGAGAAGACCGCGCGGAGTCAGCTCCTCGGCGGTATGATCTGGGGCCTATCAGCGGCGCTGTACGAGAGAACGGAGGTCGACCCGCGTAGCGCGGTCCCCATCAACCACGACCTCGCCGAATATCATGTGCCTGTCCACGCCGACGTGCCCCAGATGGAGGTGGAATTTCTAGCCGAGCCTAACGACGTGGCCAATCCGCTTGGCATCAAGGGCATCGGCGAGCTCGGTATCTGCGGATCGGGCGCGGCGATCAACAACGCGGTGTTCAACGCCACCGGAGTTCGGGTGCGGGATTATCCAATCAGGCTCGACAAGCTGATCGAAAGGCTGCCGCCGCTTGAGTCGGCTGCCTAGGCCGCTGACGAGGAGCGGACATTAACTCTTGAATTGCCCTCACTCAAAATCTTGCATAGCACCGCGAAACACTGAAGAGTGCTGGACCATGGCTGAAGCGATAGACACGGCTACCCCGAGGGGGCGACTTTCAAAGCTAGACGCCTGCGCCATGTCGGACGCGTGCGATCGCCTGGGCATTCGGCGGCGGTGACTGGTTTGCGGCGACTGACTACGGATCGAGCGATCGCCGGCCGGGTGATCACGGTGAAGCTCCCGGACCGCGCCGCGCGGCAGGGCAGCAGCCGCCATCTCTGCACGGCCGCGATCCGGACGGGCAAGGCTCGCGTCCACGTGGAGGCCTACCGTAAGCCGGTCAACATCGGGGACGCGCGCGTCCAGCCCGGCGACCTGCTAGTCCGCGACGCGGATGGTGTGGTCGCCCTTCCGGCGGAGCATGAGGACACGATCCTCGCCACGGCGGAGGCGAGCAGTGTAGCTGAGGACGCCATCCGTAACCTCCTTGCCCGGGGCGCAAGGTTCGACGAAGCGCGCGAGCAATGGCGCACCCGTGCCCTGCAGATGGGGGAGCGCACGTGAAGCCCGTCGCTGTCCGCGATTTCCCGCGAATCGGCCACGCCCTCGTCGCGCGGCTTGCCGCATTGGGAGTGGCCACCGTCCATGAGGCGGCCGGTAGGTCCGGATTGCTGGCGCCCGCCATCCGGCCAATCCAGGTCGATTCCAGCGTTGCCGGATCGGCGCTGACCGTGCTCGCCCAACCCGGCGACAATTGGATGCTGCACGTGGCGCTAGACCTCGCGCGGCCGGGCGACATCCTCTGCGTGGGCGTGTCGGCGGAGAATGGGGACGGTATGTTCGGCGATCTGCTCGCCGAGTTCGCGATGGCCCGCGGGGTTCGAGCGCTTGTCACTGACGCTGGAGTTCGCGACACCGCGACGTTGCGGAAAATGGGTTTTCCAGCATGGGCGCGGACGGTGTCGGCCAAGGGAACGGTCAAGGAGACGTTGGGCAGCGTGAACGTGCCCATCGTTTGCGGGGGCCAGTTCATACGGCCGGGAGACGCGGTGCTGGCGGACGATGATGGCGTGGTGATCATCCCGCGCGAGCAAGCCGAGGCGGTGACTGCCGCGGCGGAGGCGCGCGAGGCCGACGAAGCGGAGAAACGAGAGAAGCTTCGGAGCGGCGTAAGTTCGCTGGACCTGTACCAGCTCCGCGACCGGCTGAACACGGCGGGCCTGCGCTACGTCGACACGCTGGACGAATGGGAGCGTGCTGGTTCCTGAAGTGGCTTCGCGGCGGGATCACTTGTCGCTCAGGGCTGCGCGCGCGGCCATCCCCGATGTCGCGGAGCCCAAGGCCATACCGATAAGGATTTTGATCACCAGCACGCGAGCGAAGGGGTGATTCTCCGGTCCCGCGGCGAGCACGCTGGCGGTCAGGACAAGCGTACCTGCCGCGGCGACAAGCGCGACCAGGATCGCGCGGAGCAGAACATTGCGGGGCAGCCTCTTTCGGCGCTTGGACGGCGCAATCCGGCCGGTCCGCACGCGTTTCCGGGTAAAAACCGTCGCGAAGAAGGTCGCCGGCAAGGCCACGCCCAAGGCCTGCGGCACCGAGTCGGAGGTCAGCGCGGACCGACCGACCCATCCGCCCGGGCTGTCGCCGAACGCCAAGAAGCAGAACAGGATGCCGAATGCTCCACCAAACAGCGCGCCCACGAAGGCCTCTGATGCGATATATCGCTTATGGGCGGCGAAAACTTGATCTTCGCTGATCATCTTCCCCAATTCCTTAGGGGTGGCTCCGGCACTGCGATGCTCAACCCTTGAACAGGACGTTCGCGGGCAAGGTCTGAACCGTAGCGTAGTAAGAGCAACGGTGGTCAACAAACATCATTTCGGGATAGGAGCCGACGCGCTTATAGATAAAAGTCGAGTTCTGGCGGCTTCGCCGGCCAACATGGCAGCGGCCATTGCGCTTACCTTTGCTCTGCTGGCCCCAGTCGTAATGGGCAATTTGAGGATCGCGAATGGACTTCCACGATCTGCACGCCTTTTACCACGTCGCGAACGAAGGTGGTTTCTCCAAGGCTAGCGCGCGACTCAGGGTTGCCCAATCGGCGCTGTCGCGACGGGTTGCGAGGCTTGAGCGCACGCTCGGCATCCCGCTCCTCAAGCGTCATGGCCGCGGTGTCCAGCTTACAGGGCAGGGCATTCTGCTGGTTGATCGCGCGAAGAATTTAATGGAAGAGCTTGACCGGATCGAGCGCGACATACTCGTTCTTGCCGAGGAGCCGATCGGTCGCGTTCGCGTCGCAATGCCACCGACGATTTCGCAGGTTCTGGGGCCGCAGCTCGTCACGGAATGCATGGCGCGCTTCCCGCGCATCCAGCTCGAACTTTCCGAAGCGTTCAGCGACACAGTGCAGGGGTGGGTAGCGGACGAGGCGGTCGATGTCGGCCTCGGCTTCAACGCCGGCCACGAAACCAACCTGCAGCTCAGCCTTCTTCTCGACGAGCCGCTGGTGCTGCTGGTCCCGCCGAACGCTCCGGGCGTGGTCGGGTTCGGTTCAGATGGGCCGGTGGACATTCGCATTCTGGGCGAGGTCGCGCTAGTGGTCCCGCGGCGCCCGAACATGCTGCGGATGATCCTGGACCGGCTCGCGACGCAACAGGGTTTCGCTCTCAACGTGGCGTGGGAGGTTGACGGGGTAAGTGCGCTCAAGGGTTTCGTCCGGGCCGGTCTGGGCTACAGCGTATTCAGCGCAAACGGCCTGGAGGGCTCCGCCGATCGCCGGGACCTTGGCTGCCGAGGCTTCATCCAGCCGGTGAGCTGGCAACTCGCGCTGATCGGGCGTCGCCAGATCCGCGCGCCCCGCGCCTATCACGAGGTCGAACAGATACTGAAAGCGCTGATCGCCCGACAGCTTGACGAGGGTCTCTGGCAGGGAAGCAAACTGTCCGGCCTAAAATGATCGGCCGACTTCTCCAACTCAGGCAGCCTCGTAGCCGAGCACCGCCTTGACCTCGAGATATTCCTCCAAGCCGAAAACGCCCCATTCCCGCCCATTGCCGGACTTCTTGTACCCGCCGAACGGCATCGACTGGTCAACGGGCGCGCGGTTGATATAAACGCGGCCGGCATGCATCCGCGCGGCGATGCGCCGCCCTTCGGCGATGTCCCCTGCCTCGACATAGCTGGCAAGCCCGTACTCGGTGGAGTTGGCGATCTCCACCGCCTGGTCCTCGTCGTCGTAGGTCAGCATGGTGAGCACCGGTCCAAAAATCTCCTCCGCGGCGATGCGCATGTTGGGCGTCGCGTCGGCGAACACGGTGGGCTTCACGAAGCAGCCGCCAGCGAGCCCGTCCGGATGACCGGGTCCGCCCGTGACCAGCGTTGCGCCCTCGTGGATACCGCTCTGAATGTAGGACTGGACGCGCTCATACTGCGCCCGACTGACCATCGGTCCCATGGTGGTGGCGGGGTCGAGCGGATCGCCCAGGACAAAGCTCTCCGCCGCGGCCCGCGCGATTTCCGTCGCGCGGTCGCGTTGCGAGCGATGCACGAGCATGCGCGTCGGTGCCTGGCATGATTGACCCCCGTTGATGAACGCGCCTTTCACGCCCTCCGTCACCGCGGAGACCAGGTCGGCGGAGGGAAGGACGATGTTGGCGGACTTGCCGCCCAGCTCCTGCGTCACGCGCTTGACACCTTCGGCAGCGGCCTGAGCGATAAGCGTGCCGGCGCGCGTCGATCCCGTGAACGAAACCATGTCGACATCGGGGTGCGAGGACAGCGCCGCGCCGACCGTCGGACCGTCACCGTTGACGAGGTTGAAGACGCCGGCCGGCAACCCCGAGCGTTCGATGATCTCCGCAAGCAGGATTACCGTCAGCGGGGCGACCTCGCTCGGCTTGAGCACGACGGTGCATCCGGCGCCGATCGCTGGGGAGATCTTGGACATCACCAAGCTTAGCGGCCAGTTCCACGCGGTGATCAGCCCCGCGACGCCGATCGGCTCGCGAACGATCATCGTCGTCCCATGCTGTTCCTCGAATCGGTAGTTGCGCAGCACATTGACGATCTGCCGCATGTGCCCGAGCGCGGCCTTCACCTGCACTCCGTAGGAGAAACCGATCGGCGATCCCATTTCGATCGAGATCGAACGCGCGAGTGCATCGACGTTCGCCTCGCAGCCTTCTACGATCCTCGTCAGACAGTCGGCGCGTTCTGACGGGCTAGTTGCAGCCCAGGAGGGAAAGGCCGCCCGGGCCGCAGCAACCGCCATGTCGATGTGTTCCGGCCTGCCCAGGCTTATCGTGCCCGCGGCGGCCTGCGTTGCGGGATTGATTACTTCGCAAGGCGTGCTGCCCGCCGGGTCTATCCAGGCGCCGTTGATGAAGAATTGGCGATAATGCGGGTTCATCGGATATTCCTTGCTAGCTGTGCTGCAATTGCTTCGCGGGTGACGCGATGCGGCCGCGGATGAGGTCGGCGGCCCTTTCCCCCATCATCATTACAGTGGCATTGAGATGCGCCGATATGAGGTCAGGCATGGCCGACGCATCGACCACCCGCAGATTGTCGAAGCCCTTCACAAGCAGGTCCGGGCTCAGGACCGCTTCGTCACCTGAGCCCATCGCGCAGGTTCCGGCCGGATGACTGATAGTGCGCGCGGTGCGGCGGACGTGCGCGTCGATCTCGGCGTCGCTCCGCGTGTCTGCACCAGGCAGAAACTCGTGGCCGCGGAACGGATCCAGCGCCGCATCGTGCGCGAGCTCGCGGGCGCGGCGAAACGCTTGGCGCATCGTGACACGATCGTGCTCCGCGGCGAGATAGTTGGTGAGAATCCGCGGAGGCGCCATCGGGTCGGTCGACGCGAGCGTCACCCGGCCCCTGCTCTCGGGGTGCAGCAGCACCGGCGCCACCGTCACGACATCCTGATAGGCCTTGCGTATTCCGGGGAACCAGGGCCTCGCGGCAAACGGCGCGGTGGGGAAGAGGAACTCGACGTCGGGAACCTCCAGCAACGGTTGGGATTTGGCGAATGCGACCACCCCTGCGGGAAGGGTCGTTCCGAAACCCGACCCTAGCAAATACGCACGCAGCATGTTCACGGCGACCCGGTCGAACCGCATGTTATGGTGGAACGGTCCCGGCTTCTTGCGCGCATAAATGTTGAACGTCATCACGTGGTCTTGGAGGTTGCGGCCGACCGGAAGGTCGGCGAGCGGCTGAAGGCCGAGCGCGCGCAACTCGTCGGCTGGACCGATGCCCGACAGCATCAGCAGTTGCGGGCTGTTGTACGCACCCCCGCACAGGATCACCTCGCGGCGGGCATGGGCCACTTTCTCGCGCCCGGCAACGACGTAGGCGACGCCAGAAGCGCGTTGCCCGGCAAGCAGGATGCGCGATGCGTGCGCTCGGGTACGCAGCGTCAGGTTAGGCCGACGGAGCGCCGGATGCAGATAGGCGGAAGCGGCCGAAGCGCGCCGCCCGTTGTGGATGCTGTGCTGGGTGCGGCCGATGCCCTCGCCGTCGCCGGCCGACAGGTCGTCACACTCCGGTATGCCATTCGCGCGGGCCGCGGACCGCCATGCGGCGTTGATGGGGTCCTGCGACCGCGTCCAGCTAACCCCGAGCGGCCCGTCCCCACCGCGTTGCTCACTCGCTCCAACTTCGGCACGCTCGCTACGGCGAAAATAGGGCAGGACGTCGTCGTAGGACCAGCCGGTGGTCCCGTTGCGCGACCAGCGATCGAAGTCCCCTCGCGCACCCCGCGTGAAGGTCATAACGTTGATGGAGGAGGAACCGCCGAGAACCTTGCCTCGGGCGAGAGGCATGATCCGCCCGTCAATGCCCGGCTCGGGCTCCGACCGGTACTTCCAGTCGTACATCTCTCGCGACACCAGCATACCAAGTCCCATTGGAATCCGGATTAGCGGGTTCGTATCCCGCCCGCCGGCCTCGAGCAGCAGGACGGTGCAGTCGCTGTCCTCGCTGAGGCGTGCTGCCAGAACGCATCCGGCGGAGCCGGCGCCTATAATGACATAATCATATTCCTGGTCAGCCATGTGGACCTTGCGTTATTGCCAGTGCGGAGCCGGCCAGCCGGCAGAACGACGTCAGTTCGCCGCTTGCCGCGCGTAGGTCTTTGCGATTTCGCCCATCAGATGCTCGCCCGCGCTAATGGTGGGGTATTTCGGGGGCACTCCCGGATCGCGGCACGTCGGCAGGCATTCGATAACCGCGTCGAAGTTTGGTTCATGGAAGAACACCGTCGACTGCCGATCGACCGACGAGGCGACCTCCGCGGGCGGGTTGATCACCCGGTGCAGTGTCGAGCGCCAGCGGTCGTTGGTCCATTGTGCCATCAGATCGCCGAGATTGATGATGAACGCGCCTGAAGCTGGGACCACGCTTTCCCACTCCCCATCGACGAGCACCTGGAGGCCTCCGACCGAGCCGTCCGTCGCCAAGATGGTGAGGCTTCCATAATCGGTATGCGCCGCCGCACGTACCTGACCGGGAAGCGGCGGCACAGTTTGCCTGGGATAATGGTTCACGTTCAGGGCGGAGATCTCGCGATCGATCTTGTCGTCGAAGAAATGCTCCGGCAGCTCGAGTGCGAGCGCGAAAAGCCGCATCAGATCAGTGGCGAGCGTACTGCATGCCGCGTAGTAGCGCTCGTAAATCCCGCGCAGGGCAGCGGGCCGCTCCGGCCAGCGGTTCTCCGCGAAGAATCGACGCGCGCCCTCCTGCGCGTGATACGCGTTGCCGGGAACAGGTTCGGGCCCCGTGACAAAGGACTCGCGTAGGTCGGGCGGCAGATCGGTGCCGCGCCCCAAGGTGGACAGGCCGGAACTGCGATAGCCCCGGGTCGCCTTGCCCCGTTCGATTGCAATGCGGTTCTTCTCGTCCGCCGGAAGGTAGAAGAACTCGCGGGAGACCTGGTCGATCCCGTCGATCAGGTCTTGAGGAACGCCATGCCCCGTGACCATGAAGAAGCCGACCTTCTCGCACGCAACGCCGATCTCGCTTGCCGCAGCGCGGCGCGCCTCCGGATCCCCCGTACGGGCCGCGGCGATGTCGATCACGGGAACAATGCTCATCTCAGTCGCTCTCCTGTTGGACCCAGATCGTTGGCCGCGCCCTGCTACACGCGAAATAGCCCAGCTGGCCGGTCCTCAACCAATGCCCATTTGCGACCGCTTATAACGACAACCGGCATATGGCTGCCTGCGTTGGTAGCCGCCGCGCCCGGCCCCATCACCTGCGGGCCGGTCCTCAGCCGGTCCTGACCTCCGCCGATCACGGTTGCTGTCCTTCAGGCACTCGCGCGTAATAAGCGGGTCCGTGCTTCATCCAGGCTGAAGGTCTGAGCATCCACGGCGACGCCATAGTCCCGTTCGGCGGCAGCCAGTGAGACATAGCCGTTCTCGACATCGTCGAGAACGTCCTTGGGCTGGCGGTCCAAGGGGTTTCCGTAGCCACCGCCGCCCGCCATTTCTACCATGAAGCAATCGCCCGCGTGCAACTGCAGTGTCTGCAGCGGGTGCAAGGCCTGCTCGCCCGGAGTGCCTGGGTTCAGGGTCACCCGCATCGGTAGCGGCGCCTTGCCGCCGAAGACCCCCCACCCGGCGAACCCGAACTGGTGCCCCAAGCGGACGGTCACGGTGGCGTCGCCCAGCAATTCGTACACCTTGCGATTGCCCAGTCCGCCTCGGAACTGGCCGGCTCCGGCGGAATCAGTGATCCATTCGAACCGTTTTAGCCGCACCGGGAACTCGGACTCGATGACCTCGATCGGCGTCGCCGGCGTCTGGTTGAGGAAGCCCACCGTGCCCGACGAGCCATCGTGCGACGCCGTGCCGCCCTGCGCCGTGGTGGACAGGTCGTACTGTACCGCCTTGCGCCCGCCGCGGCCCTTGTCGTACCCGATCGCAATGGCGCCGAGGCCTAATCCGTTGGACGCGACCGCGCGATCAGGATCGAAGTTGGCGAGCGCCCGGCCAACGGTGCTGTAGAGCACGTTAGCGAGGCCGTAATAGCTGTTCACCGGCGCCGGCCAGGCGGGATTGGTGATCTTCCCTTCGGGATTAACGAAGGAAATGGCCCGGAGCAGCCCTTGGTTGACCGGAATGGTGGCGTCGGCGGTGACCAGCAGGGCAAGCACCGCCGCGATCTGAGACGATTGCGGCCGAAGGTTGGTCGGCCCTTTCACCTGATTGTTCGTCTCGCTGTAGTCGAAGGTGATGGCGTCCCCTTCCTTGATCACCCGCACGTGCAGCCGCAGCTTCGTTTCGAGATCGACGCCATCATGGTCCACGAACGTTTCGGCCTCGAAGGCGCCGTCAGGCCATGAGCGCAGCTTGTCCCGCAGCCGCCGCTCAGACCGATCGAGCAGCTCGGCGAAGGCCTGCACGATCACCTCGCGCCCATATTCGCCACAAAGCGCGCGGACGTGCTGAACACCCATCAGCGTGCAACCGACTTGCGCCCGCAGGTCGCCGGCAATGATCTCCGGGATACGGCAATTGCGCTGAATGATTGCGTCCACCTCGGGGATCACGCCGTCCTTTGTCCAGAATTTAACCCCCGGCAGCATCAGCCCTTCGTGGAAAATCTCGCGCGCGGCGGCGCCCGAAGAACCCGGAACTAGTCCACCCAAGTCAGGCTTGTGCGCGGTGCTGCAGCAAAAGGCGATGAGCTCCCCGTCGACGAAGACGGGCGTGACGATGACCACGTCCGGAATGTGCAACGTGCCGCCGTCGTAGGGATCGTTGGAAATGAAACAGTCACCGTCCTGCATCGTCTCCAGAGGGTAGCGCGCGAGAACGCTCTGCACGGTCAGCTTGTATGGGAGCAGCCCGATGGGCGCGCCCGTCGTTTCGACCGCATTTCCGTCCCGGTCGGTGATGGACGCCGAGCCGTCTCGGGATTCACGCAGAATCGTCGAGTAGCCGCTGTGAAACAGCAAATGCTCCATTGTCGAGCCGATTTCGCGCAGCCGTGTGCCGATAATCTCGAGGGTGATTGGATCGGGATTCAAGGGTGTCCTCCCAGTCTAATTCTGAAGGGTCGGCGCGCCGTCGGCGCCAGTATCGATGATGATGTTGCCGAACTTTTCGATCTCCGCGGTCATTCCGGGCGGAACCACAGTGGTGGAGTCGAGCTGCTCAATAATGGCCGGTCCCTTCAGAACCACGCCGGCCTTAAGCGCGGGGCGATCGAAGATCGGCGTGTCGAGATAATCCTCGTCCACGTCGAACAGGACTCGGCGGTGCGACTTGGGCTCGGGCGGCGTTGCGTCGAATTCGAGCTCCGGCAGGTCGAGCTTGGGCACGATCACGGTAGAGGCCAGCCGCACGTTGACGATCTCCGGCATCTCGCTTGGGGCGGAGGTGCCGTAGACTTCGCGGTGGCGCTCGTCGAAGGCAGCGCGGATCGCGGCCTTGTCGCCGTCCTCGAGGGGAGCGGCGGGGCAGGGCACAGTGAGCTCGTAACCCTGGAACGGATAGCGCAAATCGAGCTGCCGTTCGGTCGTGACCAGGCTCGCCGCGAAGCCTTCGTGCTCGGCGTCGCGAGCCGCTCGCTCTTCCAGCGTTTCGAAGATGCGGTTGAGGTCCTCGCAGGAGGCGGTATCCAGTGGCGAAAGCCGGCTACGCAGATACTGATGCTTGACGTCCGTCTGCAGCAAACCCATCGCGCAACTGATGCCGGGGTAGGGGGGCACGATGACACGCGGGATGCCAACCGCCTTCGCCACCCGGGCGCCCAGCACCGGGCCGCCGCCGCCGAACGCCATGAGTGCGAAACGGCGCGGGTCGAGGCCGCGTTCCACGAAGGACAACCGGACGCCGACCTCCATGTTAACGGACACGACTCGGACGATCCCCAGCGCTGCTTCTTCCACGCTCAGCCCAAGCGGCGTGCCGATCTTGCGGCCGATGACCTCGCGCGCGAGGTCGGGTTCGATCTTGAAGCGGCCCCCGATGAAGTTGTCGGGGTTCAGATAGCCCAGCAGGATGTTGGCGTCCGTGACCGTCGCCTCGTCTCCGCCCAGCCCGTAGCAAGCCGGACCGGGGGATGCGCCGGCGGACTGCGGGCCACCTTTGAGAAGGCCGTCCGGGCCGATCCAGGCAATGGTACCGCCCCCCGCGCCGAGCGCGCGTATTTGGATCATCGGCGTACCGATATCCTGATCGTGGATCTTGCCGTGCCGGGTCTCTTGGTATTCGTTGCCAGGCAATACGCTGATGTCGGTACTAGTGCCGCCGATGTCGAAGGTCACGACATTGGCTTCGTTCAGCAACCGGCCGAGGCTCGCTGCGAACACCACGCCAGCGGCGGGACCCGAAAGTAGCGTCTGGTTCGGATATTCGGCCGCGATGTCGATCTGCATCAGCCCGCCGTTCGACTGCATGATGAAAATCTTGCGGGTCGCCAGCCCGGTTTCGACCAGTCGGTTCGAGACGTTCTTGAGGTAGGTTCCGACCACGGGGCCGGCATAAGCGTCGAGCACGGTAGTCGAGAGCCGCGCATATTCGCGGATCGTTGGCAGAACGATGCTCGACAACGACACGCGGCAGCTGGGATGCTCCTCCTTGATGATCTCGGCGGTCCGCGCCTCGTGCTCATCGTTCATGAACGAAAAGAGGAAGCATACCGCGATCGACATGACGCCTTCGTCACGGCAGCGGCGTGCGGCGGCGCGGATCGCCTCCTCGTCGAGGGGTTCGATCTCGCTGCCGTCGAACGC
>CAXSDY010000001.1:0-47597 GCA_964235835.1 uncultured Sphingomonadaceae bacterium | reverse complement strand
ACGGCATGTCAGCGACGCTCCTGCACAGCCTTGCCGCGCCGCCGCCGCTCACCGTCGACCGGTGGACTGCGATCGCCGTCCTGTTCCATGATCACGACTGGGAGCCCGCGCTACTCGACCTCGCCGTGCGTTCGCCGGCCTACTGGATCGGCGCGATGGGCAGTAAGCGGACTGCCGAGCAGCGCCGCGCCGTGCTGCTGGAGCGCGGGATCGAGGCGGCGTTGGTCGACCGCGTCGGGGGTCCGATCGGCCTGATCCGGGCGGCGCGCGACCCCAACACGCTTGCCCTTTCGGCGCTAGCCGACATCGTCAGTGCCTTCCCGGTCTACGCCGCTTGATCGCCCTTTCGCGCCTCGGCGGCGTGCTGCTGTGCGCGGGACTGTCGCGACGGTTCGGACCGGGCAACAAGCTCATGGCCGCTGTGGCTGGCAAACCGCTCGTCGCGCACGCGTCGGCAACCTTTGCGGCGACGCCTCTGGCGAGCCATTGGGCCGTGATTGGTTCTTCAGAGGACAGCGCGCCTTTGGCTCAGCTCCTGCGCGAACACGGATTCACGCTGGTTGGCAACGACGATCCGCGCAAGGGGCAGGAGCGTTCGATGCGCCTCGGCCTCGCCGCAGCGCTCGCTGCTCGGGTGGAGGGGGTCGTGCTCGCGCTGGGCGACATGCCCAACGTCACCATTGCCCACCTCGAGGCGCTGGCGGCCGCGGCCGACGCCGATCGCGCGGCGATCAGTTGGAGCGGCGCCTGGCAATCGCCGCCCGTGGTCATCCCGACGCGGATCGCGCGGGCCATCCTCGACCATCCGGGCCGGCCAATCAGGGAGGTGCTGGCGTCGGGCGTTCGCGTGCCGGCGGGCGGAATGATGCTGGCCGACTTGGACGTGCCGGCGGACTTCGCGCGCGCACGCTCGCGGTAAACCTGCTTGTTTCGGGAGCGGACCGGCAAGCGAGCATGTATCACGCGTTGCGGACGCGTGATATGGGTGAGCGATGATCGATCCATTCGGCCGTTCCATCACCTACCTGCGCCTGTCGGTGACTGATCGCTGCGACCTTCGCTGCACCTATTGCATGCCCGAGCGGATGCGCTTCCTGCCGCGCGCCGAGCTGCTGACCATCGCCGAGCTCGACCGGATCGCCTCGGCTTTCGTCCGCCTCGGCGTGCGCAAGCTGCGGCTGACCGGGGGCGAGCCACTGGTTCGCCGCAACATTCTCGACCTCGTCGGGCGCCTTTCGCGCCACCTTCAGTCCGGCGCGCTCGATGAGCTGACGCTGACCACCAACGGCACCCGCCTCGCCGAGTTCGCCGCGCCGCTCGCCGCGCTCGGTGTCCGCCGCATCAACGTTTCGCTCGATCACCTCGATTCCGCCGCCTACGCCCGGATCACGCGTGGCGGCGATCTCGCGAAGGTCATTGCTGGGATCGACGCGGCGCTGGCCGCGGGGATCGCGATCAAACTTAATGCGGTGGCGCTGCGACACGACAATCTCGACCATCTGCCGACCCTGATCGCCTGGGCGCACGCTCGCGGGGCGGAGGCGACGGTTATCGAAGTCATGCCGATGGGCGATGTCGAGCAGGACCGCGTCGACCAATATGTCCCGCTGAGCGAGGTCCGCGAGCGGCTGGCCGAGCACTGGCCACTGACCGATCTCGTCCGCTCGACGGGCGGCCCGGCGCGCTACGTCCGCACAGCGGAGGGCGGGGTGATCGGCTTCATCACGCCGCTGACCCATAATTTCTGCGGCGGGTGCAACCGCGTCCGCCTGACGGCGACCGGCCAGCTGTTCCTGTGCCTCGGCCAGGACGCCGACGCCGACCTGCGGGCGCCGCTGCGCGCGACTGGCGACGAGGGGCTGCTCGACGCCGCGATTCGTGCCGCGATCGAGCGCAAGCCCGAGCGCCACAGCTTCGCTATCGAGCGACGGGGCGCTACCCCGGCCGTCGCGAGGCATATGTCGCGCACCGGCGGATGAAGCTGCTCTATTTCGGACGTCTGGCGGAGGCAGCCGGGTCACGCGGGGGCGAGGTCGACCTGCCCGGCGAGGTCGTCACGGTCGGCGACGTGCGCGGCTGGATCGCGCGCAGCCGCCCCGAACTCGCCGCGGCGCTTTCAAGCCCGACGGTGCGCACGGTCGTCGACGACGTGGTCGTCGGAGACGAGTGGAGCATCGAAGGCGCCGCCGAGTTGCTGTTCATCCCGCCGGTGAGTGGCGGATGATTGAGCTTACCGGCGAGCCGTTCGACGCCGCCGCTCGCCTCGGTGGGTTCGCCGAGCGCGGCGGGGAGGCGGGGGCGATCGCCAGCTTCATCGGTGCGGTGCGCGGACCTGCCACCGCGCTCGAACTCGAGCACCACCCAAGCTTCACCCGCAAGGTCGTAGAACGGATCGTCGCCGATGCGCGCGCCCGGTTTGATCTAGTTGACGTGCTCGTGGTCCACCGTTTTGGGCGAATGCTCCGCGGTGAGCCGATCGTGCTGGTCGCTGCCGCCGCCGCGCACCGCCGCGCTGCGTTCGATGCCGTCGACTATCTGATGGATCGATTGAAGGTCGAGGCGCCGTTCTGGAAGCGTGAGGAGGGTCCCGGCGACGCGCGCTGGATCGAGCCTCGGGCGCGCGACCGCGCCGACCGACAGCGGTGGGAGCCGAACCATGCCGATTGACGAGAGCCGAGCCTTCATCCCTGTCCGCATCGCCGTCCTCAGCGTGTCCGACAGCCGGACGCTGGAGACGGACACGTCGGGCGCGATCTTGGCGGAGCGGATCCTCAGCGCCGGGCACCGGCTCGCCGACCGGCGGATCGTCCGGGACGACATCCCTGCCATCCGAGAGATCGTGTCGGGCTGGGTCGATGATCCTGACGTTGACGTCGTCCTCAGCAGCGGCGGGACCGGCCTCACCGGCCGTGACGTGACGCCGGAGGCGGTCATGCCGCTGTTCGAGAAGCAAATCGAGGGTTTCGCGGTGATCTTCCACCAGGTCAGCTTTGCCAGCGTCGGCTTGTCGACGCTGCAGTCGCGGGCATGTGGGGGCCTTGCCAAGGGCACTTTCCTGTTCTGCCTCCCCGGCTCAAACGGCGCAGTGCGCGACGGGTGGGACAAGGTGCTCGCGCCGCAGCTCGACGCCCGGAACCGGCCGTGCAACTTCGTCGAGTTGATGCCGCGGCTGCTTGAGCGATGAGCCTGACGCATTTTGACGGCGATGGTCGGCCGCACATGGTCGACGTGTCGGGCAAGGCGAAAACCGAGCGGGCGGCGAGCGCGCGGGGCTTCGTGCGTCTTTCGTCGGCGACGCTGACGCTCGTCGAACAGGGCCGAGCGGGCAAGGGCGACGTGATCGGCATCGCCGAGCTGGCCGGGATCATGGGCGCCAAGCGCACCGGCGAGCTCATCCCCCTGTGCCACCCGCTGGCGCTGCACGCGGTCGAGGTGCGGGTGGTCGTCGCTGAAGCCGGCCTGAGCGTCGAAGCGACGGCGCGCACCGCCGGACCGACAGGTGTCGAGATGGAGGCGATGACGGCGGTGTCCGTCGCGTGTCTGGTGATCTACGACATGCTCAAGGCGGCCGAGCGGGAAATCTCCATCGGCCCGATCGAACTGCTTGCTAAGTCGGGCGGGCGGTCGGGCGAGTGGCGTCGGAGATGATCTCGCTGGACGAGGCCAGACGCATGCTGCTCGACGGCGGTGTCTTGTTCCGCGCTGAGCCCGTTCCTGACCGCCGGTGCCCTGGTCCAGCGCCTTCCGCACGCGCCACCGGCGCGGCACGAAACGTGGTCCGCTACCTTAGTTCCTAAAGTGACCGGTATGCCGCGCGCTGCCGCTGCACGCGATGGATGGAGGTTGGGCAGTCGCCGCCGAGGCCCGCCGAGCGACACGCCGTCGGATCCACGTTGGTCAACCGCACGTCACACTCTCCGATCAGCCATGGAATGTCGGCCGGCGTTCCTTCGCGCGTCACCTGAATCATGTGCGCTGGCGTTCACCATCTACATCTCGTGGTGGACGTGGTTCATTCCGGACCGGTGGGTCGGACGAGCACTGGGTGCTTCTGAGCGTCACCTTGTCGTCGCGAGGGTCCATCAATGCTCGGTCCCCTCCGGGAACCTCCCGACGGTGAATCTTTCTAACCGAGCAATAAAACGACAGACAGGCAGGGGTCAGCTGATTAGACGTGATCGCCTGGGGTCAGGAGGCTGGCATGAGCGATGCGGTACAACTCGCGATCACCATCAATGGTGAATTGCGACAACTGCACGTTAATCCATGGACGACGCTGCTCGACCTGTTGCGAGAGAGGCTCGACCTGACGGGGACTAAGAAGGGTTGCGATCACGGCCAGTGCGGCGCCTGCACCGTACTCGTGAACGGCCAGCGTATTAACAGCTGTCTCGCACTGGCGGTCACCCGACCAGGTGCGGTGGTCGTAACGATCGAGGGGCTTGCCGATGGTGAGACACTCCATCCCCTTCAGGCAGCGTTCCTCCAGCATGACGCATTTCAGTGCGGATACTGCACACCGGGCCAGATTTGTTCGGCCAAGGGGCTGATTGACGAAAAGCGTGCGCGATCCAGGGACGAGGTTCGGGAAGCAATGAGCGGCAATCTCTGCCGGTGTGGAGCTTACTCGAACATCACTGATGCGATCATGGAAGTTATGGCGTCGGAGGCGAGGGCATGAGGCCGTTCGACTACGTCCGCGCCGACGACATCGCCGCCGCTGTGCGCGAAGGCACCGGCAAGGCTGCTTACTTTATCGCCGGCGGCACTAACCTTGTCGACCTAATGAAGGACCACGTGGAGCAACCGGACAAGCTGGTCGACGTGAACTCGCTGCCGTTCCACCACATCACGGCGCGCGAGGACGGCGGCCTGCGCCTCGGCGTGCTCGCCACGAACGCCGCAACGGCTTACCACCCGCGGATAGCATCGGACTATCCTTTGTTATCGAGCGCGATCCTGGCGGGAGCAAGCGCGCAGCTGCGCAACGCGGCCACCAACGGTGGCAACCTCAACCAGCGGACCCGCTGTTATTATTTCTACGACACGTCGGCCGCCTGCAACAAGCGCGTGCCAGGCTCCGGCTGCGACGCCATCGGCGGGTTTACGCGGGCTCACGCGATCCTGGGCGGAAGTCCGCATTGCATTGCGACCCAGCCGTCCGACATGAGCGTTGCGCTTCTCGCCCTTGACGCCGAGGTGCACGTTACCGGTCCAGCTGGTGACCGGGTGATCCCAATCGCCGGGTATCACCGGTTGCCTGGCAATGAGCCGTGGCGTGATAACCACCTCGCCGACGGCGAACTCGTCACTGCAATCGACCTGCCCGCTGAACGATTCAACGAGCACTATACCTACCTCAAGCTGCGGGACCGTCAGTCTTACGCGTTTGCGCTCGTTTCCGTAGCCGTAGCGATGCAACTCGACGGCGACCAAATCTCAGACGCGCGGGTTTCGCTTGGCGGCGTGGCACACAAACCATGGCGCCGAACAGAGGCCGATGCACTGATGATTGGGCGGAGTGTGCGAAGCAGCCGCTACGACGACGTCGCGGAGGCGCTGCTTGCGGGCGCCGTCGGGCGCGGTGACAATGACTTCAAGATTGACCTCGCTCGGCGTGCGATCGTTCGCGCCTGCATGCAAGCCGCGGCCGGCACGCCGCAGTCGCAATCCGACAAGCGCATCGCGTGAGGAAAACCGCCATGGCCAGCACGATCGAACCCGAGACCGGCATCCTCTCCACGGACGCGCTCGCGAGGGCTCCGCGGCGGATCGAAGGTCGCGACAAGGTCACGGGGCGGGTCCGCTACGCAGGCGATCTGTCATCCGCCGAGATCGCGGATCTCGACGTGGCCGTGGCGATCACAAGCACGCAGTCAAGCGGCCGCATCGTCTCGATCGATGCTGTGGCTGCTCTCGCGCAGCCGGGCGTCCGGATGCTGATGAGCTACCAGAACGCACCCAGGTTGAAGAAGGCGATGTCTCCGATCGGCGCGGAGATCGGCGAACTGCTGCCGATGCAGGACGACCGCATACACTATGGCGGCCAATGCATCGCCCTCTTGGTTGCGGATACGCTCGAGCATGCCCGCGCCGCTGCGCACCTCGTCGCAGTCACGTATTCCGCGCCGGATAACGACCGTGCGTACACGCTCGACCAAGGCATGAGCCGGGCGGTGGACGTCAAAAAGGTCGGCGCGGGCGATCCCGGGCAAGTCAAAGTAGGGCAGCCGGAAAAGGCCTACGAGAGTGCCCCGATCAAGGTTGACCTGATTGTGGAGACCTCGCCGCACCACCACAATCAGATGGAGCCCGGTGCGATCGTCGCTGCGTGGGACGAGGACGGCGGGCTCACCGTCCATGTGCCGACGCAGTTCAGCTACGGGGACGCTCTCATCTTGGGCGAGGCGTTTGGGTTCGGGCTGAGGGACCGGCTGCCCCGCATCATCGGTCAGGTCCTCGGCGGTTTCCAGTTCGATAATAAGGTCCGGGTGATCTCAACCATGGCCGGCGGTGCGTTCGGTGGAAAAAACGCCAACGTCCATCTCTTGCTTGCGCCCATGGCCGCGAAGCTGAACGGGCGCGCCGTGAAGCTGGTGCTGGCGCGCGCCGACGTTTTCACGATGATGCCGTTCCGGGGCGGCAGTCGCCAGCGCCTGCGACTGGCCGCGGACAAGCATGGCAAGCTCCAGGCACTGATACAGGACTCGATCGTTTCGCAGGGCGTGGCCGGGCAATATGTTGAGGCAGCGGGCGAGTCCGTTGCCAAAGCCTATGCCTGCCCCAACATGCTGGTTCATCAGCAAACGGCGCGGCTTGATACGAACGCGCCCGGCTGGATGCGTGGCCCAGGCGCCTGCCTCGGGCGCTTCGCGAGCGAAACGGCAATGGACGTCCTCGCCGACAAGCTGGAGATTGATCCGCTCGACTTCCGCCTGCTCAACCATGCGGATGTCGAGCCCGATACTGGACATGAGTGGTCGAGCAAGTCGCTCAAGGAGTGCTACCAAGCTGCGGCGAACCGCATCGGCTGGTTCGATCGCGACCCCCGGGTCGGCTCAATGCGTCAAGGCCGCCATCTTGTCGGCTATGGCGTGGCCACTTCGATGTACCCCGTGTTGCAGATGCCCGCGGTCGCGCGAATCATCATCGGCGCAGACGGGCATGCCATCGTCCAGACCGCCTCGCACGAAATCGGTCAGGGTATGATCACCGCGCTAACCCAGATCGGCGCGGAAGCTATCGGCCTGCCGCTCGATCACGTGCGGCTGGAATACGGAGACACCCGGCTTCCGTATGGCGGCATGACCGTCGGTTCCATGTCGACACTGACGAATGGCGCCGCAATTCATGAAGCGGGCGCGCTCGTCCAGAAAGCGCTTATCAAGCGCGCGGTCGACGATCGCAGCTCCCCCTTGCACGGGCAGCGTCGCCGCAACCTGAAGGTTGCGGAAGGTCGGATCATGGGCGCGGAGGGCACAAGCGAGAGCGTCGCCGAGCTCATGGCTCGCCACGCCGAGGCGCCGATCGAAGAAGAAGCGATCACCGGTCGCACGTTCGGGCATAGCAAATATGGTCGGCAAGCCTTTGGCGCGCAGTTCGCCAGGGTCCTGATCGATCCTGACACGCGCCACATCCAGGTTGATCGGCTGGTGGGCGCGTTTGCGGGCGGGCGGGCGATCAACCCACTTCTGGTGCGGAGCCAGCTGATGGGCGGCATGGTCTGGGGTCTTGGGCAAGCACTGATGGAAGAGACCATCATGGACGCACGTACCGGCATGTTCGTAAATCGGAGCCTCGGCGAGGCGCTGGTACCGACCAATGCAGATGTCGATCAGATCGAAGCAATCATCATCGACGAAGACGACACCCGGGGACACCCGCTCGGCATCAAGGGAATGGGCGAGGTCGGCTCGATTGGTGGCAGCGCCGCGATCGGTAACGCGATCTTCCACGCGACAGGCATCCGGCTCACTAAGCTCCCGTTCCGCATTGATCATTTGCTTCCCGGGTGCATTCGCCGACGAGTTGAGTAGCAGCTTGCAAGTCGCTTCTCCGACTCCGGGCAAGGATTAAGTTGTTCACGGACGGCGATAGCCGCGGGTCTTGGTACACTTACCTTCTGTTGTGAGCCCATGCTGACGGCAATTGGTGGAAAGGCGAATGGCCGGGGTCACGACCTAAATCCGGCGCATAACCAGACAAAATTATAATGGAAACCGTGCGGCCTAGGTGAAGCTGCCGAGTGCGATTTGCCGAAAACCTGTACGGCAGAAAGCGGGGTTCCAGGACGTATCGGTTGTGCTGCCGACAGCTAACGAAAAGGTGAGCTCCAGCGCGACTTTTCGAGCGGCTTGGGTCCGCATTCCCAAGGTCCGCGTAAACCCCCGGTTGGTCCGTCAAATGCCGAGGAACGAATCCGTTGATCCATCGACAATGTCTGGTGGACTAAAAGCATTTTCTCGCGCCGTCCGCGGATCTTCAGACAAACACGGCATCTACCACGGGTTCGGTGATCCAAGAGAACCGACACGCATCGCCCCCACGCGCTTTGGCCAATTAAGTATGATAATATTCATTATGTAAAGTATAGTGTTAATCTAAGTGTCTCAAGGCTGCAGGATGAGCCATCGCCCTTCCACGCCCCAGCGCTTCAGCGACGACAGGAAACTCATGCCGACGACGTTGAGGTCGTCGTTGCCGGCAATGTACACGCGCTGGTCGCGGCGCTCGATTGAGCCGATCGTGATGCTGTCAGCGCGCGCACTGCTGACCTTGACGATGCCGTTGCCGGTGCGGACCAGCTGATCGTTGGCGCCGTCCGTCTCCAACTGCGCCTCAGCGGCGAGCGCATTGCCGACGGTCGTGACCGTGGCGCCGCTGTCGACGAGGAACTTGGCCGGCACGCCGTTGATGCTTGCATCGACCCAGAAATGCCCGTCGATCGCCATCGGGATGCGGACGGTCTTGCCTTCGGTCACCGGCGTACCGAGCGCTTCCGCCTTCAGCCGCTGGCCGACCCAGCCGAGGTTGTCGCGGAAGGTGAAGAGGATGAAGCCGGCTCCGAAGATCGAGACCCACGCGAGCATCATCGTCAGCATCTTGGCGAACGGCTCGCGCCGCGACATCAGCGAACCCAGCACGAGCATCATCGCCATCAGCAGGTACAAGCCGCCGAGCATCATATCGTTCGTCACGTCAGGCTGATCTCCTGCCCGTCAAACGCGGGAGCCGCCCAGTCGGGCAATTCCTTTATCAATTCCGCGACATCCATGCTGTTGTCGAGATGGCTGAGGAGCAATTGCCCGACCCCGAGGTCGCGCGCCCAACCGAGGACGAGGTCGAGATGCGCATGGGTCGGGTGCGGTCGTCGGCGCAGGCAGTCCGCGATCCACACGTCGGCTCCGCGATAAAGCTCGGCCATTTCCGCGGTTAACTGCTTGAAATCGATTGCGTAGGCAGCGGAACGGCCGCCTTCATCCACGCGGAGCCCGACCGAAGTGATCTCCCCGTGCGGCTGGTCGACGAAGCGCAGGACGGCATCGCCGACGCGGCCCGTATCTCCGAGCGCCGCGCCGGCGAGCACCGGCGGATAAAGCGCGGTACCCTCGAAAGCATAGCGAAAGCGATCGACGATCCGCTCGAGCGCGTCGGCGCGGGCCATGAACGGCACCGGCTCGCCGGTCACCTGTGCGACCTGGCGAAGATCATCGAGCCCGTGGCAATGGTCGGCATGATCGTGGGTGACGATCACCCCGTCGATCCGGCCGACGTTAGCCGCGAGCAACTGTTCGCGCAGGTCCGGGCCGCAATCTACCAGCAGGCGCTCGTTTGCGCTTTCGATCAGGATGGCGCAGCGAGTGCGCCGGTTCTTCGGCTCGGCGGGATCGCATCGGCCCCAGTCGTTGCCGATCCGCGGCACCCCGGACGACGTGCCGCAGCCAAGAATCCGCAGCTTCACGCAGCGGCTTTCCCGAACAGCCGGAAGAAGTTGGCCGACGTGCTTGCCGCCAGCTGGTCCGACTCTTCGCCGCGCAGGCCGGCGACGAAACTCGCGGTGTCGACGACGAACGCGGGTTCGCACGGCTTGCCGCGGTGCGGAACGGGGGCGAGGAACGGCGCATCGGTCTCGACCAGCAACTGGTCGGCCGGCACGGTCTTTGCGATCTCCTGAAGGCCGCGCGCGTTCTTGAACGTGACAATCCCGCTCAGCGACAGGAAGAAGCCGATGTCGAGCGCCTTGGCCGCCAGCGAAGCGCTGCCCGTGAAGCAGTGCAGCACCCCCCTCACCCCGCCAGCGGCGACCGCCTCGGCGAGCATGTCGGCCGTGTCCTCCTCGGCATCGCGGGTGTGGACGATCAGCGGCAAGCCGGTGGTCCGCGCCGCCTCGATGTGCGCGCGGAAGCGATCCCGCTGCGCCTCGCGATCGGACTTGTCATAGTGATAATCGAGCCCGCATTCGCCGATCGCGATCACCTTGGGGTGCGCGGCTTCGGTGACCAGCGCGGCTGCGCCAAGGTCGGGATGGGAATCCGCCTCGTGCGGGTGAACGCCGATGCTCGCCCACACGTCGGGCTCGCGCCGGGCAGTCTCGACGATCGCCTGCCACTCGCTCTGGCGGGTAGAGATGTTGAGGAAGCCGGACACGCCACGCGCCCGAGCGGTCGTGAGGACTTCCGCCTGCCGCTCGACGAGCCCCGGATAGTTGAGATGGCAGTGGCTGTCGATCAGGCTCACGCCGCTTCCTCGCTCGGCTCCAGCCGCGGGAAGATCGGCGTGGGCGCCGCGATCGGCTGCCCCTCGGCACCCGAATCGATCAGCGCGAGCAGCCTGCCCGACGAGCCCGGCATGACGGGCGCGGCGGCCTCGGCGAGCTGCCGGATCGCCACGACCAGGGTGCCGAGCACCGCCGCCATGCGCGCCGGATCGGTCTTGCGCAGCGCCCACGGCGCCATCGCATCGACGTAGGCGTTGCACGCGAACACCGCCCCCATCCACGCTTCGAGCCCGGCCGCAAAGGCAAACCTCGCGAACTCGGCAGGAAGGGTGGAGCGGCACGCGGCGTCCACCGTCGCCAGCAGCGCAAGATCCTCCTGCGCCTCACCTGCATCCGGAAGAATACCGTTCAAGTTTTTGAAGATCATCGACAAACTTCGCTGCGCGAGGTTGCCAAAGCTGTTCGCCAGCTCGGCATTAACGCGATTGACGATCGCCTCGTGGCTGTAGCTCCCGTCCTGCCCGAAGGTGACCTCGCGCAGCAGGAAATAGCGTAGGGCGTCGACCCCGTAGCGATCGGCGAGTGTCATCGGGTCGACGACATTGCCGACACTCTTCGACATCTTTTCGCCGCGGCTGAGGAGGAAGCCATGGCCGTAGACCTGGAGCGGAAGGGCGATGCCGGCCGACATCAGGAACGCCGGCCAGTAGACCGCGTGGAAACGAACGACGTCCTTGCCGATCAGATGCACGTTGGCTGGCCAGTAACGGTCGAATAGCCCACCCTGGTCCGGATAGCCGAGTCCCGTGAGGTAATTGGTCAGCGCGTCGAGCCAGACGTACATGACGTGGTCGTCGCTGCCGGGCACCGTGACGCCCCAGTCGAAGCTGGTCCGCGAGATCGACAGGTCGGTCAGCCCGCCCTCGACGAAGCGCAGCACCTCGTTGCGGCGGCTGTCGGGCTGAATGAACTCGGGGTTGGCGGCATAGTGATCGAGCAGCCGCTGCTGATAGGCCGACAGGCGGAAGAACCAGCTCTCCTCCACCGTCCACTCGATCGGCGTCCCCTGCGGCGAGCGTTTGCCCCCGTCGCCGTCGACCAGTTCCGCCTCGTCGTAGAAGGCCTCGTCCCGCACCGAGTACCAGCCTTCGTAGCGTCCGAGGTAGAGGTCGCCGCGCGCCTCCATCGCGCTCCAGATCGCCTGGCTCGCGCGGTGATGATCGGGCTCCGACGTGCGGATGAAGAGGTCATACCCGACATCAAGCCGGTCGCACATCGCCTTGAATTCGGCCGACATCGTGTCGGCGTAGGCGGACGGCTCGACCCCCGCGGCGCGCGCCGCCTGGGCCATCTTCAGCCCATGTTCGTCCGTCCCGGTCTGGAAGCGGACATCGCGGCCCTGACTGCGCTGGAAGCGGGCCATCGTATCGGCCGCGATCGCTTCATAGGCATGGCCGATGTGCGGCGATCCATTCGGATAGCTAATGGCGGTCGTAATATAATAGGGCTCGGCCATGGCCCTGCCCTAGCCGCCACCCCTCGCCGCTTCAAGGAACGCAAGGGTCAGGCGAGGCCGGCGAGAACCCCACCCAGCTGGAACACGGTCGCGGCCGGATCTAGCGTCAGGCGCAGCGCGATCGCTGCCGTCTCCCGCGCGCTCTGGTAAGCGTCGAGCGCACGCTCCTGCCGCGGCCCCGCGAGCATTCGCGCCTCGCGCGCGATCAGCGTTGGGGTCAGCTGGAGGAAGGCCGCGTAGCGCTCCGCCGCGGCCTTGCCGGCGAGACCCTGCGCAAGCTTCGATCGGCGCGCGTTGGTCGGGTCGCCCTCACGCATCAGCCCGATCACCTCGGCCTCAAGGGGCGCGAGATCGAGCGCCGCATAGGACATCGCCCGCCCCGCCGACCCGCCGGCGAGCGTCACGAGCCGCGCGATCTCCGCTTCGCTCGATCCAGGAAGCTCACGTCGCAGGACCGACGCCAAGGCGTCATCATCGAGTGTCTGGAAATCCATCCGGCGGCAGCGCGAGCGGATCGTCGGCAGCAATCGACCGGGGGCGTGGGCGACGAGCAGGAACACGGTGTTGGCGGGGGGCTCCTCGAGCATCTTGAGCAGCGCATTGGCCCCCTCGGCCTCGAGGTCGTCGACGCTGTCGATGACCACCGCGCGCCATGGCGACATCGACGTCGTGTTGGCCAGGAATTCGGCGAGTCGACGGACTTGCTCGATCGAAATGTTGCGGCGCAGGCCATCGCCCTTCTCGTTGGGCTGGCGCTGCAGCTGGCGGAAATCCGGGTGGCTACCGGCCGCCATGAGGCGCGCGATCGGGTGATCCGGCGGAGTGTCGAGCCCGGGGAGATCTACGCTCGGTCCGGCAGCGTCGGCCAGCACGCGGCTCGCCGCCTCCCATGCGAACCGCGCCTTCCCCACCCCGCGCGGGCCGGCGAGCAGCCAGGCGTGGTGCATGACGCCCGATCGCATCGCCTCGCCGAAGCCGGCAACGGTGCGATCCTGTCCGACGATCACAGCAGGTCGGCGAGTTGTTCGAGCAGGCGCCCCGTGACCTGCTCCTGATCCCCCGAGGCGTCGACCAGGCGCACACGCCCCGGCTCGGCCGCCGCGATCTGGCGAAACCCGTCGAGGACCGCGTCATGATAGGCACTCGCGCGGCCGCCGATCCGGTCGGGCGCATCGCCATCGCGCCGGCTGGCCCGCACCGCCGCCTCGCCGAGCGTCAAGACCAGCGTCCGGTCGGGGAACCATTCGCGAACCCCGAAATCGTTGATCGCGCGCACGGCGGGGAGTCCCAGGCCGCCCGCGACCCCCTGATAGGCAAGCGAACTGTCCACGAAGCGATCGGAGATCACCCACTTGCCCGACTCGACCGCGGGACGCACGACCTTGTCGACGTGATCGGCGCGCGCCGCGGCGAACAGCAGCGCTTCGGCCTCGGGGCCCCAGCGCTCCTCCGGTCCGTTCAGCAGCAGGTTGCGGATCATCTCGGCGCCGTCGCTTCCGCCAGGCTCGCGGGTCGTGACGACGTCGATCCCGCGCATCCGCAACCGCTCGGCGAGCAGGCGCAACTGGGTCGACTTGCCGACCCCTTCCCCGCCCTCCAGGGTGATGAACCTGCCGCCCCGCACCCTGTGGGTCACGCCATGCCGAGCATCTGCTTCAGTCCGATCCAGGCGCGGCCGAAGAAGCCGGCTTCGCTCACGGCCTCGCCGGCGTTCAACGGCATGATCTGCGGCCCGCTGTCTGTCGTGACCACCAGATCCGCTACATGCTGGCCGAGCGCAACGGGCGCTCGAAGGGGGCCGGTGTAGCGGATGCGGGTCGACCGAACCGTCCCGCCAAGCCCTGCCGGCAGCGTCAGCGCAATGTCGCGCGGCGCGACCAGGCTGACCTCACCGGCGGAGCCGAGTTGCACCTTGGCGGAGCCGACTTTCGCTCCGGCCTTATAGAGCGGCTTGGCCTGCCAAGCGTTGAACCCCCAGTTCATCAACCGGACGGCTTCCTCGATCCGCTGGTTGAAGCTCCCAAGCCCGGCCATCACGCCGATCAGGCGCCGCCCGTTCTGGATCGCGGATCCGGTAAAGCCATAGCCCGCTTCGTCGGTATGCCCGGTCTTCAACCCGTCGGCGCCGGCGACTCGCCCGAGGATCGGATTGCGGTTCGCCTGCGTGATGTCCTTGCCCGAGCCGAGCGTCTTGCCCCAGGTAAAGTTCGGCTGACCGTAGAACTGCTTGTAGAGCTTGGGATGCCGCTCGACCGTCGCCCGGGCGAGCGTCGCGAGGTCGCGCGCCGTGACCATGGTGACGTCATTGTCGGGCCAGCCGTTGGCCGTGCCGAAGTGACTGCTGCGCAGGCCGAGGCGCGCCGCCAGATCGTTCATCTGGCCGGTGAAGGCCTGCTCGGTGCCGGCGATGCATTCCGCCAGCACGACCGAGGCATCGTTGCCGGAGAGGGTGACGATGCCGTGCAGAAGGTTCTCGACGCTGACCTGCTCGCCCGGCGACAGGAACATGGTCGAGCCGGCGGCGCTGCCGTGCCACTTCTGCCAGGTCGGTGGCTGTACGGTGCACATCTTGGATAGGGGCAGCTGGCGGCGATCGATCAGTTCGAACGCGACTTCGGTGGTCATCATCTTGGCCATGGACGCCGGCGGCATGCGCCGGTCCGCATCCTTGGCAAACAGCTCCGCGCCCGAAGACAGGTCGATCAGATAGGCAATCGGGGCCGGCGTATCGAACACCGGGGTCGCCGCCGGGGCGGATGTCGCCAGCGTCAACGCGGCAGCGGAGGCAAGCAGGACGGCACGGGTCATGAGGATGGATCGACTCCCGGAGGGCATGGACCGCCATCCTCTACCGCCGACACCCTCGGCGCGCGAGCGCTAACGCGTGGCGATCGCGTCCGCGAGTAGACCGACCGAAAGCGCGTAGAAATTCGAGCAATTATATTCGAGGATGACGCGGTAATTGGCCGTGAGCAGGTAGGCCGTTGCGTTCGGGCCATCGGGCTCGAGCAAGGAGGCCGGCTCCTCGTCAGGGAGCGAGCGCGTGATCGGCAGCACGCCCAACGCCCGCCATTCGCGCATCGTCAGCCACTTGCTATGCCGCGCAAAGACCGGCGGGCAACGTGCTGCGACGACTGTATTCTTGATGGCGACGCGGTTCAGCCCTGCAGGCGTGCGGACCGCCACGCCCCAGTGCACGCCCGGCTTCCACCCGGCATCCTTGAGGAAGGCGGTGATCGAGGCGAAGGCGTCCGCCTGGCTCGACCAGATGTCCGCCCGCCCATCCCCGTCGCCGTCCGTCGCCAGCCGGAGCACCGCCGACGGCATGAATTGGGGGTAGCCGGTCGCGCCGGCCCAGCTTCCCCGCAGGCGGGATCGAGGCGTGCCGCGGTCGAGCAGCTTGAGCGCCGCGACGAACTCGCTCTCGAACAGCTCGCGTCGCCGCCCTTCGTAGGCCAGCGTGGCAAGCGCATCGAGCAGGTCGAAGCCGCCGGTGACCACGCCATAGCTGGTCTCGTGCCCGAAGATCGCCACCGGCACCGACGCCTCGACCCCGGTGCGGACCTGCAAGGACGAGAGGTGGGCCCAATTGGCGGAATAGACGGCCCGCCCCCGCGCGATCAGGTCGGCGGTCACGTGATCGCGGCGATAGGGTGCGAACGGCGGCGCTACGGGGTGATTGAGGACTCCGCCGGGCTGCGCGCGGTCGAGCTGGATCACGCGGGGATTGAGCGAGAGCCACGGCACCGACCCGATGATCGTCGCCTCGCTCACTCCGGAGCGCCGGGCGCGGCTGGCAAGCCGCTGCTTGTAGGCGGCGAAGTCCATCTGCGCCGACTGGACGACGTAGGGCACGGTGCCGGTCGACGCCGGCTTGGGAGCCGCAATCCATGGCAGGGTCGACGGACGCGGCGCGGGATTCGGCTGAGCGGGCGCTGTCGTACTCGCGGGAGGGGCCGCGACGGGAGCGCGCGTGATCTCCGGCAGCGGCGCGAGCGGGTCGACCTGCGCCGCGCATGGCGCGCCGACCAGCGCCAGCGCCGCGACCCACCGCCTCACGCCCCCCACCGTCTGCACCCTGTCCACCATCCGCACGCTCGCAACGACCCTCGGTCAACGTCCGACGATCCGCCCGCGGCCCGTCTGTTCACCCTAGTGCTTGCACAGCGCGTCCGCGACAGTCTAGCGGCAGAGTGCACGGATGGGTGGCCGAGTGGTTTAAGGCACCGGTCTTGAAAACCGGCGTGGGTGCAAGCTCACCGTGGGTTCGAATCCCACCCCATCCGCCAAGTTAGGCACTCAAGCACCCTGTGATGCCAAGTTTTCTTGTTCTCCGGGTGCAGCGCTTCCACGCCAGAGCTCCATCAGGGTTGGGGCTAGGTTTCGTGGCTCAAGGCCTCCAAGACAAGGCGGCGCACTGGCTCCGAGCGGGACGGCGACTCAGGCTTGCGCTCGACCCGTGCATAAGTGCGGCGATCTCCGCAGGTGGAAAGCGAGCATTGACCTGAGTGGAGTCCACGCGAGGCCGACCTGGTTTTCTGCCATTGAATATACCTTGCCGTTGGGCTTCTCATATGAGGAAGGCAGGCCTGAAGCGAGCTTGCACCCCTCCCCCGGAAAATCGAGCGCCGTACAAGCCGGCCGATGGTACTTGCGTGCTCGGGATGTTCAATCGTAGTTAGCTTGCCGGCTTCGTTGCGGTTTGCGATCGATCTCATGGACTTCGCAGATGCCGATGCGGACTGCGACGAGGCCGATGCGAAGACGCGTTCGCCTTCCCATTCGCCATGCGCGGCGTGCGGCGCTTGCTTGCGCGCCGCCCACGAGAAGTCCGTGCCGTGCTTAGGCGCCAGCTTCTCGATGCGCTCGAAGCTTTTGCAGGAATCCGGGTCGGCGTGCAGTAGCAGCTGGTCTGAAACGCGATCGAAAGGTGCCCGCCTATACCACAGCGTTGATCCAGGCGTGTTGCTCTCGATCATCCTGCTCAGCGCTGGCATCTTGTTCTGGGCTGATGCGAGCTTCGCCGCCTCGTCGACCGTTCCGGCCGTTGGGCCGAGCTGTTGAAGCCAGAAGTTCCGTCCGCAACGACTCGTGGCGGAGTTCACGAAACTTTGGATAGGACCCGATGCCGCCGCCTTGCTCCAACCTGACCCACTGTGATGATCTACAGCTTGAAGAAGGGGCATCCGTCTCATAAACGGCTGCGCTCACAGGCCTTCCGCTCTCAAGGATCAGCAGTGGCATCGTACAAAGACCCATCCTTTCAAGATCGCATGAAGTCCGCCGGCAAGGCCAAACAGAAGGCGCTTGACGAACTCAAGGCAAGGCCGCCTCTCGACCAGGATAAGCTTGCCGAGCAGCGTGACGCATGGACAGCGCGGGAGCAGGTTCTTTCAGCGGAGCGGGCCGCGAAAGCCGAGGCAAAGGCGGCAGCGAAGCTGGAGAAGGCCTCCCGGAAGGCCGCCGAGATTGCGGCGGCCGAAGCAGCGGCGGAACTCAAGGCAGCGCGCTTGAAACCTGCTAGCCAAGCGGAAATGAAGGCAGCCCGCGATGCTCGCTATGCCGCTCGGCAGTCGCGCAGGTAGTCAGCGGCTTCGTGGGACGCTCGACGGGAACTGATCGAATACCCAGAAGGTAGCGGGCAGTGCTCGTGCGGCCCCCATGTCGTGGCGCTGTCTGCCGACCGGTTGCATATGCGCCTGGCACCGACAGAGTGCTCTTGCCACCATCCGACCCCTTAGCTCCGGGTGGCTCGCCAGCAGGTCACCCCGAGCGGCCTTGCGCAACACTGAAAGCTCCTCGCACAAAACGCGTTACGATCCGTATTGGTCATGGCTTGTCACTCGGGTACTGCTTGCGCTGGAACCGGCGCTCCTACGCTGGTCGGGTGATCCTATGCGTCGCCTGGACTTGGGCGCCGGAGCAGCAGTGCCGTCATCCATCCGTCCGCCCGCACGTGGCACTAACCGGATAGCTTCGCAGCAGCTTCAAGCCACGCCGACATCGAGCAGCGCAGCAGATCGACACCTGAACACGTGCCCATCGCCGTCTTGTCGCCCAGTTGCAGCTCAACGTCGATGCGGATGCTCAGCGCCACTTGCTCTTCTGCAAAAGTCGAAACGACGTTGAATCTTCGGAGTCGCGGCTCGATGCCGAGGATATGCCCCGCGGCAATGAACGCGGCATCGAAAGCCCCGGGCGCTTTGCCGATGTCGGTTACGCGACCGCGCACGGGGTGATCGAGTTCCAGCCGTGCCACCGGCCACGCGTTCGCCATGACGGGCGATCGAAGATCAATTTTGCTTAGCGTCCAGGAGCTGTCGTCAGTCACTTTACTAAGCCCCGCTCGATCAGACGCCGGATCGCCTCTGACCGACTTGGCAAGTCTTTCTGCGTTCGACGCCATGCATCGATCTCTGCGACTTCGCCGCCACTCATCATAACCGGAATCCGCTGATCTCTGAGGTCCTTCACCATAGCAGTACGATAGCACAACTAGGGCTAGTTGGACAACGACGAAGGCAGCGCACATTTGGCACAACTAGCACAATGACTTCGACGAGGCACGCCACCATCGATCAGCGAGCAAATCAGAAAAAAACCCCCACCACGACCCGCGACTTGCTATAGCAGTACGAGCCCCTCAGCGATTAGCGGAATGATGAAGAGTGAACGAAACCGATCGTAGCCGAGAGCTCGACGAGCAAGCATCTCGCATGATATGCTCAATCTCGGCCGCGATGTTGGGCATTTGCCTGACTGGTATTAGTCTCATGCGAGTGTTGATCAGCCTGCGCCATCAAGACACATTTGCCGATGATCTTCTTGCTTTGAACGCGATCATGTTCTTGTTTACGCTCATAACTTCCTATTGGTCCCTCAGGACCATCTCGACCAGACGTCTTCGGCGGCTTGAACGTCTGGCCGATGCCGCCTTCCTGATCTCCATGTGCGTTTTGACGTTGAATTGCTTCTTCATAGCCTATGCGATGTCGAACGTTTAACTGCCTCCACTGCGCTATCGGCTGATCTGGGGTGAGGCGGTGCGCTGCTCAAGATGCCCTGCACGTGCTCCCTTGCTTCTGACGCGCCCAGTCCTGTCAGGTCTTCACAATCGACTACGCGAGCAGGTTCGCCGATCCAGGCCCAGCACCGTTCAGCCGAGGAGTCGGTCCATGCTCCCCTGTCGCGCCAACTCACCTTCGCGGCGCCGACAAGGACCAGTTCTCCGGACCTCCATCTTTTCACCTGATCGTCCGATAACTTGCCTGTGCTCAGGTTCTGAGGTTCCGACCCTGAAACTTCAAAATCCTCGGCTTTTACGGGCATATCGTCGAAAATATCAGCGATACGCTCTGGCGAGAGGAGCTTCAGAGCTGCCCCGATGCTGGCTCCCCGGATGGGCTTGCTAACTAAGTTCGTAGCGATGATCGTCAGATGGGGATCGCGGGCACCACCACTGATCCCCCGATGCACAAACTTCATGGCCGCCGCTCTGTCATCCTGCAGCTTCTCCCACTGTATCCAACCACCGAAAAGGGAGACCACAAGGCCGGCGGTAGCGACAGTCCGCGCGAAGACGTCTCTTGTCGGTGCCGATGTTGGTAGCCTCGCCTGCGACCGCGATGGATTCGGCAGCTGTTTAGGTCCATCCACCCCCCTTGCCACGGCATACTCCCCGACCGCTGAGCCCATGATCACTAATGACGCGGGAAATACCATTCGCAAGGTGTTGCACCCTCAAGGCGGAGAGTGGAGGTGGGTTGGCCCTTAACCCTGGGCGGAGCAGTAACGCGGCTATCCTCGGCTCGTGCGAGGTTCGGGGCTGCTCTTTATAGTTGCTTCACCCCTGTCACCGGATGAACAGCTCTGAACCTGCGGATGTCGGCTTTCCGCCCCCACGAGACATGCGCCTGACTCGCGGCACCCCACCGCAACGAGCCCGGCGTTGTCTTAGCACCAGCGCAGACCCTCAGGGCCTCAACGTCGACCGGTGAACCCGCGTCAGAGCAGAACGCCGAGAATGATGAAGGCACCTATCCCCATCGTCACAGCGGTCATCAGTGCAGCGCCTCCCAGCCAGTCGCCCTTGTGACGCCTGAAGACCTGCCACCATGCGCCTCCCGCGAACAGCAATGCAAAGCCCAGCAGACTGAGAGTTATACGGAGGTCGGAACTCATCAGCACAACGCCGGCATTCGACGCAGCACTGGGGCGTGTGCGACGACCATGGTGCTTCGCGTCAGCCGATCAAACCGGCTCGCCGTGACTCTCGAACCGCACCGGCAGGATCGTACCATCCAGCTCCTCGACGTCCATGCCGCTGTGCAGATCGAAGAAGTACTGCGGCGCCCATTCTGAATGCCCGGCACACCTTAACGTTGCAACGGCTGGCTTCTCCATCACTTTCGAGGTCAGGCCATCGATCGGCACGGCAATTCTAAGGAAGAATATGCGGGTGTATGACACGCGGCTTGGAGCGCCACGCGCGGACATCCGGGAGAGTATAGTCCCCCCGCGAACGACCAAAAGCCCGGGTGGACGTCGGTGTACTGCTCCGAACCTAACAGACGACCGCTCAGGTGGCTAAACCGTGATCTGTCGAGTGACCGGAGTGCTGTCCAACCAGCGCAACGCGGCCACGCCCAATCGGGGCCTCAGGCTTCTTCGGTGAATGGGTCCAAACCCCTCCTCACCGCCACCGTCCCCTACCGGCCGTCGTTCGAGGAACTCCCCTTTGGCGACCGCTTCGTTCAGATAGCTCTCCAAGCGCCTCTATAGCGGGGAGATCGTGTTTTGCCTCGACAAGTGCATGGCGGTCGCGACCGCCCTGTTCCACCGCTCCAGCGGCAGAGCGTAGCTCTGAATGCGCTGAGTGGGTTTATCGAGCGTCGGGATGGGTAGATCGAGCTCCGGCACGCTCCGAGCTTTATTACGCTCAAGGCCGTTTCCGAAGTCGACCTGATAAAACCCGCCATCCTTGTTCGACATCAAGCCGTGGCCGTTATTGAGCGGATAGCCGCCGTCGCCGGCCGGCAGCCACCGCATGCGGCTCAAGACGTCAGACGCCGGGCTGGAACCGTCCGCGGACAACGGAGGTGCCGTTGTGCGCTGCCTTGAACCGCGATGCCGCCACACTCCAGCCAGGCCGCCTGTCGGTTCACATCTCGCCTCGCTTGTTCGCGACGTTGGCGCGCTGCTCGCCGTTCCGGCTTGCGTCACCGCCGGTCATCTATTTCGCGGGTAGCCCTAAGGATAGGTTCACTCGGCGTCTTGCCGTCTGCTTTTCGTACCTCCCGATTGCCTCGGAATGCGCTTCGCTGGGTGGGGAACTCCGTTGCTAGCCGGTCATAGATTTCCATACGCACTGGCGGTCGTACTCACCCGGTCGATCGGGGTTGCGGTCATCCTTCGGCTACTTCTTGCGCACGTCGTCTCTACCCACGAAAACCAAAAATACCGGCGCGGTGCCAATCGAAGAAGTCGCGTGGCGATCGGATTGCCCAAGCAGCTGGCTCAATCCTTTCAGGGGGGTAGAAGCAGGTCTGAAGCCAAATGCAGCCATGCGTTCGTGAGCGGGGACGACGTGAAGGGCTTGCGCTGCAGAGGGAAACGGATGGTCCGTGAACTCGGGAAAACGGCCGCAATACGGCGGACGGTCGTGACCCCATCCGCCACGGCCTTGGAGAGCTTCAGGGTCGTGCTCGCGGTATCTGCTGCGCACGGCTGACTTGCGGTCGCGGGACCCGCTGCTAGAATTCTGGCGTCGCTCGTGCCCCGATGCGAAGGAGAACGTGCGTGTTCCTGCGAGACTACGACCTTGTTCGCGTAATCAACCTGCCCTCGCGAGCCGACCGTAAGCGCGAGATCGTGGACGAACTCGCGCGATTGGTGCCGTCTCTCCCGTATGAAATCCTGCCCGCCTTCTCGCCGGGCAGCGCAGGGCTGTTCCTCTCCGCCGGAGCGCACGGCTGTTTTCTCAGCCACGTCGCCATCCTCGAGGAAGCCGCGAGACACGAGAAGAGTGTGCTCATCGTGGAGGATGATTGTTCCTTCACTAAGGACGCTGGCGCATATGCGTTCCCCGACGATTGCGACGTCTTTTACGGTGGCTATGAAGTCGGCGACGAGCTCGACCTTGTGAACAGCGACATCATTGGTTCACAGCTCATGGGTTTCAGTGCGCGTGCCGTGCAGGGCGCCGTGGCATACCTTCGCGGCTACCTCGACGCTGATTTTAAGGGCGACCAGCGCGCCGTTCGAGAGCCCTCCTATGATCCAGGAGTACGGCCCGGCATCGACGGCGCGTACGTCTGGTTTCGCCGTGCCAATCCCCAGTACAAGACCGTGTTTGCTCAGCCGATCATAGCACGACAGCGCTCGTCGCGCAGCGACATCGCGCCGCTTGGTTTTTACGACCGGGTTTGGCCGCTGCGTGGTCTGGCTGACCTCGCGAGGCGGGCCAAACGGCAGATCGCCCCCCACTGACACCTGGCTAGCGGCGCTAACTCTACCGGGTTATCGTGCGGCACAGTGTCGCTAAGGAGCAGTTAACGTGAGCGAGCCTGCCATCCTCCCGTTCGACTGGGCCGATCCGTTCGACCTTGACGACCAGCTTACGGCCGACGAGCGCCTCGTCCGCGACACGGCTGAGGGCTATGCGCAGGAGCAGCTGCAGCCCCGCGTCACCCAGGCCTATCTCGACGAGGCATTCGACCGCGAGATCCTGCGCGAGATGGGTTCGCTCGGGCTGATCGGGGCGACCATCCCGGAGCAATATGGCGGCGCCGGGCTCGGCTACGTCAGCTATGGCCTGATCGCGCGCGCGGTCGAGCGGGTCGACAGCGGGTATCGCTCGGCGATGTCGGTCCAGAGCTCGCTCGTGATGTACCCGATCTTCGCCTACGGATCGGAGGAGCAGCGCCGCAACTTCCTGCCCGGACTTGCCAGTGGCGAGTTGGTCGGCTGCTTCGGGCTGACCGAACCCGATGCCGGCTCCGACCCGGGCGGGATGCGCACGCGCGCGGAGAAGGTCGCCGGCGGCTATCGACTGAGCGGCGCCAAGATGTGGATCACCAATTCGCCGATCGCGGACGTGTTCGTCGTGTGGGGGAAGAGCGACGCGCATGGCGGGAAGATCCGCGGCTTCGTGCTTGAGAAGGGGATGAAGGGCCTGTCGGCTCCGCAGGTGAAGCAAAAGCTGTCGCTCCGCGCGTCGATCACCGGCGAGATCGTGATGGACGGAGTGGAAGTAAGCGAGGCCGCGCTGCTGCCCGATGTCGATGGGCTGAAGGGTCCGTTCGGCTGTCTCAACCGCGCGCGCTACGGGATTGGCTGGGGGTCGATGGGTGCGGCCGAGGCGTGCTACGCGGCGGCGCGGCAATACACGCTGGACCGCAAGCAGTTCGGCCGGCCGCTCGCCGCGACGCAGCTCGTGCAACTGAAGCTCGCGAACATGGTGACGGAGATCACGCTCGGGCTGCAGGCGGCGCTGCGCGTCGGTCGGCGGCTCGAGGCGGGCACGCTGGTGCCTGAGACGATCAGCCTGCTGAAGCGCAACAACGTCGGCAAGGCGCTCGACATCGCCAGAGTGGCGCGGGATATGCACGGCGGCAACGGCATCAGCGCCGAGTTTCAGGTGATGCGCCACGCGGCGAACCTCGAGACCGTCAACACCTACGAGGGCACGCACGACGTCCATGCGCTGATCATGGGCCGGGCGATCACCGGCCTCCCGGCCTTTTAGCCGCAGGTCCGCCGGAACAAGGCAATCGGCTCGTCGCGATAGAGCGCGTCGGGTTCGCGAACGAAGCCGAGCCGCTCGGCCAAGCGCATCGACCTGGCGTTTTCGATCGCGATGACGGCGCTGACGTCGGTCGCGCCGACCGCCCCGCCGAGCCACCCGAGCGCGGCGCGGCAGGCTTCGCGCGCCATGCCCTGGCCGTGAACGGAGGGATCGAAAATCCAGCCCATTTCCGGTTCGCCACGGTTGCTCGGCTTCAGATCCCGCTCGAAGTCGGCGAACCCGACTTGGCCGACGAGCAGGCCCGTCATCCGGCTGACCACCGCCCAATAGCCGTAGCCGAGCAGCGGCCACTGCCCGACCGCCATCGTCAGCCGTCGCCAGCTGTCCTCCCGGTCGAACAGATGGCCGCCAAGGTGCCGCACGACATCACGCCGGTTGAGCGTGGCCGCGAGCGCGTCGAGGTCGTCACGCCGGAACCCACGCAACTCCAGTCGCTCCGTCAGGATTGTGGGAGCCTCGGCTAGCCGAGGGGGTTCGCTGGATCGAAGGCCGAGCCGTGCCGCGGGCACAGCTGCGCCGGTCACTTCTTGCCGAGCGTCAGCCCGCCGAAGCGCTTGTTGAACCGAGCGACCTGGCCGCCCGTGTCGAGCATGCGCGAGTTGCCGCCGGTCCACGCCGGATGCGCCGACGGATCGATGTCGAGCGCCAGCGTGTCGCCTTCCTTACCCCAGGTCGAGCGCGTCTGGTACGTCGTCCCGTCCGTCATCTGGACGGTGATCATGTGATAGTCCGGGTGGGTCCCGCTCTTCATGTGCTGATTTCCTTGTGGATCGCGGCTGGTTTCCGACCAGCCAGCCAAGCGGCGCCCCTAGCCCACAGGCCTGCGCTTGACAAGGTTCGCGGCTGTCCCGCAAGGGCCCGGCCAGGACTTGGGTTCCGGGGGTGAAAGCCTCTGGCGAAGAGGAAGCCGGCGAACATCCGGCGCTGTGCCCGCAACTGTGAGCGACCCTCCTGAGGGTGCGCAAGTCAGATACTGGCCCCGGTCCGTCGTCCGTTCCCCCGGCCGGGTTCAGCCGTGGGCGGAGGGTCGGCGCACGCCTCCCTTTCGTGACGACTTTGTCATGGAAGGAAACCAATGCTCGATACGCCTCCCCTGCCCGCGGCCCAGCCCGCGATCATCGTCACCGCCTCCCGGCTGCCGGAAACGCGGGATACGACCCCGGCGACCGTCTCCGTGATCGACCGCCTCTCCATCGAGCGGCTCGGGTCGCCTTTCGTGAGCGACTTCCTCCGCCTGCTGCCCTCGGCCGCAGTTGCGACCAGCGGACCTGCCGGATCGCTGACCGAAGTCCGCATCCGCGGCGCCGAGGCCAACCACACGCTGCTGTTCATCGACGGTATCCGGGCCAACGATCCGGCGGCCGGCAACACGCCGCGCTTCGAACTGCTGAACGCCGACATCGCCTCGCGCATCGAGCTGGTGCGGGGGCCGCAGTCCGCGCTGTGGGGCTCCGAAGCGATCGGCGGGGTGGTGTCGGTCGAGGGCGATCCCGCACGCGACACGAGCGCATCCATGCTTGCCGAAGCGGGCTCCTTCGCAACGGTCCGGGGAGCCGCCGCGGCGAGCTATTCGGGCACCGACGTCAGTGCTGCACTGGCGCTGGCGGGTCAGAAGTCGAGGGGTACCGACGCATTCGACGGGAACGGCGACCGGGACGGCTATTCCAACCTCAGCGCGCGAGGCCGCCTTACCTGGCAAGCAGGGCCGTCGCTCGAACTTGGCGCGACCGGCTTCGCAACGAGGGGCCGCAGCGAATTCGACGGCTATTCGCCCGTGACCTTCCTGCACGCAGACACGCTCGACAACAGTCGCAATCGCCTGACCGCCGTCCGCACCTGGGTGCGGGGCAGCGACGAGGAGCGGCTGGCAGGGACCCTCTCCGCCAGCTGGCTCGGCTCCTCCAACCGCAACCTGCTCGATCGAACCGAGGTCAACCGCACGCGGGCCGAGCGGCGCACGATCTCGGGCGAATTGCGCCATCACCTGCGGCTGGGGGAAGTGGACCAGCGCCTCGTCGTCGCCGTGGAACAGGAGGAGGAGAAGTTTCACGCGCGCGATGTTGCGTATGGAGGCGCGACCAATCAGGACCGGACGCGGCGCCATCGCTCCGTGACGGCGCAGTCGCGGACCAGCTGGCGAGGATTGACCGGCGACATCGCCGTCCGACGCGACACCTTCAACCGGTTTCGGGACGCCACGACGGTTCGAGCATCGATCCTCGCGCGGCTTGGTGGCGGTGTGGAAGCCACGGCTTCCTACGGGGAGGGAATAGCCCAACCGACCTTCTTCGACCTCTACGGCTTCTTTCCCAACAGCTTCAGCGGCAATCCGCAGCTCACGCCGGAGTCCTCGCGTGGCTACGAGGCGGCGCTCCGCTGGCACCGGGCAGCATGGCGCGTCACGCTCACCGTTTACCGACAAAGGCTGCGGGACGAGATTGTCGACGTCTCCGACCCCGTGACCTTCCGCTCGACGACCGTGAACGCCATCGGCCGCAGCCGTCGTCAGGGTGTCGAAGCCGAGGCAAGCTGGACCCGCTCCTCCGCGCTGCGCATCACGGCCCAGTCGTCCTATCTCGATGCAAGCGACCCGGGCACCACGCCGGGCAGGCAGTTGCGTGAAACGCGCCGGCCGAAGTGGTCGGGCGCCCTGCTGGCCGACGGGACGTCCGGCCGGTTCAACTACGGGGGCTCGATTGCCTATGCGGGCGCGAGAACGGACGTCGACTTCGACCGTTTCCCGGCAGAGCGCGTGCGTCTGGGTGCGTACTGGCTGGCATCGGCGCGGATCGGCTGGCGGATGACCGGCAACGTCGAACTGTTCGCGAGAGTCGCCAACGCATTCGATCGGTCGTACCGCGAGGCGGTCGGCTACCGGCCCTCCGGAAGGAGTATCGATGGCGGTCTTCGCCTCGCTCTTGGCCGCTAGCGCGCTTCGGGTCGCCTCGCTCAACCTTTGCGCCGACGAATATCTGCTGCTGCTCGCGCGGCCACGCGAGGTGGTCAGCGTCACCCGCCTGGCGCAGGATCCTGAGGAGAGCGTGCTGGCACCGATCGCTCGGCGTTTCGCCGGCAATCGGGGTCGCCTGGAGGACGTGGTTGCGCTGCGGCCGACGCTGATCCTGACGATGGGCGGAGCCGGTCGGTCGAGCATGGCGATCGCCCGCTCGATGGGTTTGACGGTGCTCGACCTGCCGCAGCCGAACGATATCGATCAAGTGAGCGCAACGCTCGTCCGGGTCGCGACGGCGCTCGGCGATCCTGGCCGCGCGGCCCCGCTCGTTCGGCGCCTGGAGGCGGTTCGAGCGACTACTGAGCCGCAGCGGGATGCGATCTGGCTCGGTAACGGCGGCCTGACGCTCGCTCCTCGATCGCTCGGCGCGCAATGGCTCGCGCTCGCGGGCTTGCGGCAGCGTGCGCTCCCTGGCGGACGCGCTATGCTGGAGGCGCTGGTGACTCGTCCGCCAGCAGTCCTCGTCATGAGCCGCTATCGCGCAGGGCAGGTCTCGCAAGGCCAGCGCTGGCTCGACCACCCACTGCTCGCTCGCCTGGCATCCAGAAAGGTTTCGACGGACGGCCGCCCTTGGACCTGTGGGGGACCGGTGATGATCGACGCGATCGAGCGGCTCCGGCGCGACGCCCGATGAGGACTGGACCAATACTAGTTGCGGCAACCGCGACGTTGCTCGTGCTGCACCTGCTGCTGCCGACTTCGATCCTCGCGCTCGACCCGGCGTTGCAGAAGTTGCTGCTGGTCGAGCTACGCCTCCCGCGCACTCTCCTCGTGGCGGGCTATGGTGCCGTGCTCGGCCTGACCGGCGCGGCCCTCCAGGCGCTGTTCGCCAACCCCCTCGCCTCTCCCGACGTGACCGGGAGCACCAGCGGCGCGGCGTTAGGCGCGGTGCTCGGCGGCTATTGGCTGGGCCTCGCCGATCCGCTTGCGCTGGCGGCGTGCGGCGCACTGGGCGCCCTGCTCACCCTGTTCGCGCTGCTGGGCTTGGCGGGGCCGCGCGCGGGCGCGGCAACGCTGCTGCTTGCCGGGATCGCGGTTTCGCTGGCGTGCGGGGCTGCGACGAGCTTGGCCCTCGCGCTCGCCCCCTCGCCGTTCGCCTTCTACGATGCGTTCGACTGGCTGATGGGCAGCTTTACCGATCGCAGCCTGGCGCAGGCGGGGGCGGCCCTGATCCCGGCCGGCTGCGCCGCCAGCCTGCTCGCCCGCCGCGCCCGCTCGCTCGACCTGCTCGCCATCGGTGAGGACGTGGCCGCCTCGCTCGGTCATAAGCCTCGCCGGCTCGCGATCGAGGTCGTGACGCTCAGCGCCGTCGCGGTCGGCGCCTGCGTGGCGGTGTGCGGTGCGATCGGTTTCGTCGGGCTCATCGCGCCGTTTCTGGCGCGCCGGCTCACTGGCGGCCACCCAGGGCGCGCGATGGTTCCTGCCGCATCGATCGGCGCCCTGCTCCTGCTCCTTGCCGATCTGGTCACCCGCGGGTTCGACCGGCCGGTCCCGATCGGCGTCGTGACGTCGCTTGCCGGGACGCCGTTGTTCCTGTGGCTGATTCTCAGTCGGCGCGACGAGATCCGGCCATGACCCAGCTCCTGGAGGCCTCGAATGTATCGATCGAGCGCAGACTCGTGCCGACCAGCCTCCAAAGCTCAGGCGGGGAACTGATCGCGCTTGTCGGACCGAACGGCAGCGGCAAGACCAGCTTGCTGCGCGCCCTCGCCAGGGTCGAGGATGCAACCGGCGTCGTTCGCGTCGACGGCGTCGACATCGATCGAGCATCCAAGGTTGTTCGACGCGGTCTGCTATCGCTGCTGCCCGCGTCGCGCGAGGTGACCTGGCCGATTGCGGTGCGCGATGTGATTGCGCTCGGCCTTGGCGAAGTCGACGAACGGCGCATCGCCGAACTCGTCGACGCGCTCGGGCTCGCTGCGCTGGCCGACCGGCCCATCAACAGCCTGTCCACGGGCGAGCGCGCCCGCGCGCTGCTCGCCCGCGCGGTGGCCGCGCGACCGCGCCTGCTGCTCCTCGACGAGCCGCTGTCGAACCTCGATCCGTACTGGGTGCTGCGGACGCTGGACCATCTCGCAAGCGAGAGGAACCGTGGCGCGACTGTCATGGTCGCCCTTCACGATCTGGCATTGCTCGACCGTTTCGATCGACTCCTGCTGCTTGATCGCGGCAGGATCGTGGGGGACGGCAAGCCGGCCGAAGCGATGCAGCAGATCGGCCACTTATTCGGGGTCGAGCCGGCGGACACGGGCGGATGGCGTCTGACCGGGACCTGATTACTCGGCCGGCGGATCGGCGATCATCGCCGTGAAACTGGCTTCCGCCGCGAGCTTGTCGCCGACCTTCGCGCGCCCGGCGAACTTGCACACACTCGAGCGCTTCTGGACGAACTCGACCTCGAGCGTGAGCAGCACGCCAGGTTCCACCGGGGTGCGGAACTTGGCGTTCTCGATCGCCATGAAATAGACCAGCTTGCCGGAGCCGGACAGGCCCAGGCTCTCGACCGCGAGCACGCCCGCGGCCTGCGCCAATGCCTCGACGATCAGCACGCCGGGCATGATCGGTCGGCCCGGGAAGTGCCCGGCGAAGAACCCTTCGTTGATCGTCACCGCTTTCGTGGCGACGATGCGAACGTCGGGCTCCAGCGTCTCCACCCGGTCGACCAGCAGCATGGGATAGCGGTGCGGCAGCGCCGCCATCACCTTGCGCACGTCGAGCGGCCCGAGCGCGGGCCTGGCCGAACCGGGTTCGTTCACCGCCGGCTAGCGGCCCTGCGAGGTTGCAGCCGCCGCGCCTGCCGTCACGCTGACCGACGGCAGCGCCGCATTGAGCGCCGCAAGCACATCGTTGGTCACGTCGAGCGCGCTGCCGCGAGCGAGCGTCGAGTTCGCATCGAGGGCGAGGTTGGCACCGCGTGACGTCATCACCTGGGTATAGATCGGGTTCAGCCGTGCCTGGATCTGGCGAGCGACATTCGCCTGGGTTGCCTGAAGGTTCTGGCCGAGCCGCTGGAGCTCCTGCTGCGCGGCGTTCTGCCGCGTCTGGAAGGCGGTGATGCGGGCCTGGAGCGCAGCATCGGGCTGCTTCCCGTTGAGCGCGTCGATGGCCGTCTGGATCGACGTGCCCTCGGTGCGCAACGTCGTGCCGAGCGTCTGTTGACGCTGCTGAGCCTGGGTCTGCAACGCTTGCAGCTGCGTCGACGCAGCGCGGCAAGCGGTGCACTCGCTGAACACGCGCTCATTATCGACGACGACGATGTTGGCCGGAGCGGCCTGCGCAGCAGCGGGGATCACGACGGCGGCGAAGGCGGAGAAAAGGAGCAATTTTTTCATCAGAATTGAGTTCCTACGTTAAACGAGAAGAGTTTGGTTTCGTCACCCTTTTGCTTCAGCAGCGCCTTGGCAAGGTCGATGCGCAAGGGACCGAAGGGCGAGGTCCAATTAACGCCGATGCCGATCGAGAGCCGCGGCTTGGGCGAGTTGCCGAGGAAGGTTTCCTTGTAGCCGCCCGCCTTGCTGAACAGGGTCGCGTCGCAATCGGCCTCGCCCGGGCGGACGTAGCGGATCACGCCCGTCGGGTTGGTGGTCAGGGGCGTACAAACGGCAAGGATGTTGTCGCGCAGCGGCTCTTTCAGCGACCACACCGACCCCGCGTCCATGAACGCTGAGGGCCGCAGACCGAGGCTCCGCGCGCCTGCGCCCAATGGAATCTCGAGCTCGAGCCGGCCCATGTAGTAGGCGCGGCCGCCGAGCGCGTCGCTGACCCGGTTGTCCTTCGTGATCGGGATCAGCGCCCCCGTCGCGTCGTACGACTGGCGGACGATACGTGGGCCGATGCCGCGCAGGTTGAACCCACGCAGGTCGGTGCCAAAGAACCGGTCGGTCAGCCGAACGGCGTCGCGGCCCGGTCCGGGCGAGCTCGAAAGCGGGTGGATGTAACCAGCCTCCGCATGCGCGGAGAAGATAAACCCGCGGGGCAGGCCGACGTACTTCGTCGCGTTGGCCTGACTGCGGATGTATTTGACGTCCCCACCCAGGCCGGCGAAATCCTGGCTGAACACCACGCGCTGGCCGCGGGTCGGCCGGATGCCGTCGGTGTTGTCGAAGCCGATCGAATAGCCCACCGAGGAGGTCAGCCTTTTTCCGATTTCGTCGCACAGATAGCGTCCGGCCTTCAAAGGATCGCACGTCGCGGGCAGCGGACCGGTGAGGTCCGGATCGGTATAGAAGCTGGCCTGATCCAACGACACCTTGTCCTGCACCAGCGAGTAGCGCGTGCCGAAGGTGGCGAATTCCGTCAGCGGGAAGCCGAGGCGCAGGACGCCGCCGGTCGACAGCTGCGAGTAGGTCGTGTTGCGCTCGTTGCCGATGTAGTTGAAGCTATTGTAATCGCGACGATAGATATCGCCGCCCAGCAGGATCTGCTTGTCGAACAGATAGGGTTCGGTGAAGCCCAGCTGCACCGACTTCGAATAGCGTGACCAGTTGACCCCGGCCGACAGCGTCTGCGCCATGCCGCGGAAATTGTTCTGCTCGATCGAGGCGGAGATGAGAAACTTCTCGAGGCTGGAGTAGCCGGCCGAGAGCTGCAGCTGACCGGTCGACTTCTCCTCCAGGTCGAGGCCGAGGTTGACCCGATCGGGCGTCGTTCCGGGCGTCTGCTTGACCTCCAGCTTGTCCTGGAAAAAGCCCAGGCTCTGGATGCGGTCCTGGCTGCGCTTGATCTTGAGCGCGTTGAATGCGTCGCCTTCGTTGACCCGGAACTCGCGGCGGACGACCTTGTCGCGGGTGATCGTGTTACCCTGGATGTTGATGTGCTCGACGTACACCCTGGGCGTCTCGGCCGCCTGGAAGGTGATGTTCATCAACTTCTTCCCGGCATCGCGGTCGTAGTTGGGCGAGATGTCGGCGTTGGCATAGCCGACGTTTCCGGCCGCTTCGTTCAGGGCCGTGACCGTGTCCTCGACGCCCTTGGCGTTGAACCAGTTGCCCTCGCGCAGCTTGATCAGGGACTGCAGCTTGGTTGCGGTGAGATCGCGCAACTCGCTTTCCGCAGCAATCTTGCCGAACTTATAGCGCGGGCCCTCTTCGACCACGTACGTGATCACGAAGTCCCGCCGGTCCGGAGTCAGTTCCGCCAACGCGCTGACCACGCGGAAATCGGCATAGCCCTGCGTCAGGTAGAAGGCGCGCAGCTTCTGTTGGTCTGCGGCCAGGCGGTCCGGGTCGTAACTGTCGTTCGACTTGAGGAACCCGAGCGGCCCGCCCGACTGCTTGGTGTACATCTGCTTGCGCAGCTGCCCGACCTTGAAGTGCTCGTTGCCGATGATGTTGATGGCCCGGACCTTGGACTTCGCGCCCTCATGGATTTCGAACACCAAGTCGACGCGGTTCTGGTCGAGCTGGACGATCTTCGGCTCAACGGTGGCCGCGAACCGGCCCTGCCGCTTGTACAGCTCGATGATGCGGTCGACATCGGCCCGGACCTTCGAGCGGGTGAAGATCTGCCGCGGCGCCAGCTTGATCTCGGGCGTGATCTTGTCCGACTTCAACCGCTTGTTGCCCTCCAGCACGATGCGGTTGATGACCGGGTTCTCGCGCACCGTGATCACCAGGTCGCCGGTGTCCGCGCCGGAAATGACGACGTCCGCGAACAGCTCGGCGGCGTAAAGGTCCTTCAGCGCGGCATCGAGCGTCTCGGTCGTGTAGGTCTGGCCGGGTGCGAGATTGGCATAGGACCGGATCGTCTCCGGCTCGAGCCGCTCGGCTCCACGAACGGTGATCGAGCGGATGGTCCCCGAACTGGGCGCGGTGGTCAGCGCTCCCTGAGCACCTGTGGGCGCGGTGGGCGTCACGGCAGCGCTTGTAGCCGCCGGCGCGTTCCGCGGTGCGGAGGCAGCCGACTGCGCCATCAGCGGGGCCGCATTCGCGCCGAGGATGGTTCCGACGAGGAGCATCGCTCCCGCGCGTCGGACCTTGTTACTGCTCGTTGAGTTCACGCAATCCCCGCCCTTCAATCAATCAACGGGCGCCATCCGCGCGCCCGGTGCGGCCCTGCCCTAAGCACTCACTTCGATCAAGCAACTCGGCCCCCCGAGAGCGTCTTCCGGCAGACTCTTCAGCCGATCAGGCTTCCGAGCCGCGCCCACACGCCGAACGACCCGAGGTCGTTGAACGTCGTGAACATGAGCAGCGCGAGGATGAGCGCCAGGCCGCCCCGAAATGCCCATTCCTGAGCGCGCTCGCTTACCGGTCGCCTCCGCACTACCTCGACGGCGTAGAAGAACAAGTGTCCGCCATCGAGCATCGGCACTGGCAAGAGGTTGATGAATCCCAGATTAATTGAGAAGACCGCAACCAGCTGGATGAACTCGTAGATGCCAAGGCTCGCTTGCTGGCCGGCCATTTGCGCCATTTTCAGCGTGCCACCAAGTTCCTTTGGCGATCGCTGCCCGGAGAGGATTTGGCCCAGACCGTCGACCATCCAGCGGGTCAGGCTGAACGTATAGCGAGTCGCTTCGGGCAAGACCTCGAGCAGGGGCGTTCGCACGAATTCGCGTTGGGCCGGGAGGATGCCGAGCAGGCCGATCCGCGTACCTTGCCCGAAGTCGTCCTTCAGCACCTCGCTGCCGATCCGAACCGGCATGTCCCGTTCGATCCCGCTCCTGACGAGGTGGACAGTCAGCTGCTGGTCCGGCCGCAGCACGACGAACCGCTTGATGTCGTCGAAACTTCCGACCGTCCGCCCGCCGATCGACTCAATCCGGTCTCCCCGTCGCAGCCCGGCAGCCTGCGCGGCGCTGTTCGCGCGAACCTCGCCGATCACGGGCGGGCTGTGCGGCGTCCCGAAGCTCAGGAAGAAGCCCGCGAAGATGAGGATCGCGACGAGGAAGTTGGCGGCGGGTCCGGCGAGGACGATCAGGAAGCGCTGCCACACCGGCCTCAGATGCAGGCTCTTCGCCCGCTCTTCCTCGCTGGGCGGCGTCGCGGACGGCCGGCTGGTCGCATCCGCATCGCCGCTGAAGCGGACATAGCCGCCGAGTGGCAGCAGTCCGATCTTCCAGCGTGTTCCCCGTCGGTCGGTCCAGCCGGCGAGTTCGGGCCCGAAGCCGATCGAAAAGCTCTCCGCCCCCACCCCGAACAGTCGCGCCATGCTGTAGTGGCCGAGCTCGTGCAGGAACACGAGCGGCCCCAGCGCGCAGAAGAACGCGATGAGGATGAACCATACGGGCGGCTGGCTAAGCATCAGGCGGCAAGGGCGATCATCAACTGGCGCACAGTGTCGCGCGCTTCGCGGTCGATGTCGATGACTTCGGCGATGGAGCGGGGCGCGGGCGCGACTGTCCGCTCGAGCGCGCGCTCGACCAGCTCGGCGATGTCGCAGAAGCCGATCCGGCGATCGAGGAATGCCGCGACCGCGACCTCGTTGGCCGCATTGAGCACCGTCGCCGCCGATCCGCCGGCCTCGAGCGCCGTCCGGGCGAGGCGCAGCGCGGGAAAGCGCTTCTCGTCGGGCGCCTCGAACGTCAGCGTGCCGATCGTCGCAAGGTCGAGCCGCGCCGCGGGCGTCGCCATTCGCCGTGGCCAGGCGAGCGCGTGCGCGATCGGGATGCGCATGTCCGCGCTGCCAAGCTGCGCGAGGACCGAACCGTCGACGAATTCGACCGTCGAATGGACCACCGACTGCGGGTGGACCAGGATGTCGATCCGGTCGGAGGGGAGCCCGAACAGGTGATGTGCCTCGATCAGTTCGAGGCCCTTGTTCATCATCGTCGCGCTGTCGACCGAGATCTTGGCGCCCATCGACCAATTCGGGTGCGCGACCGCCTGTTCGGGGGTCATCGCGCGCATGTCGTCGAGCGATCGTTGACGGAACGGACCGCCGCTCGCCGTCAGGGTAATCTTCGCGACGTCTTCCGAACGACTGCCTGTAAGGCACTGGAAGATCGCGTTATGCTCGCTGTCGACCGGCAGGATTCGGGCGCCGTGGCGGGCTGCGGCGTCGGTCATGAGCGCGCCGGCGGTGACCAGCGCTTCCTTGTTGGCGAGCGCGACGGTGCGACCGGCTTCGATCGCGGCCATGATCGGCTCCAGGCCGGCGCATCCGACGATCGCTGCCATGACGAGCTCGGCCGAGCGCGCCGCTTCGTCGAGGGCCGTTCGGCCCGTCGCCGCTCGGCAACCACTACCGGCCAGCCGCGCCTCGAGCACCGGTAGCAACGAGGCATCGTCGATCACCGCGAGACGGGCGTTCGTGCGGCGCGCGGCATCGGCCAGCGCCTCGACCTGAGTGGCGGCGGTCAGCGCAACGATCTCGAACCGATCGGGGTGACAGGCAACGAGGTCGAGCGTCGACGTGCCGATGGAGCCCGTCGCCCCGAGGATCGACAGGGTGCGGCTCACGGCCGCCCCGCGAGCGAGACCAGCGCGGTCAGGCACGCGACGACGACCAGGCCGTCGAGCCGGTCGAGCACGCCGCCGTGCCCGGGCAGCAGGTCCCCGCTGTCTTTGACGCCGGCGCGGCGCTTGAGCCAGCTTTCGAACAGGTCGCCGAGCTGGGCCCCGGCGGCGAACAGCGGCGCCAGCCAGATTAGCGCTCCCGGCAAGCCCGTCGTCGTCGCCCATACGCCGCCGAGCACCGCGGCGGCGATCATGCCGCCGATCAGCCCGGCCCACGTCTTGTTCGGGCTGATCGCCGGCGCGAGCTTCGGGCCCCCGATCGCCCGCCCCGCGAAGTAGGCGCCGATGTCAGTCGACCAGGTAACGATGAAGACCCAGAGCAGCAGAAAAAGCGTGTGATCTGCACGCTCGCGGATCCATAGCAGCGCGGCGGCGGGGAGCAGCGCATAGAGGAACCCGCCCACGATCCAGTGCAGGCCCCACCCGCGCACCATCCGCGACCATTCGACGAACATCACTGCGGCCGCGAGTGCGACCAGGACCGCAAAGAAGTAGCCGCCCAGCACGGCGGCGGCGAGCGCAACCGCAATCATGATGACGCCGGAGATCGTCCGACTGGCGAGGTCGCCCACTAGCGCCCGCCGAACCGCCGCTGCCGCGCGGCATATTGCCCGAGCGCCTGGTTCAGCGCGGACGGGTCGAAATCGGGCCACAGCGTGTCGAGGAAGATCAGCTCGGCATAGGCTGCCTGCCACAGCAGGAAATTGGACAGCCGCACTTCGCCCGACGTGCGGATCAGCAGGTCGAGATCCGGCCACTGGCGTGTCTGCAGCTCGGCCGCGAGGGTCGCCTCATCGATGCCGGACGGGTCGAGTTCGCCTGCCGCTGCCTTCTCCGCCAGGCGCCGAGCGGCAGCTGCGATCTCCGCCCGCGAACCATAGTTGAGCGCAATGACCAGCGTGATTTTGGTGTTGGGGCGCGTGCGCTCGGCGGCGGCGCGCATCCGCGCAGCGAGATCGGCTCCGAAAGCCTCGGGCCGTCCGATGAACTCCAGCCGCACGCCGTCCCGCTCCAGAGTCGCGATCTCGCGGTCGAGGTAGAAGCGCATCAGCGCCGTGAGGTCCGACACTTCCTCGTCCGAACGGCGCCAATTCTCGCTGGAAAAAGCATAGAGCGTGAGCACTTCGACACCCGCCTCGGCCGCGGCACGCACCGTGGTGCGGACAGCTTCCGCCCCGGCGCGGTGGCCGGCGACGCGCGGCAATCCGCGCTTGGCCGCCCAGCGCCCGTTCCCGTCCATGATGATCGCCACGTGCCGCGGAACGGCGGCCTCGGCGGGCACCGCCCCGCGCTCCCGGGCGGCCGCTCCGTCACCGGCGAGCGGGCGCAGATGCTTCACTTGCCGAGGATTTCCTGTTCCTTGCTGTGAGCCGTGGCGTCGATGTCCTTGATCGTGTCGTCGGTCAGCTTCTGCACCTCGGTCTCGTGGCGCTTGCGCTCGTCCTCGCTGATCACGTTCTTCTTCTCGTCGGTCTTGAGCGCGTCCATCCCGTCGCGCCGCACGTTGCGGACAGCGATGCGCGCCTTCTCGGCATATTGGCCGGCGAGCTTGGCCAACTCCTTGCGACGCTCTTCGGTCAGGTCGGGAATCGGCAGGCGGATCATCTGCCCGTCGGTGATCGGATTGAGGCCCAGGCCGGCCGAGCGGATCGCCCTTTCCACCGATGAGGTATTCGACTTGTCCCACACCTGCACCGACAGCATGCGCGGCTCGGGCGCGGAGATCGTCGCGACCTGGTTGATCGGCATGTGCGCGCCATAGACCTCGACCGTGATCGGCTCGAGCAGCGCAGTCGACGCCCGGCCCGTCCGCAAGCCAACCAAGTCATGCTTGAGCGCATCGATGGCGCCGGTCATCCGGCGTTGCAGGTCGGACTTGTCGTAAGCAGCCATGATCTACTCCTCGGTCTGGACGATCGTCGCCGTTCCGCCACCCGCAAGCACCTGGGCGAGGTTGCCCGGCTCGCGGATATTGAACACGACGATCGGGATATTGTTGTCACGGCACAGCGCCACGGCCGATGCGTCCATCACCTTGAGATCATCGGCCAGCACGCGGCTGAACGCGAGATGCTCGTAGCGCTTGGCGGTCGGGACCTTCTTGGGGTCGGCATCGTAGACGCCGTCGACGCTCGTGCCCTTGAACAGCGCATCGCAGCCCATTTCGGCGGCGCGCAGCGCGGCGGCGGTGTCGGTGGTGAAATAAGGATTGCCGGTGCCGGCCGCGAATATCACGATGCGGCCCTTCTCGATATGGCGCATCGCCCGGCGGCGGACATAGGGCTCGCACACGCTCGACATCGGGATCGCTGATTGGACGCGCGTGTGCACGCCCAATTTCTCGAGGGCGTTCTGGACCGCGAGCGCGTTCATGACGGTCGCAAGCATGCCCATGTAGTCGGCGCTGGCCCGGTCGAGACCCTTGGCCGCACCGGCGATGCCGCGGAAGATGTTGCCTCCGCCGACGACCAGGCAGAGTTCATGGCCGGCAGCCTTGGCAGCCGCGACTTCGCCTGCGAGCCCGGCGACCGTCTCGGGATCGATGCCGAACTGGCCCGGCCCCATCAGCGCTTCGCCCGACAATTTCAGCAGGATACGATTGAAACGCGGGCGGGTCATAGGGTCCGTTCAAAGCGGTGGGGCAGGAGCGCTCTTACGGCCACCCTGCCCCACTGCCAACATTTCACTTCGCGCAGCCCGAGCCGTCATCCCGGGCTTCACCCGCGACCTGTCACTCGACCGGTTCGTCCTTCTTGACGCCTGCCGCCGCAGCGACCTCAGCTGCGAAGTCGCTCGTCGTCCGCTCGATCCCTTCGCCGAGTTGGAAGCGCTCGAACGCCTTGAGGAGGATCGGCGCACCGGCTTCCTTTGAGGCGGCGGCGACCACGTCCGCGACGGGCGTCTTGTTGTCCATCACGAACAGCTGGCTGAGCAGCGCATTGTCCTTGCGGAACTTCGCCAGCCCGCCCTCGACCATCTTCTCCACGATGTTGGCCGGCTTGCCGCTCTCCTTGGCCTTCTCCATCGCAATACCGCGCTCGCGCTCGACCAGAGCAGGATCGAGCCCATCGGCCGCCAGCGCGAGCGGATTGGCCGCGGCGATGTGCATCGCGATCTGCTTGCCGAGCGCCTGCAGCGCCTCCGCCGGCGCGCTGCTTTCTAGCGCGACGAGCACGCCGATCTTGCCCATGTTCGGGGCGGCGGCGTTGTGGACGTAGGAGACGACTGCGCCTTGGCCGACCTCGAGCCGAGCCGCACGGCGCAGCGACTGGTTCTCGCCGATCTTGGCGATATTGTCGGTCAGCGCTTCGGTGACGGACCCGCCACCCGGATAGTTGGCGCGGCCAAGCTCCTCGATGTCGTTCCCGGTGGCGAGCGCGATGCGCGCGACATTGCCGACGAACGCCTGGAACTGCTCGTTTTTGGCGACGAAGTCGGTTTCGGAATTAACCTCGACGACCGCGCCCATCGGACCGTGGACGGCGACGCCGACCAGCCCTTCGGCGGCCGTGCGGCCGGCTTTCTTCGCCGCCGCGGCAAGGCCCTTGGTGCGCAGCCAGTCGACCGACGCTTCCATGTCGCCGTTGTTCTCGGACAGCGCCTTCTTGCAGTCCATCATGCCGGCGCCGGTGCGCTCGCGCAGTTCCTTCACCGAGGCAGCGGTGATCTCAGCCATGTCTCTTCCTTCTCGTCCGTTGCGCGCAGTCCTTCGATACGCCGCTTCGACGAGCTCAGCGGCACCTTAGGATGAGCGAATCAAAACCCGCTCATGCCGAGTAGGCATGGAGCGAAGTCGAAATGCCGTATCGAAGCGCTACGCCAGCGCTTCCTCGACGGGCGGCTCGGCCATTTCGCCGATGTCGACACCCTTGGCGGCCTGGTTGCCGCTCTTGCCCGAGCGCGCCGCGGCGGCGACAGATTCGGTATAAAGGCGGATCGCGCGACTGGCGTCATCGTTGCCCGGCACCGGGAAGGCGATGCCGTTCGGGTTCGAATTCGAATCGAGGATCGCGACGACCGGGATGCCGAGCACATTGGCTTCCTTGATCGCCAGTTCTTCCTTGTTCGAATCGATCACGAACATCACGTCGGGAAGTCCGCCCATGTCGCGAATGCCCCCCAGGCTCTTCTCGAGCTTGTCGCGTTCGCGCGTCAGCTGCAGCACTTCCTTCTTGGTCAGTCCAGCCGTGTCGCCCGACAGCTGCTCCTCCAGCGTCTTCAAGCGCTTGATCGAATTCGAGATCGTCTTCCAGTTGGTCAGCATGCCACCGAGCCAGCGGTGATTGACGAAGTGCTGGCCGGACGACGCAGCGGCCTCCGCGACTGCGTCCTGCGCCTGGCGCTTGGTGCCGACGAACAGCACCTTGCCGCCGCGGGCGACCGCCTGGCTGACGAAGTCGAGGGCGCGCGCGAACAGCGGCACGCTCTGCGACAGGTCGATGATGTGAACACCGTTCCGCTCGCCGAAGATGTACGGCTTCATGCGAGGATTCCAGCGGTGGGTCTGGTGGCCGAAGTGCGCTCCGGCTTCGAGCAATTGCTGCAGGGTGACGACGTTGGTCGCCATAGTCAGTTCCTTTCCGGTTAGACCTCGGTGGAGCCAAGAACCGATCGCGAGATCGGCACCGGGATGACGGTTCCACCTGTGGGATGAGCCGCGCCCCTACGCGAAGGGCACGACCCGATCAAGTGGTAGGCACGGGTCACGCCTGATCGGGTGCGCTTGACAAGAAAGAACATAACGGGAACAATGGCAGCTTGACGCGGTTTCTTGGACCGAGCTGGAACCAAGTGATTCGTCCACAGTTAGCAACGTAACAAACGGAGAACGCCCGTGACCGCAGCCCTGATGACCCTGACCTTTCTCGTCGCAAGCTGGGCTGCGTTCGTGGTCGTCGTGTCGTCGCTGGACGACAGTGGCGGGAAGATCGTCGCAGCGCTCAAGGGACGGTCGCTGCGTTCGGAAGAGCTGGCGCAAGTGCGCGAAGTGACCGTCCGCTTCAGTCCACGCTACCCGTCGCGGCCACAGCCGGTGCGGGTTGCAGCAAAGCGCGCGCCGACCGAGTGGCGCGCCGCCGCTTGACGCGGGCGTAGCTCGCCAGGCTCAGCGGAACGCTGATAAGATAGGCGAGCGAGACCAACAGCAGCGTGATCCACGGTTCGTTGATTAATGCCGCGGCGAGGACCGCGACCCCCGCGAGCGCGACGACGCGCCAGCTCTTGCGGATGCGGATCGAGGTCCAGCTGAAGGTCGGGATAGCCGAGATCATCAGGATGGCGATGAACAAGGTCCACGGCATCACCACACGCCAATCACGAAAAGCGTCGTTGGCGGTGATCAGCCAAAGGTAGATCGGCACGAACGCGAGCCCTGCGCCCGCGGGTGCCGGAACCCCGGTGTTGAAGCCCGCAGATTTGTGTGGCTGGACATCGGCATCGATCCGAGAATTGAACCTGGCGAGCCGCAGCGCGCAGGTGATCGCAAGCGCAAGCGCGATCGTCCAGCCGAACTTCGGCGCCCGGCTCAGCGACCACTGAAACAGGATCAGCGCGGGGGCGGTCCCGAAGGCGATATTGTCGCACAAGCTGTCGAGTTCAGCGCCGAACTTGCTGTTCGCCTTGAGCAGTCGGGCGATCCGGCCATCCAGCGCGTCGAGAACGCCGGCAACGACGATGAAGATGATGGCGAGGCCCCACTTCCCTCCCATGCCGAAGCGGATGCCGGTCAACCCGGAGCACAGGGCCAGGATCGTGACGGCGTTCGGAACGAACGCGCGCAGCGGCAGCCCCCGCCCCTCGCCATGATTCACTCGCTTCGGCCCGTCAGCAGGCGCGACTGGCCGAGCGTCGCCAGCACCGTCTCGCCCGCGATCGTGCGCTGGCCGAGCAGGACCTGTGGCGCGGTGCCCTCGGGCAAATAGACGTCGACGCGGCTGCCGAAGCGGATGAGACCGATGCGCTGGCCCGCGGCGACCACGTCGCCCTCCTTGACGAAGGCCATGATGCGCCGGGCGACGAGGCCTGCGATCTGCGTAAAGCCGATCGTCACGCCGTCCTCCCGAGCCACCAGGAAATGCTGACGCTCGTTGTCCTCGCTGGCCTTGTCGAGATCGGCGTTGAGGAACTTGCCGGGCACGTAGGCGACGCGGCGGATGCGGCCCGCGATCGGCGATCGATTGATGTGGACGTCGAACACCGACATGAAGATCGACACGCGGGTGAACGTCCCGCTCATCCCGTCCATCAGCAGTTCGGGCGGTCCGCTCACTCGCGAGATCATGGTGATCAGCCCATCCGCCGGTGCGACGATCAGCGCGGGATCATGCGGGGTCGTCCGGATCGGATCGCGGAAGAAGGCAGCCACCCAGATCGTCAGGCCGACGAGCAGCCAGCCGACGAAGTGGCTCAACGCGCCGTAGGCGATCAGGGTCAGCACGGCAGCGATCAGGGTGAACTTGCGCCCCTCCGGATGGATCGAAGGGAACCGCCACTTCACTGCGGTCAGCTGACTGTCGGGATTGGGAAGCTCGGCCATCGCCCTCTCCTACCCTCCGTACCAGGACACGACAACCGCGGGCCCGGGGTCAGTTGCGAGCGGCGCCGCGCCGTTGCCTTGCCACGGACGCGCGCTTAAGGCCGCCCCAACACCGGAACGCAGGATGACGCAATGGCCAAGATCAAGGTAAAAACCCCCCTCGTCGAGCTCGACGGCGACGAGATGACCCGCATCATCTGGCAGTGGATCCGCGAGCGGCTGATCCTGCCGTACCTCGACGTCGACCTGCTCTATTTCGACCTCGGCATCGAGAAGCGGGACGAGACAGATGATCGGATCACGGTCGAAAGCGCGGACGCGATCAGGAAGTACGGTGTCGGTGTGAAATGCGCGACCATCACGCCCGACGAGGCGCGGGTCGAGGAGTTCAAACTCAAGCAAATGTGGAAGTCACCCAACGGCACGATCCGCAACATCCTGGGCGGCGTCGTTTTCCGCGAGCCGATTGTAATCAGCAACATCCCGCGCCTGATCCCCAGCTGGACCGACCCGATCGTCATCGGCCGCCACGCCTATGGCGACCAGTACAAGGCGACCGACTTCACGGTCCCCGGCAAGGGCAAGCTGACGATGAAGTGGGTCGGCGAGGACGGCCAGGTGATCGAAAAGGAGGTGTTCGATTATCCCGCCGCGGGCGTCGCGATGGGCATGTACAACCTGGACGAGTCGATCCGCGACTTCGCGAGGGCGAGCCTCAACTACGGCCTCAACCTGGGCTGGCCGGTCTACCTCAGCACCAAGAACACCATCCTCAAGGCCTATGACGGGCGTTTCAAGGACATCTTCCAGGAAGTGTTCGACGCCGAGTTCAAGGACAGCTTCGCCCAGGCAGGCATCGAGTACCAGCACCGCCTGATCGACGACATGGTGGCGTCCGCGCTCAAGTGGAGCGGCAAGTTCGTGTGGGCCTGCAAGAACTACGACGGCGACGTCCAGTCGGACCAGGTCGCGCAGGGCTTCGGCTCGTTGGGGCTGATGACGTCGGTGCTGATGACGCCCGACGGAAAGACGATCGAGGCCGAGGCGGCGCACGGCACGGTCACGCGCCACTATCGCATGCACCAGCAGGGCAAGGCGACCTCGACAAATCCGATTGCGTCGATCTTCGCCTGGACCGGCGGGCTCAAGTATCGCGGCAAGTTCGACGACACGCCCGAGGTGGTGCGCTTCGCCGAGACGCTCGAACGCGTCTGCGTCGAGACCGTCGAGGAGGGCAAGATGACGAAGGATCTCGCCATCCTGATCGGGCCAGACCAGGCGTGGATGACGACCGAACAATTCTTCGAGGCGATCCGCGCCAACCTGGAGAAGGCGATGGTAGAGCAGTCGGTCACCGCCTGAGCGGGCTGGTCACGCGTTCGCGGCCGACCCCCAGGCCGATCAGTCGGCCGGGAATGCGCCGGAGCAAGGGGAATCGATCGAGCAGCCGCACGGCGAGCGGCGCGGAGGTGATCGGCGCGCCGCCGAGCACGCGACCGATGACCGCGTCCTGCGCCGCCTTCTGTGCGGATTGCACGAGCCGCGTCGGCAGTAGCCGCTTGCGCTGGACGCGCGCGAGCAATCCGTCGACCTGCTTCCCCGCAGCGAGCGGTCCCGCAAGGATGTTGGCCGCCGCGACCGCGTCCTGGATCGCCAGGTTGATGCCGATGCCTCCGATCGGCGACATTGCGTGCGCCGCATCGCCGATCGCGAGCAGCCCGGGACGATGCCAGCGGGTCAGCCGGTCGAGGGTGACCGTCAGCAGGTGAAGGTCGTCGAGCGAGCGAAGCGGCCGGTCGCCAAAGTCGAGGTCCGGATAAGCGTGCTTCACCTCGTCGGTGATCCAGTCCAGCGCCTTCGTCTCGATTGCGGCGGCGGAACCCTTCGGCACGAGGTAGGCCACCTGCCAATAGCTGCGCCGGTCAATCAGCACGATCATGCGCCCGGTGGCAATCGACCCGCGCAGCGCGTCGCCGCCGTCGTCTCGCTTGTCGAGCTGGAACCACAAGACGTCCATCGGCGCGCCGAGCGCGGTCACGGGCAGAAGCTCCCGGATTAGCGACGACCGGCCGTCGGCAGCGAGCGTCAGCGGCGCGTGGAGCGTTCGGCCGTCGCGCAGCACGACCCCGCTCGTCGCGGCGCCCGCGCCTTCCACGAAGGCAGTCACTTCGGCGTTCATCTCCGCGAGAAACCCGGGAACGCCGCCGCTTCGTCGCGCAGGAAGTCGAGCAGGTCCCACTGCGGCATCATCGCAATGAACGGGGCCGGGGTGCGCAGGTGGGAAAGGTCCGCGATGCTGTAGTCACGCCCGGCGATCCGGATCTCGGCGCGGCTCAGCCGCTGGTGCGGCCGCTCCAGGAAGCGGCCGAGCATCCCGAGCTGGTTGAGGATCTCCATGGTCGAGGGGTGGACCGTGTCGCCGCGGAAATCGCGGAAGAAGTCCGCGTGCTTCTCGAGCACCCGGACGCGGCACCCGGCTCGGGCGAACAGCAGTCCCGCGAGCATCCCGGTCGGACCGCCGCCGGCGACGATCAGGTCAGCGTCGACTTGTTGCCTGGCCTGAATGTTCAATGTTCACGGTGACCGAGCCCGCTTCCGCGCCGTTGTCCTCGGATCGCCGCGACGGACGGCCCCTCGGGGTTCAGCGCGAGCAAGAACTGGCAGAGTTCGGACGAGTAGGAAAGCGCTTCTCTACTCAGCCCTTCTTCAGCGCGCCGGGCTTGTGGGCCGCCTGCTTGCCCTCGTCGGTCTCGACCAGATACTCGGGATTGTCCTTCGACGCCGCGACTTCGTGACCCTTGATCCTCATCGGCGAGGTCAGCTTCTTGACCACCTTCCCCTCGGCGCGCCCACCGTGCGACGCCCAGCTCACTCGATCTCCCGTCTTGAGTTCCTCGGCCATGCCTCTTCTCCCGTGTTTTTCCCGCGGATGAACGCGCCGACACGACCGGGGTGCCGCCGTGACAGAGCCGGGCCGGCGTGGTCTAAGCCAAGCATGCCAGGCGCATCGACCATCGGCATCGCGGTGGATTGCCCCGGGTGAGATTGCGAGCGAGCCGGCGCTGGGTCGCCGTCGCTTGCGCGACCCAGCGCCTGGCAGCCGGCGAACTGACCTAGACTGCGACCTTCTGCAGGGTCTCGCGGATGGCGGCGAGCGCATCGGGCGCCTTCGTCCCATCGGGTCCGCCGCCCTGCGCCATGTCCGGACGCCCGCCGCCCCCCTGCCCGCCGAGAGCAGTGACCGCCGCCTTGACCAGCTCGACCGCCGACACGCTGCCGGCGAGATCGTCGGTTACGCCGACGGCGACGCTCGCGCGGCCGTCATTGGTCGCGATGAGCGCTGCGATGCCGGAGCCCAGGCGCTGCTTCATGCCGTCGATCTCCGCGCGCAAGGTCTTGGGATCGAGGCCATCGACGATCCGCCCTGCGAAGGCATGGCCGCCGATCTCTTCGGCTGCCGAGGCCTCCGCCTTGGCTCCGCCACCCATGGCGAGCGCCTTCTTCGCTTCGGCGAGTTCGCGCTCGAGCTTGCGTCGCTCGTCGATCAGCGCGGCGACTCTGGCCGGGACCTCGTCCGGCGAGGACCTGAGCGTGGCCGCGGCTTCGCGCAGCCGCTCGTCGCGATGCAACAGCCACTGACGCGCCGCCTCTCCCGTCAATGCCTCGATGCGGCGGACGCCGGAGGATACCGCGGTCTCCGAGACGATCTTGAACAGGGCGATGTCGCCAAGCGCCGTGACATGCGTCCCGCCGCACAGCTCGACGGAATAGTCGGCATCGCTGTTGCGCCCCATCGAGAGCACGCGAACCTCGTCACCGTACTTCTCGCCGAACAGCGCCATCGCCCCCGCCTCGATCGCATCGTCGGGGGTCATCAGGCGGGTGGTGACCGGCTGGTTGTGGCGGATGTGCGCGTTGACCTCCGCCTCCACCGCGGCGATGTCGGCGGGGGTCAGCGCGGCGTTGTGGGCGAAGTCGAACCGCAGGCGATCCGGCGCGACCAGGCTGCCCTTCTGGGTCACGTGATCGCCCAGGCGATGACGAAGCGCGGCATGAAGCAGGTGGGTTGCGGAGTGATTGGCGCGGACCGCGTCGCGGCGATCGATATCGACCGACTGATGCACGACGTCACCGACCTTGACCGTGCCCCCGCGCACGGCGGTCGCCAGCGCGTGAAGCTTCCCGAGTGGCTTCGACGTTTCACCAACGTCGGCTTCTAAGCCATTGGGGTTGGTAAGTTTTCCTGCGTCCCCCACCTGACCTCCGCTCTCGCCGTAGAAAGGGGTCTGATTGAGGATCAGCTGCACCGCGTCGCCGGCAGCGGCCTGCTCCACGCGCTCGCCATCCTTGACGATCGCCAGCACGATCCCTTCGCCTTCGTGGCCGGAGTAGCCGATGAATTCAGTCGGGCCATGTTCCTCGACCAGGTCGAACCACAGGTCGTCGGACGCGCGCTCGCCCGAGCCCTTCCACGCGGCGCGGGCAGCCGCTTTCTGCGCGGCCATCGCCTGGTCGAAGCCAGCGCGGTCAACCGCGAGACCGCGGGCGCGAAGCGCGTCTTCGGTCAGATCGTAGGGAAAACCGAACGTATCGTAGAGCTTGAACGCGGTCGCGCCCGGCAGGGTGCCGCCCGACGGCAAGTCGCCGGTCGCTTCGTCGAGCAGGCGCAGGCCGTTGGTGAGGGTGCGGCGGAATTGCACCTCCTCCTGCGCCAGCGTGGATTCGATCGCCGCCTGCGCGCGGACCAGTTCGGGGAAGGCCGCGCCCATCTCGGCGACGAGTGCCGGGACAAGGCGGTGCATCAGCGGCTCGCTCGCGCCGAGCAGATGGGCGTGACGCATCGCGCGACGCATGATCCGGCGCAGGACATAGCCCCGGCCTTCGTTGGCGGGCAGCACTCCATCAGCAACGAGAAAGCCCGAGGCGCGAAGGTGATCGGCGATCACCCGGTGACTGGCCCGACGCTCACCCTGCGCGGTCGTCCGGGTCAGGGCCTCGCTCTGCGCGATCAGCGCCTTGAACGTGTCCGTTTCATAATTGTCGTGCACGCCCTGCATGACGGCCGCGATTCGCTCCAGGCCCATGCCCGTGTCGATCGACTTCTTCGGAAGATCACCAACCACTTGGCCACCGACCTGCTCATGCTGCATGAACACCAGGTTCCAGATCTCGACGAAGCGGTCGCCATCCTCGTCGGGGCTGCCGGGCGGCCCGCCGGGTATGTGGTCGCCATGGTCGTAGAAGATTTCCGAGCACGGGCCCGACGGGCCGTCATCGCCCATCGCCCAGAAGTTGTCCTTGGTCGCGATGCGGATGATACGGCTGTCGGGCAGACCGGCGATCTTGCGCCACAGCGCTGCGGCCTCGTCGTCGGTATGGTAGACGGTGACCGTCAGCCGATCGGGATCGAGGCCCCATTCGCCCGTGGCGAGCGTCCAGGCGTGATGGATCGCCTGCTCCTTGAAATAGTCGCCGAACGAGAAATTGCCGAGCATTTCGAAGAAGGTGTGGTGGCGCGCGGTGTAGCCGACGTTGTCGAGGTCGTTGTGCT